>CAJUAR010000033.1 GCA_910584495.1 uncultured Muribaculaceae bacterium
ACTGGGAAGGCTGGAAAATCCTCACCGACCTCATCGGCGACCGTTGCCAGCTCGTTGGCGACGACCTCTTCGTTACCAATGTTAAGTACCTCGAAAAAGGTATCGAACTCGGCTGCGCAAACTCCATCCTTGTCAAGGTTAACCAGATTGGTTCGCTCACCGAAACCCTCCGCGCCGTTGAACTCGCTCAGCGTAATGGCTACACCGCTGTAATCTCGCACCGTTCTGGCGAAACCGAAGATGCTACCATCGCCGACATCGCCGTTGCCACCAACGCCGGTCAGATCAAAACCGGTTCGGCAAGCCGTTCCGACCGTATGGCCAAGTACAACCAGCTCCTCCGCATCGAAGAACAACTCGGTGCTGCTGCTCAGTACGGCTACGGCAAAAAGACCCGTCGTCCCGAATAATTCGACAGTCGAAATAACTGCAAAGAGAGGCTTTCCACTCCGGAAGGCCCCTCTTTTTTTGAATGTTGTTTATTGTTTGTTTGAATCTTCCGGCAAATGTAAAAATTTTCCCGTTGAAGAAATCTCAACCCTGCCCCCATGGACTGTGCGGGCAAGGAAAATTAGTGATGTGTAGGATTGTTTTTTTTGCCATTGTCGAAAATTCTCCTTAACTTTGTGGCGCAAAAAGACAAAGATAGAACATTAATATAATATATGATAAACCGTAGTTTAATAAGAATCAAGACTATTCAGATTCTCTATTCATATCTACTGACCCGCAGCGAGTTTACACTTGCAACACCGCCGAGCAGCAGCGATACCGACCGTGATCATTTATTCGCCTATTCGGTTTATCTGGATTACCTCGTACTTTTACTGAAACTTTCGGGGCAGCCTCTTGGCAGCGGCAAAACACTGCCTTCCGACCAGGTGCTTGAGAAAAACACCCTCGGTCGTAGTTTGCGCGCCGACAGTGCGCTGATGACGCTCATCCGTCAGCATTCCGACATCATCGGCAAGTGCGACAGCGCTCTTCCCGAGCTTTATCAGGCAATATGTCAGTCGGCAATTTACAACGATTTCAAACGCAAACGCAAACTCACAGCAAAGGACAACGTCGACTTCTGGTCCGTTCTTTTTTCGACAACGATACACCGTAATAAAGCTCTGGAGCGTGTGTTCCGCCGTGACGAACGATTCAGTCGCGTTGGCCACGAAGCCGGCTTGAAACTTTTCACCGACACACTGGCAACTTTCGACGACACACATTCGACACTTGCCAAAGCCCGAAAAGATCTCGATACCTCGCTGTCAATGGCTTACAGCCTATATCACGGCTTGCTGCGTATGCCGATACTTCTTGCCGACGTACAGAAGCAACGCCTTGAGGATGCCAAAAACAAATATCTGCCCACCCCCGACGACCTCAACCCCAATCTGCGCTTTGTCGACAATATGTTTGTCGAAGCCCTGCGCAAGTGCGATGCCCTGAACGAGTATGTTGACCAAAACCCCGAGGCCGATCCCGCGCAGTGGCGCGACAGCGATCTTGCAGCCAACACATTGCTCGACCGCATAATGGCTACTGATGCATATGCCGAATATATGCAGACTCAGCCCGGCGACTTTGCTACCGATGCCGCTTTCTGGCGCGAGATAATGCGCTCCATAGTGCTGCCTTCCGACGAACTGAGCGACTGTCTGGAGACTCGCAGCGTTTACTGGAACGACGACCTTCCTATTATGGGCACTTTCGTTCTCAAAACTATACGCCGCTCGTATGCCCCGGCCGAAGCCGGTGAGACACCCGCAGAATTAGGCAAAATCGAGCTGCTCCCCAAATTTATGAACAGCGACGACGAGAAGTTCGGAGGCAAGCTTTTCGACAATGTGGTTCAAAACCGGATTCTCTACCGCAGCTACATCGACCGCTTTATCGACACAAAGCAGTGGGATACCGAACGACTGGCATTTATGGACATCGTGCTCATGCTCACGGCCATTGCCGAAATTGTCAATTTCCCTTCTATCCCCGTGCCGGTGACAATGAACGAATATATCGAAATTGCCAATAACTACAGCACACTGCGCAGCGGGCAGTTTATCAACGGCATTCTTTGCTCGGTGACAAAGATGCTCAACGAAGAGGGCATCATCAATAAAAAACTCGATTGATAACATCTAATAATTATTGAATATGAATTTTATTCTCCTTGACCAAGCACCCGCCGGCGGCGGCCTGAGCAGCATCCTGATGATTGTTGCTCTCTTTGCCATCTTCTATTTCTTCATGATTCGTCCACAGCAGAAACGTCAGAAAGAAATCAAGAAATTCCGTGAAAGCCTTGGATCTGGCAGCAAGATTGTGACTGCCGGCGGAATTTTCGGCACAATTCGCGAAGTGGCCGACCTCTATTTCGTTGTGGAAATTACCAAGGGCGTGACCATCCGCATCGATAAAGGCTCGGTATATCCTTCGGCCGAGGATGCCAACCAGGCAAGCCAGAACGGCGAACAGAAATAATTCTGCATCGGCATGAATGTCGGTGGATATATAGAAAAAGCATTGGCTGCATTGCGCTCACCTCGTGGGCGCGATGCGCTGATGTTTTTGCTTTTTGTGTTTATTTCCACCATCCTTTGGGCTGTGCTTTCGCTCAACGAAGATGTGCAGCGCGACATACGCATGCCGCTTAAAATTACCCATATCCCCGATTCGGTTACGCTAATCAACCGCGGACCCGAGGCTCTGAGCGTCAGCCTTAGAGGCAAAGGCACCCAGATTATAAAGATGAGTGCAGGCGGGGCTCCCGACCTAAATGTGGATTTCAGGGCCTATCGCTCCAATGGAGCCATCCGGCTGAGTAATGCCGACCTTAAAGCATTGGTGCGCAATGCAACGGGCGGATCGCAGGTTATTGTTGTTTACCCCGACAGTCTGATATTGCCCTATACCACTCACAGCGGGTATCGTTTGCCGGTGAGATTGGACTATAAAGTTACGGCAGCTCCACAGTCGGCTCTCGTGGGTATGCCTCATGTGCAGCCCGACAGTGTTGACCTTTTTCTTGCCACTAACGTCAAATTGCCCGACAACATTTCCATATCGACCGAGCCTGTGCGTATGACGGCTCTTCAGTCAAGCACCACGCGCCGTGTAAAGCTTATTGTTCCTCCGGGAACGCGAGCCATTCCCGACAGTGTGGATGTGGTGTTTAATGTCGAACCTATGATTTTCAAAAGCCGCAAAGTGGTGATTGAGCCTGTCAATGTGCCGGGAAATATCAAACTCATCACTTTCCCTGCCCAAATTGATGCTTTCTTTATGGTTCCGACCAGTGCCTACAGCCGGTCAGCGACCAATTTCCGCGTTGTTGCCGACTTCCGCAGCATCAAACCGGGAGCGAAGATGGTGCGTCTCAACCTTGTGGATGTTGCTCCGCAGCTCAAAAATGTTCAACTGTCGGCCGATAGTGCCGAGTATATAATCGAACGTCACTGATGGCTGCTCGTCTCATTGCCATTACGGGAGGTATTGGTGCCGGAAAATCTGTTGTCAGCCGCGTGCTGCGTGTGCTTGGTTTCGAGGTTTTCGACTGTGATGCCGAAGCCAAGGCGTTGATGGACAAGGATATAGAAATTCGTCAACGCATAGAGGCTGAGATTTGTGCCGAAGCTGTCGTTGACGGTAAAATCAATCGGCAACGCCTTGCTGCCGAAGTATTCGGAAATGAGAAGAAACTTTCGAGGCTAAACTCCATAGTCCATAATGCAGTCAGAGTATGGCTCCATAAATGGCATGCAGCCCAATTGGGCGACATTGTGTTTGTCGAATCAGCCATTCTATATTCGTCGGGGCTTTCTGCAATGGTCGACGAGGAGTGGCGAGTTGTGGCTCCGAGGCAGTTGAGAGTGGCGCGTGTGATGCGACGCAACGGTATCGCTGCCGAAGCTGTGACTGCCCGGATGGATGCTCAACGAGCCGATGAAGAACCTGCCGAACCTCTTGATATAGTGGAGACTATTGTCAACGACGATTCTCATGCCGTGCTCCCGCAAGTATTTCAGGCTTTGGCAACAACGACGAGCAGACGTTCGCCACGGTTGTCGGTCAAGCCGTAGACCCTTAGACTGCCACCATCGTCAACGCCCAGTTTCCGTCGCAACGCATCGGCCGTCATGCCGAAATTACGTACTGCAACATTTATCTTTCCATATTCTTTTTTGAACCGTTTGATTATCCTCGAAGCATAGGGGTAGACGGCCTGCACCTTGTAGCGTTCGCCTTCGAACTCTTTTGGTGTCTCACTATAGAAAAGGCGGGTGTTGGCGGTGAATATGTTAAGGTCGTAGTCGCGTGCCAAGAGTTTGAAAACTCCGGCTTTCATCAGTGAGGGGTAGGGCTCGTAGATATAGTCGCCGGCTTTGACCGGGGCTCCCGGTGCCGGCATGGCCTGTGCAGCTTCTTCGCTGCGCAAAAAGTTGTAGATGCTTGCCGTGCCCTTGTTGTGGATGCTCACAGCGCTGATGATTGTCTCCTTTGTTTCGTTTTCAAAATCGATGACAGCCACAATTTCCTTACATTCCGAAGTGCTTCCAAGGCATATCAGACGTTGAGGCCTGACAGGCAGCGAGGCAATTGTGTGCGCTACATCGAGCATCGGCGATGCCTTGATAATAAGACGTGTGCAAAAACGCTCCAACAAAGGCATCATTGCCAAGACATCGGGCCGGCAATCGGCAAGGGCATAGATACGGCTGCCGTCGCCGGCACGGCGTGCCGGGTCGATAAATGCCAAATCGTAGTGATGCCCCGCGGTGAGTTGTCGCTCAATGAAATTTCGGCAGTCATCGCACTCAACGTCTATGTGCATCCCCATACCATCGGCATTATATTTCAAAGCTTCGGCACGCCGGCTGTCAAGCTCTACGGCAGTGACTTTTAGCCCTTTAGCGGCAAGGGCAAAGCAGTCGATGCCCAGACCGGCAGTGAGGTCGACGGCGGTCAATGCTTCTGCCGAGAGGTCGGCATGGTAGTGGGCGAGCATGTCGCCGGTGCTTTGTTCGCCGGCCAGTAGCGAGGGAAAGAAAAAATGAGGGAAGGATGCCAAGGTGCTCCGCAGTTTGCCGGCAAAGCGTCGGCGACATTCAATCTGGGTGATTGCCGCGGCATAGTCGAAATCGCTGGTTTTACCGGCATATTTGAGCCTTAGTGCTTGAGGGTCTTCATTGTGATGGCTGTTGATCCAGTCGAAGAATTGTTGGTCGTACATTTTTGAACAATAAAAATTGCGGCGGTTGCAAAAACGCAGGCCGCCGCAATTGTCAAACAAAGAGAACTTGAAATATCGTTTTATTCGCCCTTGATGGCTGCAACGCCGGGGAGCACTTTGCCTTCGATGGCTTCGAGGAGGGCTCCGCCGCCTGTCGATACATAAGAAACTTCGTCGGCCAGGCCGAACTTGTTGACGCATGCAACCGAGTCGCCGCCACCAACGAGCGAGAATGCGCCGTTTTTGGTAGCTTTTACAATAGCATCGGCGATAGCGCGGCTACCGGCTGTGAAGTTGTCGAATTCGAACACGCCGGCAGGACCGTTCCAAAGGATGGTCTTCGAGGGTTCGATGGTTTCGGCAAAGAGTTTGCGAGTTTCGGGACCTGCATCGAGACCTTCCCAGCCTTCGGGAATGTCCATAACAGAGCAAACTTGTGTGTTTGCATCGTTGCTGAATGCATCAGCTGCCACGCAGTCGCTGCCAAGAACCAGGTTTACACCTTTTTCTTTGGCTTTTGCCATGATTTCGAGGGCCAGGTCGAGCTTGTCTTCTTCGCAGATGGAGTTGCCCACTTTGCCGCCCATAGCGCGGGCAAAGGTGTAGGTCATGCCGCCGCAGAGGATAAGGTTGTCAACCTTGTCCATAAGGTTCATTATAATACCAATCTTGGTGGAAACCTTGGAACCGCCCATGATTGCGGTGAAGGGACGACGGATGTCTTTGAGGATGTTGTCGACGGCTTTCACTTCTTTCTCCATGAGATAGCCGAGCATCTTGTGGTCGGTGTCGAAGAAATCGGCGATGACAGCAGTGGAGGCATGGCGACGGTGTGCGGTGCCGAAAGCGTCGTTCACATATACGTCGGCATATGAAGCCAGTTTCTGTGCAAAATCTTTCTGGCGGGCCTTCATTTCTTTCTTGGCTGCGTCGTAGGCGGGGTCGGTTTTTTCGATGCCCATGGGCTTGCCTTCTTCTTCAGGATAGAAACGAAGGTTCTCCAGAAGGAGCACCTGGCCGGGCTGGAGGTTGGCGGCAAGGTCGTCGGCTGCCATGCAGTCATTGGCAAACTGAACGTCGGCACCGAGGTATTTACCTACGGTTTCTTTGATTTGCGACAGCGAGAGTTTGGGGTTTACTTTGCCTTTGGGCTTGCCCATATGCGACATCAGGATGAGGGAGCCGCCGTCCGAAAGAATTTTCTTGAGGGTGGGCAGTGCGCCGCGGATGCGGGTGTCGTCGGTGATGTTGCCGTTCTCGTCGAGGGGAACGTTGAAATCTACGCGAACTATGGCTTTATGGCCTTTGAAATTGAAATCGTCAATAGTCATTGCGAATTTTTTTTATTTTTATGTTATGTTAGCCTTTATGGTCAGAAGACTGGAAAAGAGCTGTTGGAGAGAACGTATTTCTGGCGGAATTGTTCGTTTGTCATGCAGAACATCAGAACGCCTTGGATAATGGTGATAATCTGCCATAAACCGCATGTTACCAGCGACAGAATGATGCTCAGGATGCCGGCCGATGTTTTGCCAAGATAGAAGTATTGCACGCCAAGAACACCTATAAGAATTGCAAGCAATGCTGTCACTCCTCGGCTCTTTCCCTCAGGACCGCATGCATCAAAAGGATTGTCGGCAGGATAGGTTTGCTGTGGTGAGTAGGGCGGAGGTGTGGTCTGCGATTCAAATTCGTAACCACAATAGGAACAACCACGCTCTGTATCATTGACATAGCGGTGGCATCGTGGACACTGTTTCATTCTTTCCATGTTTATTACGGTTCTTTGTGCAAAAATACATCATTTTTGCCAACCGACCAAATTTTTTTCGCAATGATTTACGCCGCAAGTTCAACGCATGAGCGAGCTTCTCGAGCTATCCTTCCATCCGGCCCGGTATTTCGAATCGGTAAAGAACACTTTGATGTCGGCCTGATAGGGCTTTTCAACGAAGAATACTTTTTTGTCGGCCTGGCCGGGTTGGTCGCAGAAATACCATGTGCCGTTGTTTTCGCCCACTTTGCTGTCGTCGGCTTTGTCGGTGCGGAACACCACAATGTCGGCAGCACTTTCGTTGTCAACTACATAGAGCTTTACATCAGCTCCATAGCGTGTGGATGCCTGGTAGACTTTCTGCGCTTGTGCGGCTACAGCGGCGGCTGCGAGCACCATTGTTACTGTGATGAATCGTTTCATATCATTAATCTGGAATGTTTCAATCGGTTTATGCTGCAAAAATAGCTCTTTTAATCTAAATATGCAAAAAATCACATAATTTTGATTTGCTACATTCGTTCGATCATCAACATGAGCATCACCCCTGCAATGAGGGCATATGTGGCCGGTTTCTCAAAACCGTGTGCGTGGGTTTCGGGTATCATCTCGTCGCTGATGATATAGAGCATCGCCCCTCCGGCCATGGCTGTGAGGGCGGGCAGGAATAGCGACGATATTTCGCCAAGCCAGAAACCGGCACACACTCCGGCCACTTCGAGAGCTGCCACAATGAGAGCTATTCCCAGCACGCGTAGGGGTCGGACACCTACCATAATGAGAGGTGTCACCACAACCATGCCTTCCGGTATGTTCTGAAGGGCTAAGGTGATGGACAGTGCGTAGGCATTCCCCAGATCTCCGTCGTTGAAAGACACCCCTGCGGCGAGACCTTCTGGAAATTTGTGCAACGCTATGGCTAGCACAAAAAGCAGCACTTTGTCGGCCGTGGTTTTGTTGTGGTGTTTCTCTGTTTCAAGACCGCTGAGTTTGTGCAAGTGTGGTGTCACATAGTCGAGGAGGCTGATAAGGGCCACTCCGGCTGCCACACCGACCAATGGTTGCCATATCTGGCCGAGGGGCACCATGTCGATGGCCGGAAGAATGAGGCACACAAGCGATGCCGCCAGCATCATGCCGGCGCAGCATCCCAGGAAAATGTCATTCCATTTGTGCGGAATACGCTTGATTATCAATCCTATGCCCGAGCCAAGGAGTGATGCTATGCCAAGCCACGCTGCCGAAATCAGAACATTTGTCATCATAACGGTGGCAAAAGTAATAAAAATATCCCGGTTTTTTGACGGCAAAGGATGTGTTATTGGACGAAAATTCTTAATTTTGCACTTTATTTGAACCATGCCACAGTCAAAGCCCATACGCATCGACCTTCAGGAGATTATCTCTCGGCGGCTCGGCAGCAAAAGCCGCCGGGTGCCGCGTTTTTTGATACGTGCTCTTGAACGCATTGTATGTCAGGATAAACTTAATTCGTTATTGGAGAACAATTTCCCATTGAGAGGAGCTGACTTTTGCGATGGTGTGCTTTGCGATTTGGATGTGCATCTCAATGTCGTTGGCGAAGAAAATATGCCTCGAAATCCTCGAATTATCATAGCCGCCAACCACCCTCTGGGCGGTCTCGACGGTATGAGTATGATTTCGTGGGCATCGAGGCTCTATGGGAAGCCGATACATTTTGTTGTAAACGACCTGCTTATGGCCGTTGAGCCGCTCACCGACTGTTTTGTCCCCGTCAACAAACATGGACGCCAAAACCGGAACACATCGCAGAGCCTCGACTGTATCCTGCAAGGTGACGAACCAGTAATTGTTTATCCGGCAGGCTTGTGCTCGCGGCTGCTCGATAATGGCGAGATTGCCGACTTGGCATGGAATAAAATGTTTATAACCAAAGCTATAGAAAGCCGGCGAGATGTTGTACCGGTGCATTTCGAAGGCCACAACTCATCCCTGTTCTACCGTGTTGCCCGCTGGCGACGACGCCTCGGCATTAAGTTCAACATCGAGATGATTCTGCTGCCGCGCGAAGTGTTTCGGGCATCGGGAAGCACGTTCACTCTTCGCTGTGGCAAGCCGATTGATTGGCAGGCGTTACGTGGTGGTTCAGAAGCTGCTGCGCAGGCCGCTGAAGTTCGTGCCGCAGTCTATAGCCTTGCACTCGAAAATAATCAGAAATGAACCAAAGAATCATAGAACCTGTCGATCCACAGTTGATTGAAGCAGAACTCACCGCAGAACGTTTTTTGCGCCACGCAAACAAGGGCAGAAACGATCTCTATGTGGTCAATTGCCACAACAGCCCTAACGTGATGCGTGAAATTGGCCGTCTGCGCGAAATCGCTTTCCGCACATCCGGCGGAGGTACAGGCAAAGAATGTGACATTGATTTTTTCGACACAATGGAGCCGCCATGTAGCCAGCTCATTGTATGGGACCCGGAGAAAAAACTAATTCTCGGTGGATACCGCTTTATCCTTGGTCGAGATATTGTGATGCTTCCCGACGGTAGCCCTCGCATTGCCACAAGCCACATGTTCCGGTTTTCGCAATGTTTCCTAAATGATTATCTGCCATATACCATTGAGCTGGGACGCTCGTTTGTCAGGCTTGAATATCAGTCGACACGCTCCAATGCCCAGGCAATATATGTGCTGGACAACCTGTGGGACGGTCTGGGCTCGCTAACAGTGCTAAATCCCGACATAAAATATCTTTTTGGAAAGGTTACGATGTATCCAAGCTACATTGAAAGGTGTCGAAACATGATTCTCTTTTTCCTTCACAAATATTTCCCCGATCCCGACAAACTGGTAGAGCCTGTCCATCCCCTTGAAACGAATATCGACACGGCTGAAATGAATGCTATTTTCACCGGAGGCGATTTTAAAAACGACTTTCGCATCCTTAACGCACGAGTGCGTGAGCAAGGTCGAACCATTCCACCGCTGGTGCATGCATATATGAGCCTCTCTCCGACAATGCGCATGTTCGGCACCGCAGTAAACGATGAATTCGGCGATGTCGAAGAGAGCGGCATTCTCCTCACAATCAGCGATATTTTCGAAGAAAAAAAACAACGTCATATAGATAGTTTCCAACCATAAGTACATTATGTCTGCAATACTTACACCTCTCACGGCCGTTTCGCCTATCGATGGCCGTTATCACGACAAAACATCCATGCTTGCCGAATATTTTTCGGAATATGCAACAATCCGCTACCGAATAATGGTAGAGGTGGAATACTTCATCGCCCTGTCCCACGTAGGGCTGCCTCAGCTCCCTGCACTCGATGCCGAAAAATGCGAGGCTCTGCGCAATATCTACCGCTCCTCGGTGTTCACCGTCGATGAAGCCCAAAAAGTTAAGGACATAGAGAAAATTACAAATCACGATGTAAAGGCCGTAGAGTACTATCTGAAAGAAAAATTTGATGCACTCGGTCTTTCCGATGTAAAGGAATTCATACATTTCGGCCTCACTTCCCAGGACATCAACAATACGGCTTTCCCCATGATGTTCCGCGACGGTCTTCGTGCCGTTGTCGAAGAATATAAGAAAGTGTGGGCTCAGCTCTTTGAGCTTTCCCGCGAACTGGTGAATATGCCAATGCTGGCTCGCACTCACGGACAGCCCGCTTCGCCAACAACGCTCGGTAAAGAACTGGCTGTGTTCCTAAACCGCATGCGTGTGGAAATAGACACAATACTCGAATTGCCTTCCAAAGGAAAATTTGGTGGAGCCACTGGCAATTTCAATGCTCACTATGCTGCCTATCCGAATATTGATTGGCCTTCGTTTGCTGCCGACTTCCTGCGTCGTCTTGGTCTTGAACGCGAATACCTGACAACACAGATTTCCAACTACGACGGCCTTGCTGCCCAACTCGACGGTCTGCGCCGCCTCAACACCATTGTGCTGGATCTTGACCGCGATATCTGGACTTACATCTCGCTGGGCTATTTCAAACAGCGCATCAAAGCCGGAGAGGTGGGGTCGTCGGCTATGCCTCACAAGGTCAACCCAATCGACTTTGAAAACAGCGAGGGAAACCTTGGTATTGCAAACGCCATTCTTGCCCATCTGGCCATGAAGCTGCCCGTGTCGCGTCTGCAGCGCGACCTCACCGATTCGACGGTAATACGCAATCTCGGAGTGCCGTTGGCGCACATGCTAATAGCTGCAAAATCAACCGAAAAGGGTCTGGGCAAGCTCATTGTCAATTCCGCTGCTATTGCAGCCGATCTCGAGGACAACTGGGCTGTTGTGGCCGAAGGCATACAGACCATTCTTCGCCGCGAAGGCTATCCCAAACCATACGAAGCACTAAAGGCCCTCACTCGTACAAATACACATATCGATGCCAAAGCCATTGCCGACTTTATTGCAGGCTTGCAAGGCATCAGCGAGGAGGTACGGGCCGAACTGTCTGCCCTTTCTCCTTCAACCTATCTTGGTAACAGCTCCGACGAGGCTTATATCTTTGGCTGAAAATGGCTCAGGCAATGACGTGGGACAAGCTTGTAAATGACAAGCGCTTTGGTCTTGAGGACTACCACGACCCAAAGAAAAGCACCATACGCACCGACTTCAGGCGCGACTACGACCGTCTTGTCTTTTCGTCGCCGTTCAGGCGTTTGCAGAACAAGACGCAGGTGTTTCCTCTGCCGGGTAGCATTTTTGTCCACAACCGTCTGACACACAGCATGGAAGTGGCGTGTGTCGGAAAGTCCATGGCCGACACTGTGGCGGTGGCCCTCGCCGATAAATATGCTGCCAAAGCTTGTCCCACCGAACATTTTGCCCACCTGAGCGACATTGTGGCTGCCGCATGCCTGGCACACGACCTCGGAAATCCTCCATTCGGGCACTCGGGCGAACGCGCTATAGGCACCTTCTTCAGCGAAGGTGCCGGCAAGTCGTTGCGGGAGCGTTTCTCCGATGCCCAATGGACCGATCTCACACGTTTCGAGGGTAATGCCAATGCTTTCCGTCTGCTAACCCATCAGTTCAACGGACGGAGGCAGGGAGGTTTTGCCATGACATATTCCACCCTTGCCTCGATTGTCAAATATCCATATGAATCTATAATTTCGCCAAAGGGAAAATTCGGATTCTTTCAGACCGAAAAGGACGACTTTAAGCGAGTGGCCGACGAGTTGGGGATGTTGCGTCTGTCGGCAGAGGGCGAGCCGCTGCACTATGCCCGTCATCCTTTGGTCTACATCGTTGAGGCTGCCGATGATATTTGCTATGAGGTTATGGATATTGAAGATGCCCACAAACTCAAGATTCTGTCAACCGAAACGGTGATAGACGCTTTTATGAGTTTCTTCACTGCCGAACGTCGCTCTCAGATGGAGCGGCACATGGGCAGGGTATCGGATCCAAACGAAAAAATTGCTTATCTGCGCTCGTGCGTGGTGGGTACGCTGGTGCAACAATGTGCACAAGCCTTTATCGATGGCGAACTTAAGATTCTTGACGGAACATTCGAAGGTTCTCTTCTGGACCATATTACTGCGCTCGGACGCGATGGTTATAAAAAATGCAGCGATATTTCGTGGAACAAAATATATCGTTCGGCCGAAGTTGTTGATATTGAATTGGCCGGTAATCGAATCATCACCTTTCTGATGGAACGCCTCTGCCAGGCAGTGATACAGCCCGAATTAAACTACTCGCGTCTTCTTCTTGCAAAATTTCCGGAACAGTACGATGTGGGCGCTCCGGACATATTCGCACGCATTCAGGCCGTGCTCGACCATGTGTCGGCCATGACCGATGTCTATGCTCTCGACCTCTATCGAAAACTTAACGGTACCTCTCTTCCTGCAGTATGAAAAAATTCATTATCCTCACAGTCTTATTTCTTCTGTACGCAGTTTCTCTGGCGGCTCGAACATATACCGTTGACGAAATTCCAAACGTACATGTGGCCGACAGCAGCCGATATGTGAGCAATCCCGACGGCATTCTCAACGCCAGGACAGTGTCGGAAATTGACAACATTATGCGAAACATCAGACGGTCGACTTCGGTTGAAGCCGTGGTGGTGGTGGTCGACGACATTGAAGGCGGCGACATAGATGATTTTGCAACAGAACTGTTCTCGGCCTGGGGATTGGGTAAAAAAGATGTCGACAACGGACTTCTTGTCCTTGTTGCCAAGGATTTGCGACGTGCTGCTATTCGTCCCGGTTATGGTCTCGAGGGGCTTATGCCCGACATTGTTTGTGGCAAGATTTTGCGTGATAAGATGTTTCCGGCATTCAAACGAGGAAATTTCGATGAAGGCTTGCTAGCGGCATCTATGGCGGTAAACGATATTCTTACCAAGCCCGAAGCGGCTGCCGAGATTAAGTCGGGCGAACGCGATGTCGATTTTGGCAAAGACGAATCGGCAAACCTTGCCGATTTCTTCTACGGCTGGATGGCTTGGGGTGCCGTAATAACGATGGTGCTCGTAGTAATACTCCTTGTAATGCTGCAGCGCAACCGCGGAAAGTCGATGCATCAAAAGTATATGGCCATGGCAGGTCTAAAACCAATCAGTCTGGCATTGACTTTTGTTGGGCTGGGGTTGCCGGCTCTTGCATCTATTCCGCTCATTCTTCTCCTTAATAAATGGCGCAACACTCCGCGAAAATGTCCCCGTTGCGGTGCGCGAATGAACAAAGTGGACGAAGTGCACGACAACGACTATCTCACTCCCGTGCAGGACACAGAGGAACAGTTGGGCACTGTCGACTACGATGTGTGGTTGTGTCCCGAATGTGCCGAAACGGACATTGAGCCTTACCAACAGGCTCACAGCGGTGTGCACCGTTGCCCGCAATGCGGTGGGATGACTTCTGTCCACACCCGCGACCGCATTGTGCAACAAGCCGGAGTAGGGCGAGAAGGGCGCGGCCTCCACGAATACACTTGTCGCAATTGCCGCTACGTCAATCTTATTCCATACGTCATTCCCATGGTGGTGGTTATTCCCACCGGAGGAGGCGGTCATGGTTCCGGTGGCAGCTTTGGTGGCGGTGGCAGCTTCGGCGGCGGTTTCGGCGGCGGAATGACCGGCGGCGGTGGTGCCTCCGGAGGCTGGTAGTCTATTTTTAGATTTTTCGGATTGGGCGGGCAGGGTTGCCTACTGCAAGGTGCCGCGCAGGTATGTCGCGGACCACAACTGCTCCCGAGCCTATGACGCAGCCATCGCCAATGTGCACGCCGGGGAGAATGGTCACGCTGCCACCTATCCAAACATCGTTTCCTATTGTCACCCCTTCGGCCCATTGTACATGGCGGTTCCGTTCGGCGGCTTCAAGGGGGTGGCAGGCTGTGTAGATGCTTACGTTGGGACCTATGAACACATGGTTGCCGATGCTCACATGTGCTTCGTCCAATATTGTGCAGTTGAAATTGATTATAACATCGTTGCCTATGCTGATGTTCTCGCCGTAGTCGCAGCGGAATGGTTGGTTGACTATCACCTTTTCGCCACACGAGCCAAGTATGGAGCGCAAGGCTGTAGCGAGACCTTCTTTGTCGGATGGACGCAGGTCGTTGTAATCACGAATTTTTTCGCGCACAGCCATCAGTCTGTCCAAAAATTGTGGCATGCCGGCGGCATAAACCTCGCCGTTTAGCATCTTTTGCCATTCGAGTTCAAAATCTTGTTCCATGCTGTCAATTTTTTTACAAAGATAATGAATTTTTTGCCACAAATGAATTACCTTTGCCCATCCAAAGTTTTTAACAATGAAACGACTAAACACATTTCTTTTCGTACTGCTTCTGATAGCAGGTGTGCAGAGCTGCTTTGCGGCTCCGACCATCAAGGCCAAGCCTGTGGTTTCTATCCTTGGAGATTCCTACTCGACTTTTAAAGGTTATGTACCCGAAGGTAACCGCACATGGTATGATGCCAATCCTAAGGCCGAAAAAACGGATGTTAACGATGTGCGCCAGACATGGTGGTGGCAAGTTGTCAACGATGGTGGTTTTATTCTCGGTGTCAACGAGTCGTACAGTGGCTCGACGGTGTGCAATTCCGGCTATCATTTCGATGATTATTCCGACCGTTCGTTCATTACGCGTCTTCCTCGTCTCGGAAGCCCCGATGTCATTCTCATTTTTGGTGCAACCAACGATAGTTGGGCAAAAGCTCCGCTGGGCGAATTTGTTTACAGCGATTTCAAACGAGGACATCTCTATGAGTTTCGTCCTGCCTTTGCATATATGCTCAACGAAGCTCAAAAACTTTATCCAGGGACTACTATTTTTGTGATAGTTAACGATGTTCTCGACAAGGCCGTCGAATCGTCGATTGTTGAGGTTTGTAAGCATTATGGTGTGGAAGCTATAATGCTACACAACATAGACAAACGTCAGGGTCATCCAACCGTACAGGGCATGAAGCAAATAAAAGAGCAGGTGCTCAATGTCGTGAATGCTCGTTGAAATGGACCTGTGTCAAGCTATTATTAACCGCTCTTCCACCCGTTCCTTCTCGGGTGGAGAGCTTTCTTTTGCCGCCTTGCAGGAGATTGATAAATTAGCAATGCAAATGCCTGCCGGTGTACGCATGGTGCTCCTCGACGGGATTAATGGCCGTGTGGGCACTTACGGTGTTGTGTCGAAATCGACTGTGGCTATTGCGATGGTGACTGACGGCTCCCCACGGGCGCAGTTTCAAGCCGGTCGTTGGGGTGAATGGGCTGTGCTTACGCTCACGGCCTTGGGCTTTGGCTCCTGTTGGTTAGGCGCAACTTTCAATTCCTCTGAACTGGCGGCAAAAGCAAAGCTCGGGCGAGGAGAGAACCTGGCGGCGGTTATTGTGGCAGGATGCAGGGCCGAGAAAACAACCTGGCGCGACAGGCTGATGCGTTCCGTAGTACGCAGCAGGCATCGCAAGTCTTTCGACGAACTTTTCCGTATGGAGGGCGGCGAGGAGTTTCGCACGGCACTTGAAGCCGTGCGGCTCGCTCCATCGGCACGAAATCTACAGCCATGGCGAGCCATAGCCCGGAAGGGGAGGGTGGATTTTTATTTTGTTGACACCGGCCGTTTTGCCATGCTCGATATGGGCATAGCCTATGCTCATTTCGAAATAGCATGTCGGCAGGATATAGAAAGGTTCGAGACTGCGGACTACGAACCCTTCGATGGTGCTTCCTACCTTTATTCTGCCACGCCCAGTGCCGGGAGCAAGGTGGGCATGTGATTGATTATATAGTCGGCTCCGGCTTTTTCGAGTGCTGTGTCCGACGAGTTGCCATATTCGGCCCCGACGGTGATACATCCTGCTCTGCGGCCCATTTCTATGTCTACCGGCATGTCGCCGACCATAACGCTGCTGTCGGCTTTCTTGCCAAGGGCTTTGATGATGGTGAGTGCCGGTTCGGGGTTTGGCTTGGCATGCGTCACATCGTCGCAGCCAAGAATCATTGCAAAATATTTGGATATATCGGTGGCTTTGCAGAATTCGAGCAGCGACTGCTTGGTGCGTGATGAGGCAACAGCCATTTCTATGCCTTGCCTTTGGATTTCGTCGAGGGTTTCGACAACGCCGGGATAGAGTTTGGGCACCATGTTTGCCGGGTCGGAAAAATATTGCTCACGGTAGGCTCGTACATAATTGTCGAGCTCGGTATTTTCTGCTTTGGGGTAGAGCATTTTGAAGCCGTCGCGAAGGGGGATGCCGATGGTGGCGCGGCATTGTGCGTCGCTGCGAGGCTCAAGTCCTAATTTGGCAATTGTGAGTGCGAATGTTGCGAGTATGTTGCTTGCGGTGTCGGCAAGTGTGCCGTCAAAATCGAATATTATAAGTTCAGGTTTCATGTCGTTTGTCATTATATGTGCAAAATTAAACATTTTTGTCGGAGAAAAAGTGTAATTTTGCCAAAGAAAAAATGACAGCTCATGAATAATATAGCGTTCAATACAAAATTTTTGCTTCTTTTGCTTGCCTGTCAGCTGCTTTTCGCTGCATGCAATAAGGATGAAGTTATTAATGGTGAGGGTCTTCCGACAATCGTTCTCGATGGCGACGGCTCGGGTGTGTATGTGGTGAAGGTGGGAGGAGTGCTTACAATTTCCCCGTCCTTCAAAAATGCAACCGATGCATCATATGCTTGGTCCATGGACGGCAAAACAGTATGCACTGCGCCGGAGTGGACACATACCTGGTCCGAACTCGGCGATTTTTATGTGGTTCTGACGGTGACTACGTCGGCAGGTCGAGCCAGTGAGGAGCTGAAAATCGAGGTCGTCGACAAAGATTTACCGGTAATTCGGCTTGCAGTGCCCGATGGAGGTTATACGATGGGTGTTGGCAGCGAATTGCTACTTGTTCCCGAATATGAAAACGACGACATTGAGCCATTCTCTGTCGAATGGCAGATTGATGGCAAAACAGTGGGCACAGA
The DNA here is from genome assembly GCA_910584495.1 of uncultured Muribaculaceae bacterium. GTDB lineage: Bacteria > Bacteroidota > Bacteroidia > Bacteroidales > Muribaculaceae > CAG-873. Next base: position 17,444 of record CAJUAR010000033.1, read on the forward strand.
GCGCAGCTATACCTTCCGGGGCGAGAAGCCCGGAGCGTTCAATGTTGCCGTTATTGCCAATAATGGCGATGGTAGCTCCTGCAAAGAGTTCGTAATCAATGTGCTGGAATATGGAGATTATAAGGTGGTGTTCGAACCGGTGATGTGGAACAGTCCTTCAACAACTCGTTTTACTTTTGCCGGTCGTCCTGTATTTCTGGAGCCTTCGCTTGTCGGTTTCGATAATCCCTCTTTTATTTGGACTGTGAATGGCCAAGAGATTGACAATGAAGGTCGCTATTTCGTGTTTACACCCTCCGAAGCCGGTACATATAATATTGAGGTTGCTGCAAAAGAAAAAAACGACAAAGGCCTTGTTGTTGAGATAAAGGCCGTTATTACGGTCGAATGTGTGGCTCAGTCCGAAGTTTCGCGTCGCCGACCGGCTTCCTCGGCATCGTCTATGTTCAGCACGCAAGTATTCAGCTACATACCTGCTCCGGGACAGTTTGTGGGCGAAAGTGAGGAATTGCAGGCAGCCGACGAACAGGCAGCCATCGCATGGGCGCAGAAAACACTTGAAAAGCGCAACTATGTGTCGCTCGGCTCGTTTGGCGGCTTTATGGTGGTGGGCTTCGACCATAGTGTCGGAGGTCAAGGAGCGGAATATGATTTTGCTATAGAGGGCAATTCATTCATTGCCAAGCACGGAGCCAGCAACGAACCCGGTATTGTCTGGGTGATGCAGGATGTCAACGGCAACGGCTTGCCCGATGATGAATGGTATCAGCTGAAAGGCTCCGAATTCGATAACGATGGCTATAATCCATCATTATCAGTGACATACTATCGGCCAGAAGCTCCTGCTTCACCGGTAGAGTGGTCTGCCTCGGATGGGGCAAGAGGTTCGATTGACTATATGTCGGTGATCCACCCGCAGCCGTTCTACTATCCTTCGTGGATTGAGACATCGTCGTATGTCTTGTCCGGCCCCATGCTCAAGCCTAGGAACCATCGCGACGATGATGGCTTTTGGGCAAATCCACCTTATGATTGGGGCTATGCTGACAATGTCGGTTCGGATTCTTTCCAGGCTACTATCGGTGGGGTAGAGGGTCAGTTTAATGGCTTCAAGCTGTCGAATGCCATTCTTCCCGACGGACAGCCTGTCAGCCTGCAGTATGTCGATTTTGTAAAAGTCCAGAATGCAGTTCTTGCCAAAAGCGGCCCTCTCGGTGAAGTCTCCACCGAAGTCCTCTCCGTTGCCGACTACTCCCTGATGCCAAAGTGATCTTCTTCGGAATTATCGAGTGATGCTATGAAGAAGGGCAGCAAGATGAGTACAATTATTATTTCCATAGTTTTGTTCTTTTAAGGTTGATGATGCAAAGTTATGGGCGAGCGTGTGCCGGCGTTGAGCATATATTTGTTAATTAATGCAAATCAAAAGAGACTCGTATTTTCAGGTTTGTTTTAAGTGTTAAGGAAGAACATTTGACAATTCAAGAAAAAATGACTACTTTTGCACTCGAAAACAGGCAGGGAATTATGACACCGACCGACCAGACACCAAGTATCGAACACCAAAGGCATCCCTATCGTCTTGGGGTAGCCCTCAGTGGCGGCGGTGCGCGTGGTTTTGCACATGCCGGAGCTTTGATGGCTATTGAGGAGGCCGGGCTCAAACCAGACATTATAGCCGGCGTTAGTGCCGGTTCGGTGATTGCTGTGCTATATGCCGCAGGAATCAAGCCTCTTCAGATGGCTCAGCTTTTTGCATCGGTGGGGCTCAAGTCGTTTGCCGAACTAAAACTTGGGCATGGCGGCATTTTTGCCATCGACAAATTCAAAAATTTTATTTTGAGAGCAATAGGCAACTTCCGCAATCTTGAAGACCTTCCGATTCCGGTCTATATAGGAGCCACAAATCTTGATACCGGCAAGCCTGTTGCGTTCTCCAAGGGTGAAATCGGCCCGCGAATGATTGCTTCGTGCTCTATACCAATAGTTTTTTCTCCTGTGATAATCAACGGCGAGCACTATGTCGACGGTGGTGTGCTACGAAATCATCCGGCTTGGATGATTCGAGAAATGTGCGATTTTCTCATTGGCATAAATGTGAGCCCTCTGCGACAGAAGAAAAAAATCCACTCGGTAATTGATGTGGCTTTGCGCACCTACAACCTCATGGCCAAAGCTAATCAGGGCATAGATATGAGTCTATGCGATGTTTCGGTCGAAACTCCCGAAATTGCCGACTTTGCCGTTTTCGATCTCAAAAATATAAAAACCATTTTTGTCAACGGCTATGTGCATATGCGCAAGGCCTTGAAGGTTGCCGGGATGTGGAACCCTCCGGCTCAAAAAATCGATACCATTCATTCTTGAACCACGATAATGAACACCAAACCAATCATCTATCAGTTACTGCCACGACTTTTTACAAACTATTGTGAGAAGCCTCAAGTCAACGGCACTCTGCAGCAAAATGGTTCGGGCAAACTGAACGATATCAACGATGCTATTCTTGCGTCGATTAAAGACCTCGGAGCTACACATGTGTGGTATACAGGTGTGATTGAGCATGCTCACGACGCCGACTACACTTCCTATGGCATCCCTCGCAATAATCCCCATGTTGTAAAAGGTCATGCGGGCAGCCCATATGCTATCACCGACTATTACGATATAGATCCAGACCTTGCCGTGGTTGTGCCCGACCGTAGAGCCGAGTTCGATGCTCTTGTCGATCGCACCCATAAGGCCGGTTTGAAAGTTATAATCGATTTTGTTCCAAACCATGTAGGTCGTCAGTACCACAGCGATGCCGCTCCCAAGGGGGTGCCCGATTTCGGTGCTGCCGACGACCGCGAGATGTTTTTTAAGCCGTCGAACAACTTCTATTACCTTACTCGCCAGCAGTTCGCGCCTCATGTCGACCTCGGTTTCGGTCCGGATGCATACGTGGAATTTCCTGCCAAAGCCACGGGCAATGACTGTTTTACAGCTTTTCCAGGTGTTAACGATTGGTTCGATACGGTGAAGCTAAACTATGGCGTGGACTATGGCAATGGTTCGCATCATTTCGACCCCGTCCCCGACACGTGGCTCAAAATGCTAAACATCCTGCGCTACTGGGCCGCTAAAGGTATTGATGGCTTCCGTTGCGACATGGTATTTATGGTGCCTCTCGATTTCTGGCATTGGGCAATTCCGCATGTCAAGGAAAAATATCCCGACATTGTTTTCATTGCCGAAATCTACGATGTTAATCTCTACCGTCCTTTCATCGACTATGGGTATTTCGACTTCCTATATGACAAAGTGAATCTCTATGACACGCTTCGTGCCATAGAGACACAGAACCATTCGGCGGCTCGTCTCACCGGCTGCTGGCAGACGGTGGAAGGAATCGCTCCAAAGATGCTCAACTTCCTCGAAAACCACGACGAACAACGTTTTGCATCGCCTTTCTATGCCGGCGATGCCCGCCGCGAGATGGCCTCGCTCGTTGTAAGCACCATGTTCAACGTGGGACCCATGATGATTTATTTCGGGCAGGAGCTGGGCGAACCCGGAACCGACACCGAGGGCTTCAGCGGATTCGATGGCCGAACAAGCATATTCGACTATTGGAGTGTGGCTTCGGTGCGACGCTGGCTAAGCAAGGGCACAGCCCGTGGCCGTCTCACAGCCGAGGAAAAGGATCTGCGTGCAAAATTCCGCAAGGTGCTAAAGCTTGCAAACAGCGAGAAGTCCATTGCAGAAGGGGCTTTCTTCGACCTTATGTATGTAAATCTCGACAACCCGAGGCTTAATCCGCATCGACACTATGCTTTTCTGCGATATACCGATGAAGAACTCCTGCTTATTGTTGCCAATTTCGACAACTCCGACTGTGACGTTGCCGTCAATATTCCGGCACATGCTTTCCAGACAATCGATTTCCCTCAGGGTGTAGATGCAAAGGCGCAGGAGCTGCTGACGGGCGAAAAATCGCCGAAAAAATTTGTTGTCGGTACTCCTTTCGAAGCTTCGGTACCGGCCCATGGCGCTGCCGTCTGGAAGTTGCATCGTAGAAACATCAAACCTGTCAAAAAATAACAACCAATCTCAATCATATTTATCCAATGGATACAAACCTAACCCCTTTCAAGATTTTCGCCGGTACAAAATCCCGCTACATGGCCGAGGAAATCTGCAAAGAACTTGGTGTAGAACTTGGCAAAATGAAAATCGAACATTTTGCTGATGGTGAATTCGAAGTCTCGTTCGAAGAATCGGTGCGCGGATGCGAGGTTTACCTCGTGCAGAGCACATTCCCAAACTCTGACAACCTGATGGAGCTTCTCCTGATGATTGATGCAGCTAAACGTGCTTCGGCTTGTTCGGTAATTGCTGTGATTCCCTATTTTGGCTGGGCGCGCCAGGACCGCAAGGATAAACCGCGTGTGTCGATTGCTGCCAAACTTGTCTCTGACCTTCTCGTCACTGCAGGTGCAACACGTGTCATTACCATGGACCTCCATGCCGACCAGATTCAGGGCTTCTTCAACATTCCTCTCGACCACCTCTATGCTTCGTCGGTGTTCATCCCTTACATCCAGAGCCTAAAGCTTGAAGATCTGGTGATTGCCACTCCCGATGTTGGCGGTGCTAAACGCGCCAACAGCTATGCAAAATATCTCAACGTGCCACTGGTGCTGTGCCACAAACAGCGTGCAAAAGCAAATGTCGTTGAGAAAATGACGGTTATTGGCGATGTAAAGGACAAAAATGTGATTCTTATCGACGACATGGTCGACACTGCCGGTACTATTACCAAGGCTGCCGACCTGATGATGGAAAATGGTGCCAAGTCGGTACGCGCCCTGGCTTCTCATGCCATTATGAGCGACCCTGCCACCGAGCGTGTGAAGAATTCTGCTCTCACCGAAATGATTTTCACAAATTCTATTCCTTACGAAAAGGATTGCAACAAGTGCACTATCTTGTCGGTGGCTCGTCTGTTTGCCGACACTATCCACCGCGTGCACAGCAACGAATCCATCTCGTCGCAGTATCTCATTAAATAATGCATAATCTTGTGTGTCTCGACGGGGCTACTCTGTATCCCGCCGGAAGCAAGGAATGGAACATCTTCAACTTTCCCGGCGTGAAGCTTAAGGTTTTCGACCGCTCCACGCCGGGTCAGGTTGTTGAACGCCTAAAAGGCGCTTCGATGGCTCTTACAAACAAGGTGCCTATCGATGCCGTCGCTATGGCGGCTCTTCCTCACTTAAAGTATATTGGCGTGCTCGCCACCGGATATAACATTGTCGATGTCAAGGCTGCCGCCGATGCAGGCATTGTTGTAACAAATATTCCGGCCTACAGCACGGCTTCGGTAGCCCAGCAGGCTATCTCGCTTTTGCTTGCAATTACCAACAAGGTCGAATCGTATGCCAAGGCGGTAAAGGTGGGCGCATGGGAAGCTTGTCCCGATTTTTCTTTCCGAATCGAACCCTGGCACGAGTTGGCCGACAAATCGTTCGGCGTTGTAGGCTTTGGCAATACAGGCCGGGCTACGGCTGCTATCGCTGCTGCTTTGGGCATGAAAATTCTTGTATTTACAAGCAAAAGTCAGGAACAACTCCCGCAAGGATATGTCAAAACCGAGCTCGACGACTTGTTCCGTCAGGCCGATGTGCTCAGTCTTCACTGTCCGCTAACCTCCGACACTCATCATCTTGTCGACGAACGCCGCCTTTCTCTGATGAAGCCTTCGGCCATTGTCATAAACACTTCGCGCGGGCCTGTCGTTGACGAGCGAGCTTTGGCAAATGCATTGAAGAACGGCACGATTCGTGCCGCAGGGCTCGATGTGCTGTCGACAGAGCCTCCAGCCCATGGCAACCCGCTTATTTCCGCTCCTCGGTGTTTCATCACTCCTCACGTGGCGTGGTCGAGTGTCGAAGCTTGTTCGCGGCTGATGAAGATTGCCGCTGATAATATTTTGGCTTTCCTCAATGGATCGCCGGTAAACATTGTGTGATGCAGTCGTTTACTTTTTTATTAAACTAATAGGTACATAACGTGATCAAACAAACTTTCCTTGCCGGTGTGCTGGCTTTGTCAGCACTCCCGGCTGTTGCCGAGGGGTATCAGGTGAATACCCTCAGTGCCCGTCAAAACGGTATGGGACATACCGGTACGGCTCTCAAACTTGGCGCCGAAAGCATGATTTTCAACCCTGCGGGGCTTGCTTTCAATCCTAAAACTATCGAATTTCAAGGTTCTATTACTGGTATTTTTGCAACTGCAAAAGCCAAACACGAGGGTATGACTTACGAAACCAACAACGACCCCTCGACACCTATGGCTTTCAACCTTGGCATGAAAGTCTATGATAATTTTGCTGCCGGTATCTCTTTCTATACTCCTTATGGAAGCAGTATCAAATGGGGCGACAACTGGCCGGGCGCTATGCTAAACCAAAGTGTCGACCTAAAAGTGTTTACCATCCAGCCAACACTCGCCTGGCGTTTTGCTGACAATTTCTCCCTCGGTGCCGGTGTGATGATCAGTTGGGGTAATGTCGACTTGAACAAGGGTCTCGTCAGCACTTCGTCCATGAACGCTATGCTGCAGATGATGGGCAACGATTATCGTTTCTCGGACACTCCGGCATCGGTAAATCTCAAAGGCCGTGCTTCGACGGTTGTCGGATTCAACATTGGCGCAATGTGGGACATTAATTCAAAGGTGACTGTCGGTGCCTCGTTCCGAAGCAAGATGAATATGAAAGTGAAATGTGGCGATGCTGCCGTGCGCTATGCAAACGAGGTGGCTCAAAATCTCCTCCAAAGCCGTCTCGACCTTATCGACCGGGCAAACTTTAAAGCCCAGATGCCGGCTGTGGCGGTGCTCAATATCGGTGTGGCCTATCGCCCTGCCGACCGTTGGCTTTTTGCTTTTGATGCACAGCTGAATTTCTGGAAGGCTTATGACAAGCTGGAAATAGAATTTCTTAGCGAGCAACTCAAGGACTACAACCAGTGTCTTGTCAAAAACTATCACAATGCTGCAACTTTCCGCTTTGGTGCCCAGTATTCGCTTACCGAGCGTTTCGACCTACGTGCCGGTCTTATGGTTGACTGCACCCCGGTGAACCAAAACCATTATAACCCCGAAACTCCCGGCATGACAAAAATCGAGCCTTCTATTGGTTTCAGTTTTGAGCCATTGAAGAATTTTGCCATCGATGCCTCGCTCCTCTATGTGGCCGGACTGAATGCCGACAACCGCTCATGCACATACGATGATCTGCTGGCCGGTGCTCAACGCACTTTCAAGGCCGACTATTCAGTCCACTCCTGGTGCCCGTCGGTTGGTTGCAGAGTAATGTTTTGAAAGTTTAACCTGTCTTTGCAAGCCCCGCGCCTCTTCTGGTTGCGGGGCTTGTTTGATAAAGATAACGTTTTATAAATTAACTTAATTGATTTGCGCAGCTGCCTAAACCTCTTTATCTTTGCGCCATAAATAGACCAAACTACAATCTAACAAACCGAAAACATGAAGAAAATTATCATCACAGCGACGGCCGCAATTGCTCTGTTCTGCATTGCTTCGTCGTCGGACAAAAAAGACGAAGGGCAGTCTGCTACAATGGGCGGTGTTCCTTCCGAATCTACTCGTGATGCTTTTGTGACTGCATCCGAAAGTACTGTCAACGGCGTGGTGAGCATCAAGAGCTTTGCAACGCCTCGTCAAAGCATGCAGGCCATGGACATCGATCCATTGCTCGAATTTTTCTACGGCATGCCCGGGCGCAGCCAGCGTCGCCAGCAACAAGAACCTCAGCAACAGCAAATGGGACTTGGCTCGGGTGTGATTATTTCAGACGACGGATACATTGTGACTAACAACCATGTCATTGCCGATGCCGAACGCCTGGAAGTGACGCTTAATGATAACCGCAATTTCGATGCCACTGTGGTTGGTACCGACCCCGTCACCGACCTCGCGCTTATCAAAATCGACGCCCCGTCGCTGCACGTAATTCCAATGGGAAAGTCTGAAGACCTTCATGTCGGAGAATGGGTGCTTGCCGTGGGAAATCCTTTCGGCTTTACAAGCACTGTAACTTCCGGCATTGTAAGTGCAAAAGCACGCAATATTTCCACTACAACCGGTACTCCTACCGGTGGCGGCATTGAATCGTATATCCAGACCGATGCTGCTGTGAACCGTGGCAACTCGGGTGGTGCGCTTGTCAACCTCAAAGGCGAACTGGTGGGCATTAACACTGCCATTTATTCTCAGACAGGTACTTATGCCGGATGCTCCTTTGCAATACCTACTTCGATTGTCGAAAAAGTGGTGGCCGACATTAAAAAATATGGTACTGTTCAGCGTGCCGTGCTGGGCATAAGCTTCATCGAGCTTTCGCCCGAACTTATTGCCAAAGAAAAACTGCAGGGTCCTACTGCCGGCATCTATGTGGCTGAGGTGCTCGACCGCTCTGCCGCCCTCGAAGCCGGTATTCAGAAGGGTGACATTATTGTTGCCATCGATGGCAAGCCTATCCGTTCGACTGCCGAAATGCAGGAAGCTATGACACGCATGAGCCCCGGCGACAAAGTCGACATTCAGTACTATCGCAACGGCACACCAGCCGTAACTTCGGCAACCATGCGAAACAAGAGCGGCAACACTTCAATTACACGTGCCGATAATGATAGTCGTCTTGGTGCAACATTCAAACCTATCGACCGCGAGACAAGCCGTCGCCTCGGCATACGTGCCGGTCTTGAAGTGTCGGCTTTGCAGAACAATGGATTTATGAGCCGTGCCGGCATCCGCGAAGGATTTATAATTGTCAGCGTCAACGGCCAGCGTGTCTCAAAGCCCGAAGACATGGCTGCTGCCTACAAGCAGGCGACAGCAGAAGGCGCCGACCGTGTGCTCTTCATTTCAGGAATCTATCCCTCGGGCAAAACAGCACACTACGCCGTGCCTCTCGACGAATAACCCGCTCGTTCTTCTCCCTCTTCTATAAAGAGCAAGGCCTCGGACGTTTGTGTCCGGGGCCTTGTTGATAAGTGATTGGTGAGTTTTAGACTATTTCTCAATCAGTAGCTGAATGTTTTTTCTAAGGCGAAGCCGCTGCTATGGCGTTGGTTGGACATGGAATTTCAGACTGCCGGACAGTTGCGAAGCATCATCTCCGATATGTTTATTCCGGCAGCCATGCTGTTGTAGGCCCCTATGTTCATGCTGAATGTCAACGATGGTAATCCTATGGTTTGTCCTATGGCCTTAATCGACTGATAAACATAGTTACGCGCAGTTTCGAAGAGCACACCGGGCGATTGCTCGAGCAAAGGAAAGATGTGCTTGCTTTGCGGGCGGCGGTAGCGTTCGATGATTTTGAGCGCTTCGTCTCCGAGCAATGCCTTCTTGGTTTGGCCTTTTTGCCGGCGTTTGTACACCAGCACGTTGCCGACAATGTTGCTGTCTGTAAGATTGACAATGTCCACCAGCTCCATGCCTCCGCAGTAGAAACCGAACATAAACATGTCGCGCACCAGTGCAAGCTGCCCATGAGCAGGGAAGTCGGCACGCTCGATTTTCAGGAGTGTGCTGCGGTCCAGCACGGAATTGGTGTCTTCATTTGCCGAATGATAGATTTTTGTGTTCACACCTTCAAACCATTCCGAGGTGTTTTCTATCAGCCCATTGGCTTGTGCCTTGTTGAGCACGGCGCGGAGTGTGCGTAGATAGAACGACTGTGTCGAGGGGGCTATGTCGGCCCTTTTGAGCCACAAGGCATAGTTGTGCACGAATTCAGCCCCGAAATGGCCGAACGTCAATGTGTCATCGCCCTGAAAATCACGAAGATTCGAAAGCAGGCTCAAAAAGCTGCGCGAACGGCTCACACGTCCCTCGGCCTTCATTGTTTGCGACAGGCTGAAGATGAATTCAGGCAGTGTCGACTCCAGTGTGGTGTCCCGCTCATGCTGCGTCAGCACAAATTTGAAATCGCCTTTGAATTCCCGGCCTATCGACACAAGGTCGTCGCGCAGCGGAAAGTCGGTTGCCGCTTTTGCTACAACATCGGCCATAGACGCATCGCCGGAAAGGGCCAGACGGAAGTCAGCCACCACATCGTCGGCTTCGAATGGCAGTCCGCTGTCGGCACGACGCTCCACAATGCAGTAGAGCAGTCGCAGTCGTGCTATGATGGCAGTGCGTTCGCGTTGTAATACACCGGCATCAGAGCCGCTGATGTCGGAATTGACATCGCGGTCTACAACGCTGCCGCCGTTCCTCCGCTCAGTAATACGGAAAAAGACAACGCCCTGACGCACAGCATTCTTGCTGCGCGATGCTCGAAAACGGGCCGAAATCAGAAACACCGTGTCAAAGCAAAATTAGTAAAGAGTAGGGTAGCAAAACCGTCAGCGCGAAGCCATGGAAGCGAGGTGTCCCCACCTCGCCCGGCAGCAAATTGTGAGCGCGAAGCCATGGAAGCGAGGTGTCCCCACCTCGCCCGGCAGCAAATTGCGATCGCGAAGCCATGGAAGCGAGGTGGGGCTATCGCCCTTTCATTGTTTATTTGGCACTAAAGTGCTTGGTCGCCTCCATGGCTTCGCGCTAAAATAATTATGCATTATGCATTATGCATTATGCATTTTTAATTTACAATCCCCTCTTTGATGCTGTCCGCAATATAGCGCACATTGTCGTCGGTCACCCAGGGGCCGGCAGGGAGGCAGATGCCCACTT
>CAJUAR010000034.1 GCA_910584495.1 uncultured Muribaculaceae bacterium
GCGACCCCGACCTTGGCAAGGTCGTGCTCTACCAACTGAGCTATTTTCGCATGCTCCCTTTCGGTTTTGCGATGCAAAGTTAGCCACTTTTTTTCGTTCTGCAAAATTTTTCGGGCACTTTTTTTTGCACCTTTTTCCATTGCATCAGCAGTTCGACCACCAAAAGCCTGTTAATAAGACATTTCCATCCTCTAAAAGTCAGAACGGATAGCCAATGGCGAGATGGAAGGCCAGCGAGTTTCCAAACGATTTCATATTATAGTAGCCGCCGTGTCCGGTTTCGTATGGTGCGTGGATGCCTATGCCCAGGTCGGCACGGACAACGAGCATGCTTATGTCGAAACGCAGGCCCACGCCTGTACCCAGGGCAATATCGCTGAGGAAAGATTTTGCGCGAAGAGTTCCGCCGGGTCGCATTTTGTCGGGTTTGAGGAGCCATACGTTGCCCGAATCGATGAACATGGCCCCATGCAGCGGCCCGGCAATCGGGAAGCGATACTCAACGTTTGCTTCGAACTTGAACGTACCGGTACGGTCGAAGAAGTCGTCGGGCTGCCCCGGAGCGGCACGATAGCTGCCCGGACCGATAGAGCGCACAGTGAATGCGCGGATAGAGTTTGCGCCGCCAACATAGAACTGCTCGGCATAAGGCACTTGCGACGAGTTTCCGTAGGCGTGCGCAGCACCGACTGCCACACGGCTCACAAGCCACGAATCGCCTTTTCCCACACGGCGGTTCCACACCAGCTGCGTCTGTCCCTTGATAAACTGCGAGAAAGGCGTGCCGAAAAGCTCTTTTTCATGTTTTTTGCCACAAGCGCGGTAGATAGCCCAAAACACATTGCCGGCTTCCTGCACGGTGAACTGCCAGTTGAGGCTGTTGTCGCGGTCGCATTTGCGGTCGAAGACGTAAGTGTAAATCATCTGGGGGATGAACTGATTGCGGAAGCTCTGCGCCACAGCCGGGTTGGCCGTCATAATCGAATCGAAGGCATTTGTTGTGTGCATCAACTTGGTATATGTAAGCTTAAAGAGCGTCAATGTGTTCGACACATAGCGTCGCAGGCGCCAGTCGTAGTTGACGGAGGCATTGAACTGCGCCATCTTGAAGAAGTGCGGGCGGTTGAGCAGGTCGGCATTGAGCTGGAAGCGTGTCCAGTTGAGGTTGAAGCGGCTTCGAGGAATAAACTTTGGAGCCAGCAGGCGAGGGAAAGCAAGAGTTCCTGTCAGACCAATCTCGTAGGAATTGAACACCGAGCGGCTTCCCCGTCCTGTCTGCCACTCGTAAGTACCTGTGAGTTTCACCGACAGCTGTTCGCCGCCGCCAAAAATGTTTTTGTTAGTAACGCCCACCGACAGCCCCGGACCGATGTAGCTGTTCGACTTCGACGAAGCATTGACCCCGAGCTGCACTTCCAGAGGCTGGTCGAAAGTGCAGTACACGTCCACATCGAGCAGATGCTCGCCACGAGCCAGAGTGTCGGGTGATGCCTCAATACTGATGTTGTTGAAGATGCCCAAGCGAGCTATGCGTGTTTGCGTCAGATCCATGCTGCGCACCGAGAATGTGCGTCCGGGAAAGAAGAGAAGACACTCCTCGATGGTTTTATGTCGCAAATGCGAAGGTTGCATCTGGATGAGTGTGGCACGTTTCAAAGGCACAGTGTCGGCAATACCTCCTCCAAGTGCACGAGCTACGTGCACACGAACTTTTCCTGTTTTGTACGGCACCCGAGCCATTTTGGGAGTGTTGGCGGCAATAGCGAGCTTCATGTCGATTTGTCCGGGATTGGCAATGCTGTCGGCAAGATACTCGATGTAGTCGGGGCGAAAGAAATAGTATCCACGGTTGCGGACATAGTTGGCAATACGAGTACGTGCAACACCGAGCGAATCGGTACAATATCGCGGACGGACAGCGGAGAGATAAGAATCGCGTCGAGCCGCCACATTGATAAGACTGTCAAGATGTATGCTGTCGGGCAACAGCTCTATGTTAGCAATCGGGTATTCCGGCCCCGGGACAACGGTATATCGAATTTTGGCTTTTTTCTTATTTTTGCCCTGCACAAAATTGTATGTCGCCGTGCCGCGAAAGTAGCCGTTATTGTCGAGCAGCTGCTCAATCATGTGAGTACGCACCTCGGGGCGGACGTCCGATACCAGCACCGGTTCCTCCACAAGTTTTTCATATAGCCAATGGCGAAAGCCTGATTTCGGATTGGGCCAGTTGTTATACACCCACAAACCTAAAGGGAAGGGATAGCGCCAGTGAAAAAGAGGCCAGTAATTGTTAGGTGCCACATCAACAGCTTCCTTGATCGACGAAGCGAGTTCGGCATCCACCGCCCCGCTGTCGGAACGTTCAATTTTGACACCTTTCAGCCCGGTATAGAGCATATCGTCGGACGGAATCCGCCGCGTGGTCGAGCAAGAGACAGCACACCCGATCAGCGCCAGCCACAGACAGGCAAAATATAAACGACGGAAACAAACACGGCTCATAGCGACTTAATTTTCTGGTTATACTCTTCAATTTGTTTTTTCTGCCTTTGCTCTTCCTTGCGCCGTATAATACGCTGAGGAAGGAACATGTCGACAAGACGCATTATTTTGCGACGGTATACAAAGCCTACACCGGTCTCGGTAATCTCTCCTTCGAGAATGCTTTCATAGCCCGTGTGGCGGAACAGCCGCACATACATGGTGCGTTGCTTGTTGATGAAATATTCAAAGGATATGTCGTTAATCAGGTTTTGCGAGAAATTCTCATCGGCATTTGCATCGGTGGTGTAATTCCCACCAACCACAATCTTGAAACGGTCGTTGAAGAGCGACTTCGACACCTGATAGCTGTAGCTCATAGCCTGTGACGTACTTCCGTCGACAGTTTTGTCGTACTGGTCTATGCCGAACGACAAATCGACACCCTTGATGTTGTTTGCCGCCCAAGAATTGATTTGCGATTCGAGGAAAGAAAACAGCGGGTTGCCGGCCAGCGAGGAATTAGCCTTGGTGCCCGGTCCGGTATAGACATTGTAGAGAAGCATGTTCATGGCCTGGTTGGCACGCTGCTCGGCCGACATCGATTCCAGCTCGTTGGCAACAGTTATATCATCGTTGGTCTTGAGGTCGAAAGCCACATTCATTTGGTTTAGGGTGCCGGTCACAGCCAGAAGCACATCGAAATTGACAAGTCTCGAATTTTGGCCGTCCTGCGTCACATTTGCTTTAAGAACATCGGTGGCATGGATGTTGAGCGTGGGATTCATCATGTCGCCGTTGAACGACACATAGCTGCCATCATCGAAATTGAAAAGTTTTTCCGACATCAGGGGCGGCGAGTAGCGAACAAAACCTTTGTCGATATTCAGCCTACCTGTGAGCCGTCCGTCGTCGAGAGGTGTCATGGAATAGGTCAACGAACCGTTGCTCTGCAACTGCACACGATTTTTTCCATCTGAACTCAGGTCGACGTTGATTGTCGTACCGTTTTCTATTGTCAGCGTGGCATCGAGGAACATGAGCATGCCGGCATTGTTGATACTGTCGGCAGCCACCACCGATGAGGAATCGGCGAAATTTACAAACTTCACCATACCCTCATTGCTCTGGCTTGCCAGAGCTGTAGTGGCATCTGGGATGACGTAGGTCACATTCGTGCCGGAGTTTACCGAAACATCGGCATTGATATTGAGAAGACTCATAGAGCCGTGCACATTGGCATTGAGCGAGACAAAACCTTTGCCATAGACCTCGGCATTTTTAGCCAGTCGTTTGGAGTTTACAATCTGCATATTATCGGCCTTCATCGCAAGGTTTAATTTTGCATCGGCCATATCGGATATGTCGACAGTACCATTGATTGTCAAAGGATTATTATTACATGCGTAGATGGCAAAATCTTTGAGCTGCACAAGATTGTCGACAACTCTGATGTTCTCGTCGCTGAAGCGATAGGAAGTACCCGTCATTGCCAGGCGCACGGCGGTGGAATCGAAGTCGAGAGTGCCGTTGAACACCGGTTTGTCGCTGTCGCCCGAAATTTTGAGTGTGCCGTTGAGCAAGCCCGAAAGCCGTCCTACGGTTTTGGGCAGGAAAGGATTGACTGTGGCCAACGGCACACGAATCATTGAGAAATCGAGGGCATAAGGCGATGTAGATGTCGAATCGTTCAAAGCCCCGGACAGAGTCATTGTCTTCACACCATCGATATATACGTTTGCCAAAGCGCGGAGTGTGCCCGAAGGCAGAGCCGAGACATCGAAATCAGCCTTCATATCGGCCACTTTCTCCTTGCCGTAGATAAAATTCTTGATAGCAGCCATACCTTTGCCAGTGAACTCGCCATTTGTTCGGTTCACGCGAATATCGGCATTGATATCGCCCTTGACCGGCGGCAAGAATGGGCTCACCGACACCCAGTCTGACAGATGAATATCGTCCAGACGCACCACAAGGTCTTCCTGAGTATGTCCATGGCTGTCGTGGCCTTGCGCCTCCTCGGTGAATATGGCCAGCGAGCTGTTGCCGCCCTTCATATGCAGGTTGGCATCGATGTGCTGCGTGGGTATAGTGTAGGTAATGAAATTGTCGTCGTTTGCAGACCATTGCTGGTAGCCGATGACGGGGTCTAATGGGTCGATGCGCACAGTCAGCGATGAATCGGCCTTCGAAGCCTCTGCCGTTAGACCTAAATCGAAGCCGGTAGCTTTCTTCAAGTTCTCCTGATGCAGCTTCATTGCCATCCGGTTGCCAGTCACCGCCCCGTCGAGCGACACCTGGTGCCAGTCGTCGAGGTTTCCGGGGCGGTTTTCAAAACCGGCTCCGAAGTGATAGTGGCCGTCGTGCTCTCGTGCACCGATATAGATGGAATCGAGCACCATCGACCCTGTGTCGAAGCGCATCACATTGCCTCGCAGTGTGAGCGTGCTGTCGTTTGAGGCATTGATGGCAAAACTCTTGACCGACATTTTGGAAGGTGCAAGAATATCGTTGACAAGGTTGGATCGGCCACCGTTCAACACAAGGGTGAATGGCGGCAAGGTTCTGGCCACAGTGTCGCCGTTGATGTCGTAGTTCTCAATCTGACCGGAAAGAATCTCCCCTACCCTCGAAAAACGCTCTACGAGCGAATCTATTGGCATCGAGGAATTGAAACGGCCCTTGAGGTCGCGGTTTGTCAGACTCAGGTCGGTAAGGCTGTCGTTCGCCACAATCTCTGCTTTTATGTCGTTAAAGCCAATGGTGCCCGAGGGTCGACGGAAGAAAAAGTCGTCGAGCCACATGGTGCCTGCCATATCGCTCTTGCCGGGTCCGATGACAGCGTCAGCTCGCAGCCGTGTTTCAATCGACGAAGGCTCAAGAGCAAATTTGAGGGCGTAGAGGTCGATATAACGACCGTCAAGCTCCGCAGTCCATCTATATTCATTTCCATCGAGATTGCCCTTGGCATCCAACGAAAAATCAGCATCAGGGTTCGAGGAATCGACAGAGACAGCAGCCTGTCCATCGGCAAGATGCATTTTGCCGCTTATATCCTTATATATTACTTTGTTGTATTCAGCCTCTGAAACATTGAGCACGGCATCGATGCTCGTTGTCTTCACAAATGGCGAATATCCACGGCCTTCCGCTTCGAGACTTGCCGTTACGCGCTCCACGCCAAGCAGAGGCATAAAGGCCATCACCGGAAAGTCGCCGAGCACGACACTGCCCTTGTAACTCTCTGCCGTTGAGCTCCACCTGCCGTCGAGTGCCACAGACCCGCCGGTAGTTGTTGCTTTGAGATTGCCGCTAACCACACCCCGGGCCATTAAAACATTGCCGGCGAGTGTC
Source organism: uncultured Muribaculaceae bacterium (assembly GCA_910584495.1). Taxonomy (GTDB): domain Bacteria; phylum Bacteroidota; class Bacteroidia; order Bacteroidales; family Muribaculaceae; genus CAG-873. The sequence continues at coordinate 5,839 of CAJUAR010000034.1, forward strand.
ATGGAAGGTATGTTGAACATCGAAGCTGTTTCTTTTGGCAAAAGAGCATTTTTGAAACTTGTCATATTGAGCACATTGCCCGCAATTTTGATATTGCCTTCGAGCCGGCTCGGCTCCATCATGTTGCGCACCGTACCTCCGGCCTGAAGATTGAGGCAATGGTTGAGCCTGAGTTTCAATGAGTTGACATCAAGCTGCCCCATAGTGCCGTCGACATCGGCCACAAGCAGAATATCGTCGGCCGATGGAATGGCGGCAAAATAGGGTTTGAAAGCCGGGAACATCATGCCAAGTTCCGAAGGAGCGAAGGCCCCGTCGAGATTCACACGCAGAGGCAGCGACGGGTCCGAAGCCATGTCGCCCATGCCCATAAGGCCGTCGAAGGATACATCAGTGCCCCTGGCACCTCGCAGTTTTACATTCTTGAATGTCAGGGCTGCAGAATCAATATCGAGAGTTCCGGCAACATCGAGGCTCACGCCGCAACGCTCTGTGGCAGCGAGCCTGAGGGGCACGCTCACCGTCGTGGCACAGTTGTAGAAATTGTTGATATTCAAACGAAGGCTGTCGAACGCCATATAATTGAAATCAAGACCGGGCAGCGGCGATGCTCCTGCCACAGCATAGAGAGCCTTTGATTTGTCGAACGAAATAGTATCGATTTTCACTGTCCACGGAGCAACGGCAGCGGTGTCGGGCTCAGCAGCCACGGCGGGCAACGGTCCGGCGGCGGCAAGAGACGCGCTGTCAGGCGTTATATAGTTCGCGTCCAGTCCGCGTCCGCAGAACGAACTCATGCCAATATTTTGGTTCAATAGGTCTACCAAACACTTATGCACCCTCGCCGAGGCGATAAAAGCCCTCAGCGTATCGATAGAGGGCATCATGTGCATTTCGTACTCGAAGTTTTCCAGGTCGATGTCGCCCAGAGCTATACTCATCTTCATTGGGGCAGATGGTGCCGAGGGCGTAGTATCGTTTTTTAAGGTCATTGCAAGGCGACCGCCGGAAATAATGCCTCTCGGCAGCTCAATTGCCATATCGGCAAGTTCCACCATCACAGGAGCAAAAGCCAGACTATCGGCACTGACTGTCATATACATCGCCGAATCGGGGCTTCCCATGACAAAACGACCGCCAAGAAGTTGGAGCCTCTCAACCTCTGCCTTGCCAGCCAACAAAGGAAGCAGCGAGGCTTCGGCCTGCAGCGAACGCGCTGCAACGAGTGTGTCGCCGGCAGAGACCACACGCAGCCCGCCCACATCCAATGTCAGGGGGAAACGCAGGGCAAAATGGTCTAACACAAACTGTGTGTCGCCGTCCGAAAGTTTATTGACAAGCGCCGTCCGCAACTCATTCTGGGCCCATGGCGAATAGAGGGTGAAGATCAGGCCACAAACGAGCAGCACGATGGCTAACAGAGCGGCAGCGAATATTCTGCCAATGCTTAACAGTACTTTGGAGGCTTTCACAGTGATGAACAATTTTTATAATATAACGCTTGTGGAAGGCAAAAGTTTGTCAGTCTTCTTTGAGTTGAGACACACGCACCCTAACATTTTTGATTCGGTGCGGAGCAAGCGCAAGGGCAGTGGCACGAGCTTTTACGGCCGGCACAGCAACATAGACGCAGTGGTCGAGCACGTCGATGCGTCCCACTTCGGCAGCTGTCAGACCACCCTTGTTGATGATGAAGCCCACAACATCGCCTTTAGAAATTTTTTCCTTGCGGCCGGCGTTGAAATAAAGAGTGGCAACAGCCGACGGCAAAATGTCATGCTGCTCGCCCGGGATATAGTCCTGAAGGGCCGGCAGGAAATCGGGCACTTTGTCGTGGTCAGAGATTATGACATATGCACTTCCCGAAGCCCCCATTCGTGCAGTGCGTCCATTGCGGTGTGTCCAGGCTTCGGCACTCGCCGGCAGGTGATAGTGTACCACAGCTTCTACTTGCTCAATGTCAAGGCCACGCGAAGCAAGGTCGGTCGACACCAGTATTGGCGTTGTTCCGTTGTCGAAAAGAATCAGAGCCCGTTGGCGTAACTGCTGTTCGAGGCCTCCATGATAAAGCCCGGCAGGGAAACCCAAGCGTTTAAGATGTTTATATACCCGCTCGGCAGCATCGCGATGGTTAACAAAAACAATGCATCGCCTGTTATCGAAAGTGCGCAACAAGTCCACAAGCGTATCGAGTTTGTCGGCAGCCGGCGACAGTACTTCAAAGAGTTCTATATCGGGCATTGTAGCCGAGGGACTTTCCGAGTAGTCGAGCGTACGGTCGACAGCACTGACAAATTGCGGAATCTCGCCTTTTGTAGCCGAAGTCAGCACCATAGTTTCAGCATTTTTGAGACGGCCTACAATAGCCGACATCTCTTGTCGGAAACCAAGCTCGAGCGCTTTGTCGTACTCATCAATGACCAGACATGTCACGCCGAAAAGCGACAGAAGGCCACGTCGTATATGGTCGAGAATTCGTCCCGGTGTGCCTATGACAATGTCGGGATTGCCTTCAAGGCTGCGACTTTCTGCCTCGAACGAATGACCGCCGTAGAGGGCCGCTGTCTTGTAGCCGGGGGCTGCAAGAGGCCTGAGCACCTCGAAAATCTGCAGCGCCAGCTCACGTGTTGGAGCGAGCACCAAAGCTTGCACACCCTTCCCGGCCTGCTTGAGCGAGCGCAGCAGCGCAATGGCAAAAGCCACAGTCTTGCCGCTTCCGGTGGGAGCGCACAGCAACACCTTTCCCGGCAATTTTAGCTGAGCCATATCCTGCTGAATAGGCAGGAGCTGAGAAATGTCAAGGCTCGTCGATAAACGAGCCTTGATAGTTTTAATGTCCACGAATGTCTTATTTTAATTTTTCGTCGATTAGGGCAAAGAATTTGTCGGACGGCAAAAGGTCGCCGGTACCGACATAGTGTTCTTTCGTTCCGTCGGGCTTGAGGAAAAGAACCACGGGGATGGAATTGCCCAGATTGTAGGCTTCCATCAAATCGCCGTATTTGTCGACATCCACCGAGATGAAAGTAGCTTTGCCGGCATATTTTGCGGCTGCTTCTTCAAGCACAGGAGCGAGTTGTCGGCAAGGGCCGCACCACACGGCGTTGAAGTCCACAATGGTGAGCTGTTCCACTTTCACGCCCGGAGCAAGGAGAGCCGGGTTGTCAAGCTCCAGCACCTTACCGTCGGCAGCCTGAGGGGCCACAGTGACTTCTGTCTGGCCGTCGGTTTCGATTTGGGCCACTTCGTCGGCCTTCTCGGTGCTCTTGGAAGAACAAGAAGCAACCGAGAGGACAACGAGGACGAGATATAAAAACTTTTTCATCAAGCGAGAGCTGCGTTTGTTTTACGAACAGCAGCGGCACTTGCTTCGAAGAGTGCTTTTTCGCTCTCGTCGAGGTCGAATTCAACAATTTTTTCAATACCGTTACGGCCCAGGATGCAAGGCACGCCGATGCAGAGGTCTTTCTGGCCATATTCGCCATCGAGAAGAGCCGAGCACGATACGAGGCGTTTCTGGTCGCCGATTACGGCAGCCACCACCGAAGCAGCAGCAGCACCGGGAGCATACCAGGCAGATGTGCCCAGAAGCTTTGTGAGAGTAGCACCGCCCACCATTGTGTCGGCAGCTACTTTGTCGAGCTGTTCGGCCGGGAGGAGTGTCGAAACGGGAATACCGCGGTATGCAGCATAACGCTTGAGGGGAATCATTGTAGTGTCGCCGTGACCGCCGATAACAATGCCTTCGATTTCGTTGATGTTTGCGCCAAGGGCAACGCTCAGGAAATATTTGAAGCGTGCGCTATCGAGAGCACCGCCCATGCCGATGATGCGGTTGCGGGGCAGCTTGGTCTCTTTGTGGATGAGGTATGTCATAGTGTCCATGGGGTTCGACACGCACACAATGACAGCATTAGGCGAGTGAGCCAGCACGTTTTCAGTAACGCTCTTCACAATGCCGGCATTCACACCGATGAGTTCTTCGCGTGTCATGCCCGGTTTGCGTGGAATACCGGAGGTGATGACAACTACATCGGAGTTGTTTGTGCGGGCATAGTCGTTAGTAACACCAACAAGACGGCTCTGCTGGCCGAGAACAGCAGCGGCCTGCATCATATCCATAGCCTTGCCTTCCGACACACCTTCTTTGATGTCGAGCAGAACAACTTCGTCAGCCATACCGTTGCTGACAAGAACATTAGCGCAAGTGGCACCTACATTACCGGCACCTACAACTGTAACTTTAGACATAATTGTGTTTTTTATATTAGTTTGGGGTTAATCTTTAATCAGGTCTTTGCCGGTCATTTCGGCAGGTTGAGGAAGGCCCATGATGTGCAGCAGCGAAGGAGCGACATCGGCAAGCATGCCATTTTCGGTTTTTGCATTCTTGTTCTCTGTCACATATACAAATGGCACGGGGTTGAGCGAGTGGGCCGTGTTTGGCGTGCCGTCGGCATTGGTGGCATTGTCGCAGTTGCCGTGGTCGGCAATAATAATCACTTCGTAGCCATGTTTCTTTGCAGCCTCCACAGTGTCGTGCAGGCATGTGTCGAGTGTTTCAACAGCCTTCTGGATGGCAGGATAGATGCCAGTGTGTCCGACCATGTCGCCGTTGGCATAGTTCACTACAATCCAGTCGTACTTCTCGGTGTCTATGGCATCGACAAGTTTGTCTTTCACCTCGAAGGCGCTCATTTCGGGCTTTAGGTCGTAGGTTGCAACTTTTGGCGATGGAACAAGAATACGGTCCTCATCCTTGTATGGAGCTTCTCGACCGCCATTGAAGAAGAACGTAACGTGGGCATATTTTTCAGTTTCGGCAATATGAAGCTGTTTTTTGCCCAGGTTCGAGAGATATTCGCCAAGGGTGTTCTTCACATCTTCCTTGTTGAAGAGAATGTGGACGCCGGTGAACGATGCATCATACGGAGTCATGCAGTAGTACTGCAGGCCTGGTACTGTATGCATTCCTTCTTCGGGCATATCGTGCTGAGTGAGCACTGTTGTCAGTTCCTTTGCACGGTCGTTGCGGTAGTTGAAGAATATCACGCAGTCGTCGGGCTTTATTGTGCCGTCGACAGTTGCGTTGTTGATAGGTTTCACAAATTCGTCGGTAACGTCGTTGTCGTAGCTCTGCTGCATGGCAGCCACCATGTCGGTTGCCTGCTCGCCTTTACCCTCGACAAGGAGGTCGTAAGCCTCTTTCACACGGTCCCATCGACGGTCGCGGTCCATTGCATAGTAGCGGCCGACAATCGATGCAATAACTCCGGCAGATTTTTCACAGTGTTCCTGCACTTCGCGGATGAAACCGATGCCGCTTCTCGGGTCGGTGTCGCGGCCGTCCATAAAGCAGTGGAGATAAACTTTCTGCAGACCATATTTTTTTGCAATGTCGCACAGTGCAAAAAGGTGGACGAGCGAAGAATGTACACCGCCGTTCGAAGTAAGGCCCATAAAGTGCATTGCACGTCCCGTAGATGCGCAGTATTCAAAAGCACTCTTCACTTCGGGGTTGTTATAGATTTCGCCCGATTCAATGGATTTGTTGATTTTTACCAAGTCTTGATAGACAATTCGTCCGGCCCCGATATTGAGGTGTCCAACTTCGGAATTGCCCATCTGGCCGTCGGGAAGGCCTACATATTCGCCGCTTGCCTGAAGCTGGGAGTGCGGATAGGTCTTCAGCAGATAGTCCCAGTAGGGAGTTGGGGTGTTGAAGATGGCGTCGGAATGGGAGTGATTTCCCAGCCCCCAGCCATCAAGAATAATAAGTAATGCTTTGTGAGCCATATCTATATTATTAATTTGATTTATTCGATGCTTCTTCCATATCGCGTTCGCGCTCTTGGGCAAGCCGTTCGCGATGTTTCAGATTGAAGTGGAGAGCTATCAATATGATTATTGTAATACCAATTATACCAAAATAATAGAGAGCCGAGGTGTGGCCTGCGGCATACTCGGGATAGCCGATCCATGCCATTATAGCCAGATAGACCGCAAGCACAGACGGTATGAGGGTTGAGCGTTTAATTTTCATGGTTCTTTTTCACGACGGGTTGGAATAGATGGCGGTAGGGAGAGTTTTTATAGTCGAAGCTGCCGTCGGCAAGGTAGTAATAGATTTTCAGACAAGCCCATGCATCGAGGGCCGCATAGGCCTGCTGGGCTTGTGACAAGGTGTCAGCTTCCCAGTTTGTGAGCCGCTGACTTTTGGATATGCGTTCGCCAAAAATTATGGCGTAGATTTTCTGGAGAGATATATCTGTGATTTCAAAATGCTTTACCATCACCTGAAGGTCGACAAAGCCCCGTGGCTCCATTTCGCACGAGCGCCTTAGCACAGCAAAGTCGTCGTGCAGCGAAAGTCCGATTTTTTTAACTGCCGGATCTTCGAGAAAGGCTTTGAGCTCGGCGCATATACCTATTTTATTGAGTCTGAACAAAAAACAGCGGTCGGAAGTGGCAATCTGCATCAAAGCCACTTTGTGCAGACGGCCTTTGCGGAAAGAAGGTCTGGTCTCCGTATCGAAGCCCACTATGCTTTCCTTGCGAAGAGCCCTGATAGCGGCATGAGCGACAGCGGCACTGTCGACGAGTGTAATTGCACCCTCGTAGGAAATCAAAGGAAGGTCGGCTACGGTTTCCTTGTCAATGCTAATTATGTATTTCGAATCGTTCACTATACAAAATTAGATATTAAAGATGTGCAAAAGATCTATTTAACCAATTTTAACCTGTCTGTACTTTACCATTGCCCATATTCAGGCATGAGAATGTATTCAGCAGCAGGGAAATGCTTGCTCAAATAGCGGTGGATAAACTCCGTAGTGTCCTGAGCTATAACAGTATCGGTGTCGAAATGCTGGTTGTAGATAACAGCACGGAGTTCGATGCCGCGATGCCTGATGGCTTCGAGCGACAGCAGAGTGTGGTTGATTGATCCGAGACGCCCGTTCGTTACAAGGATTAGCGGCAGATGATGCTCGGCCACATAGTCGATGGCGAAATAATCGTCGGTGACGGGCACCAACAGCCCCCCTGCACCTTCGATGAGCACGCGGTCGTAGCGTTCGAGGAGCGTGTCTGTGGCTCGTTCGATTTTTGACAGGTCGACAGAGCAGCCGTCGAGGCGGGCTGCAAGCTGTGCCGAAGCAGGATATGAAAAAATGACAGGGGCTGTAATGCCGGCCTTGTCTTCAGGCATCACACCAACATTCATCAGCCTGCGGTGGGCTTCGATATCCTCCGAAGTGTCGCTACATCCTGTCTGAATAAATTTCTGGGTAATGACGCTGTGGCCTTTTTGCTTCAGCATCATTGCATAGTAAGCGGTGGCATAGGTTTTTCCGGCATCAGTGTCTATGCCGCTGACAAATATTGCTTGATGTTCTTTGTTCATTTTGTTAGTATTTTGCGCAGGAGCATCACCAGGCATCGATAGTTGATGCGGTAAGTGCCGTCGAGCGACTGTGGAAAACGACGGATGATTGCAGACATTGACATGGCCTGCGACGAACGTCCCAAAGAGTTAACGCCCGTAGAGCGCAGATGTTCAAAAGCTTCAATAGGCGTGTCGAAGCGCAGTGTTCGCTCAATGGTTTCGAAATAACCCACTTCGAATCCTTCGGGCAGGGCATTTTCCCATTCTCTTGCCGACAAGAGGGGCAGACTGCGCCCCGAAGCGGCGGCGACAGTAGCCAGGTTGCCCTCCACAAAAGTGCTCAACAGCATGTAGCCCCCCGGAGCAAGCACGCGGCAACATTCGTGCAGAAAATTCTTGGGCGAATTAAACCACTGGATGGTGGAAGCCGACACCACACAGTCGAACGAGCACGCTGGCACTCGTCGGATGGCAGTTTCGGCATCATAGCATTTGAAAGCCCTCAGCCGTCCCTCGACGGGCTGGCGGCCGGCAATGTCCCACATTTCAAAATAGGATAATGGTCCGCAAATGGCATCTACGATGCGCGAGAGCGAACCGGTGCCGCTGCCTATTTCAAGCACACGCGCTCCCGGCAGCGCAATATGAGCGCCGAGGGAGCTGCGACGGGCCAGCATCTCCATCAGCTCGACAATGCGCCTCTGCACATCGGCATTTCTGTCGTAGCTTTTGAAACCTCGCTCGAAACATTCGCCCATATTCACTTTGTCAATTACAAAATGGTCGAGAATCCTTTGAAAATCGACGAGGTGATACCCCTCGAGCATACGCACCGTCGTGTGTTGCCAGGCACGCCACTGGTTGACACATGGCACAATGGCATCGTCGGTCGAAATAAGAGCCACATCCCAGTGCTTGATCTGGTCGGGGGCGAACATAGACACCGGATTCATGGCCTTAAGCTCGTCGCGAAGCTCGTCGATATTACGTTTGGGGGCATGCTCCATAAAAGCGGCGAAAGCCTCGGAGCTGCCGCACATGCGGCGGTTGAATTTGTAGAGGTTGCGCTCGTTAAGGCTGTCGAGCGTGCCTTGAAAGATGCGGGGAGGTATGCCTGTGAGGCGGTCGACGGGAGCAAGGGTGCCGTTGATTGCTATGCGCAGCGTTATTCGCCGTTCAATGCCCGCGAGGGCAACAGAGGCCGCATAGACACCGAACGACCAAGCGACAAGGCACACCTCGTCGTAGTCTTTGAGAATGCTCCAGTCCTGATAAAGGTCGCGGTAGTCCCAAAACACTGCAATATCGTAGCCCGGACGCCTCAGCCCCTCGAAGGGAGCAGCATCCATGGCCCATCCGGCAAAAAAGAGGATTACCCGCCGGCTGCCTGTCTGTGAAACAAATCGATGTTGCATGTCCGCTAAGCCGTTTTAGAACTCCGACGAGAAGTGAAAACGTATTTTCGGAAAATCATTCTGCGCCATAGAGAGCACGAAGGCCGAATCGGCCATAAAAACATCGCGCCCTTCGCGGTCGGTGGCCATGAACTGATATTTTCTTTTTTTGAAGGCTTCGAGAGCATCGGCATCGTCGCTCTCCACCCAGCATGCCTTGTACATTGACATTGGTTCCCAACGACACTGGGCGCCATATTCATGCAGAAGGCGGTACTGAATCACTTCAAACTGCAGCTGTCCGACAGTACCGATTATTTTGCGTCCGTTGAACTGATGCACAAACAGCTGAGCCACACCCTCATCCATCAGCTGCTGCACACCTTTGTCGAGCTGTTTGGCTTTCATGGGGTCGGCATTCTCGATGTACATGAACATTTCGGGCGAGAAGCTTGGCAGACCCTTGAAGTGCATCAGCTCGCCCTGCGTGAGCGTATCACCGATTTTGAAGTTGCCGGTGTCGGGGATGCCGACAATGTCGCCGGGAAACGCCTCGTCGACGATATTCTTTTTCTGTGCCATAAAGGCCGTGGGGGCGGCGAAACGGAGAGTTTTGTCGAGGCGTATGTGACGGTATGGAGCGTTGCGTTCAAATTTTCCCGAGCATACTTTGACAAAGGCTATGCAGCTGCGGTGGTTAGGATCCATGTTTGCATGGATTTTGAACACAAAGCCGCTGAAGGCTTCTTCTTCGGGCTTGACAACTCGCTCCACGGCTTCTATCGGGCGGGGTGCCGGGGCTATCTTCACAAAGCAATCGAGCAACTCCTTGACACCGAATGTGTTGAGAGCCGAACCAAAGAAAACGGGAGCAAGACGGCCTTCGAGATATTTCTCAACGCTGAATTCGGGGTATACACCTTCGATGAGCTCAAGATCCTCGCGCAGACGAGCAGCATCGTCGTGGCCTACTGCATCGTCGATACGCCTGTCGTCGAGGTTATCGATTTCCACACGTTCTGTAGCTTTCTGCTTGTCGGGTGTATACAGGTCGAGGCAGTGCTCGTAGATGTTGTACACACCTTTGAACTTCTGGCCGATGTTGATTGGCCACGACAAAGGTCGCACGGCAATTTTGAGCTCGGCTTCCAGCTCGTCGAGAATCTCAAAAGGATCGCGGCCTTCGCGGTCGAGCTTGTTGACAAAGATAATCACAGGAGTGTTGCGCATACGGCACACTTCCATGAGTTTGCGTGTCTGAGCCTCTACGCCTTTAGCCACGTCGACAACGATAATAACGCTATCCACGGCAGTAAGCGTTCGGTATGTGTCCTCGGCAAAGTCCTGGTGACCGGGGGTGTCGAGGATGTTGATTTTGTAGTCGCCATAGTTGAAACCCATCACCGATGTAGCCACAGAGATGCCTCGCTGCTTTTCAATCTCCATCCAGTCGCTGGTAGCAGTTTTTTTGATTTTGTTGGATTTCACGGCACCGGCAATGTGGATGGCGCCGCCGAAGAGAAGTAACTTCTCGGTAAGGGTTGTCTTGCCGGCATCGGGGTGCGAGATTATGGCAAAAGTGCGCCGGCGTTGTATTTCATCAGTGAGAGTGGACATAATCTTACAAATTTTTGAGGCATCGCTGCAGCGCCGTCTGCCAGTGGCTGATTGTCAGCCCGAAGGTGGCTTTGATTTTGCTCTTATCGAGCACGGAATATGACGGGCGCAATGCCGGAGTGGAATAATCGGCAGATAGTATCGGGGTGATTTGTGCTGCCTTGTCGGGCATTCCGGCAAGACAAAGGATAGCTGTTGCAAAGTCGTACCACGAGGCCACTCCTTCGTTGGCATAATTATAGATGCCGCTTTTCCAGGGGTGACGTGTAATGATTTCAACAATTGCGGCCGCAAGGTCGGCGGCATAAGTGGGCGTGCCCACCTGGTCGAAGACCACTCGCAGGGAGTCGGCTTTATCAGCCCGGCCAAGTATAGTCTTCACAAAGTTGCGACCGAAGGCCGAATAGAGCCATCCGGTGCGAATGATGATGCTCTGTGGCGCCAGGCCCAACAGGGCTGTTTCGCCTTTTCGCTTTGTAGAGCCATAGACCGACAATGGTGCGGGCTTGTCGCTCTCGGTGTAGGGACGGTTGTTGGTTCCGTCGAACACATAGTCGGTGGAAATATGGAGTATTTTGTAGTTGAGTTCGTCGGCGAGGCGTGCTATATTCGAAATGCCGTCGATGTTTACTTCCGCACAGCGCAATTTTTCTTCTTCGGCACGGTCCACTGCTGTATATGCAGCACAATTGACAACATGGCTGAAAGCACCCTGCCTCATAAAAGCCTCCACAGCCCGACGGTCGGTAATGTCGAGGTCGGAAGAGGAGGTATAGACAGAACGCCCCGGGCACGAGCTTTCGAGGACCGTCCTCAACTCACTTCCGAGCTGGCCATTGCTTCCTGTTACGAGTATTTTCATATATCGTCCTTTTACAAGTGCAAAATTAGTCAAAAAATCGCGGATGAGCAAACACACCCACCCCATCCACAGCAAAGCAGCGACAGCCAGAAGGCGCCGCTGCTTTGTGTTGCGTTCGTTGGTCAACGAATTATTCGCCGGGGACGATAGCGTCGTTGGGGCAAACGGAAGCGCAAGTGCCGCAGTCGATGCATGTGTCGGGATCGATGTGATAGATATCGCCTTCGGAGATAGCTTCAACGGGACATTCGGGCAGACAGGTGCCGCAAGCAACGCATTTGTCAGTAATAACGTAAGCCATGGTTGTTAAAATTTAGTTATTGCAATTGATTGTTTAACGATTATGTTTGTCGAAAGTTTTTGCAAAATTATAATTTTTTTGCAATGCTGGCAAATCCTTGAGGCTATTTTTTGATTATTGAATCGATAACATCTTTTACAGCCTGAGCCTGAGCTTTTGCCTCGTCCTCGGTGTGGGCTTCGGCATAAATTCGTATAATAGGCTCTGTATTAGACTTGCGCAAGTGTACCCAGCTATCGGCAAAGTCGATTTTCACACCGTCGATGTCGGTGATTTTCTCACCGGCAAACTTTTCTTTAACCGCAACGAGGATTGCGTCCACGTCGAGGTCGGGCGTAAGGTCGATGCGCGATTTGAAGATTTCATAGGCCGGATATGTTTTGCGAAGCTCGCTCATTGTCTTGCCCGATTTGGCAAGGAGCGTAAGGAACAAAGCCACACCGACAAGTGCGTCGCGCCCATAGTGTATTTCGGGATATATGACACCTCCGTTGCCTTCTCCTCCGATAACGGCTCCGGTTTCTTTCATAAGCGTGGTCACATTGACTTCTCCCACAGCCGAAGCCTGATAGTTGCCTCCGCGTGCACGTGTAACATCAGCAAGAGCTCGCGACGAACTGAGGTTGCTCACAGTGTTTCCCGGCGTGTGGCTAAGCACATAGTCGGCCACCGACACAAGTGTGTACTCCTCGCCAAACATTTTGCCGTCCTCGCACACCAGGGCCAGACGGTCGACATCGGGATCGACAACGATACCCACACTGGCATTACCGGCTTTCATAAGGTCGGAAATGGCGGTGAGGTTCTGGGGAATTGGTTCGGGATTATGGGCAAAGTCGCCGGTAGGCACGCAGTTGAGCTCCACAATGTTTCTCACACCCAAAGCGCGGAGCAGCTGAGGAATGACCACGCCGCCGACGGAGTTGACAGCATCTACAGCCACTGTGAAATCAGCCTTCCTGATAGCATCCACGTCGACAAGCGGCAGAGCGAGCACATGCTCTATGTGGCGACGGTTGTAGGTGGTGTTTGTAAAAATGTGTCCGAGTTTGTCGACAGGCGCATAATCGAATGCATTTTCCTCGGCAAGGCGGAGCACCTCGGCCCCTTCGTCAGCATTTAGAAATTCGCCTCGCTCGTTGAGGAGCTTCAGGGCGTTCCACTGACGGGGGTTGTGCGAAGCGGTGATGATGATGCCGCCACATGCATTTTCGTCGACCACGGCAATTTCAGTGGTCGGTGTCGAAGCCAGATCGATGTCGACCACGTCGAATCCCATACCGCACAGAGTGGCATCGACAAGGTTGCGGACCATCGGCCCCGAGAGGCGTGCATCGCGTCCGACAACGATGGTGTTTGTTGTTTTGGTTGTTGTCTTTGCTATGAACGAAGCAAACGCAGCAGTGAACTTGACGATATCGAGAGGAGTGAGCCCCTCGCCGGACGGACCGCCAATAGTGCCGCGAATACCGGAAATAGATTTTATCAGACTCATGTCAAAGTGCTTTGAAATATAACTTTAGCAATGTTTTCGATTAACAGGAAGGCAGTTCAGCGACGACGTTCATAGGTGAGTGTCCATAGATAGGGCTGCACATTGGACGATTCGCTGGTAATGCCATATTCAGATTTGATGACAATGTTCACCTTGCAGTCGACAGGAAGGTATTTGAGCGGTGTCTGTATGCCCACACCCCATTCGGCCGACGACTGCAGCTGGTAGTTGTTGAAACGGAACCAGGCGGGACTGAGAGAAATGTTGTTGCCGCCACCGGTGGGAAGCTGTCCGTCCTTATAGTTGATGAGGGCATAACGAGTGTAGCGGAAATAAATCTGCTCGTCGTCTTTCACCTTGTTGCCTTTTGTTCCGGGTTCAAGAACCTGCATATACATATTGCCATCCTCGTCGAGACGGTAGAAGGGTGCGTCGGGACCATATTCAAACACTGTGTCGGCAGGAACATCGAGCATCACGGTGTGGTCGGCAAGGTAGTTGTTGACATACATATCTTGCTCGTTGAGCAACTCGGCATAGGATTTACCTTCGTCGCAGGAGCTCGCAGCAACTGCCATTGCTACGGCTGCGGCCACATATATACAGATTTTTGCAATTTTCATTTTTGGGGTCGGTATCAAATGTTTTAGAGATTCTTGAATCGTTTGTCTATTTCGGGAAGGATGGATTTGAAAAACTCAATAGCCTGGTCGAGCGTGCCTTTATACTCGCCGCCGCCGGCATTGAGATGGCCGCCGCCATTGAAATAGTCCTGACAAATTATGTTCACCGGGAATGTGCCCCTGCTTCGCATCGACACACGGATGCAGTCGCTTTCCTGGCGCAGGAACACGCTGAAACGCATGCCGGGTATTGCCAAGGGACGATTGACAAGGCCCTCGGTGTCTCCACGGGTGTACTGGAAACGGTTCAGTTCGTCGCGCGACAGACTGATGAGCGCAGCGCCGACTGCGGGAAACAGTTCCATCTTGCGAAGTATGGCGTAGGAATTAAGACGCATGCAGTTGGCCGAGAATGTGTTGAAAAGCTGGTTGTAGAGCTTCTCTTTGTCGGCTCCCTTGCGCACAAGCTCGGCCACTACCACATATTCTTCGGGGTCGTTGCAGTTATAGGCAAAATTACCCGTGTCGGTCATCATGCCGGCAAGGAGGCAGGTTGCCGAATCTTTGCCTATGAAGTCAAAAAGCTCCAGTCGGCAAAAGAAGCGGAACAACAGATAGGACGTGGACGACATCTCAGGATATGAAATTACCACATCGGCATCTATGTCGGGGCCAAGATGATGGTCTATAACTATTTTTTTAGCCTTGCTCTGTTCCAAAGCATGCTGAAGTCGGCCTACTCGCTTGGTATCGTTGAAATCAAGACACAGCACAAGGTCGCTGTCGCGAAGCAAAGCACAGGCAAAATCGTAGTATTTCGCTCCATCGACAATCTCCTTGGCTCCCGGCAGCTGGCGCAGGTTTTCCAAATAACTGTCGGGCACCACGGCACGGACTTCCTTGCCCAGCAACGAGAGAACCGATACTGCCGCCAACGACGACCCGATGGCATCGCCGTCGGGACTGGTGTGGCACACCACGGCAATGCTGGCTGCATTGTCGATAAGCTCTTTAGCTCGTTTGATTAACTTCTCGTCAATTACTTGTGTTATCATATTTCTATTTGCGGCTGCAAATATACGAAAAATTAACGTCACTTCCAGCCCAACCCATGCCTTTAACAAATATTGAAGTATCACAAGCCAACGGTAGCTCCTCAGGTTACGCTCAATCTGCCATTTGGGTCGAACTCTCGCTGGAGCGCTGAGATTCGTGCCGGCGTGGGCGCACTTGCCTATAACGAGAAGGTCGAAGTTGAACATGTCTCGGCCAGTGGCACTTGGTGGGGCTGGTGTTCCAATGCAGACCTCGGAATTGAATGGCTCTTGAACAGCACCGTTGGTTTTACAGTGTCGGGTAGTTATCTTATCGGCCAGATCAGGCAATCCATAGAGCAACGCAATGGCACTATCGAAAAAATATGGAACAAAGTGGAGCGTCTCTATGCCCTCGCAGGTGTAAAAATCCATTTCTGACCCGCATTATTTTCAGCCCCCGCCTTGTGGAGCAGGCGGGGGCTGAACAGCTATAGGCCGGAAGGACGGATGAATCCGGGACGGCCACCATCGGCCACGCTGTTGCGCATCAGCGCAAGGTGTCGCTCGTAGGCGTTGCGGTACTTGCCGGCCATGGGCGTGTCGGTGCCGCTCCACACTGCCCGCATAATGCCCAGCGTGACAAGAGTTTCGAGTTCGCGGACAAAAATTAGTGGCGACACTCGCACTGGCAGCGCGGCCTCCATGCAGATAAGATCGGGAGCAGGCTCGTCGGTGTGATTCGAACTTTTGATAACCTGAAGGAACTCCAGCACCACTCCCGAAAGCACATCGAGAGCAAGACGTTTGAGCAGGGGGCGCTGCTCTGTGTTGAGAATCAGAGGACGCTCGCTGCCCGAAGCAAGCGCATCGGCAGCCGAAAAAGCATAGACACATTCAAAAATACTGTCAAGACTGATATTTAGCATAATGTTTTGATATTAAAGGTTCTACATTCAGTTTCTTGCCTGGAGCATAGATTCGAGCCTGAAACATGTCAGGCACATCGCCTGATAAGCTGGTTGAGCGTTCGCGGCGAAATGTAGAAACACGGCGGACGACGGAAATTGAGAACGTAGGTCAATGCCGCATTGACATTTGTCAATTTCTTCGAGGTCATAACATCTTTCACCTGTTCGGCCAAATCGAGCCATTTGCGCAGAGCAAGACCACTACATCCGAGGGCCTCCGGTCCTTTCTGCCAAAGACGGTGCATCATTCTGCTGGCATAGTCAAAGTCGACATAGTGAACCCATGGCTGCGCAGACATCACAGCTTCAACAAGTTCTGCTTTCGATGCTTTGCTCCCTGCCAAAGCAAGATTGTGTCTTTTATCCCTGAGCAAAGCAACAATGTTGCGATTGCGCAGATCTATCATTTCCTTTTTCATTAATACTTGAATTTTGGAGATTGAAAAATTGGCTATCGTTCTTTGCTTGCAAAGTTACAACATTAAATTGCATTTGTCAATACTTTTGGCAAAATATTTTTCCCCTGAAATATCCAACGCCCCCCCCGTCCCCATATTTCCAACATTTGACAACGCCGCCCTCACCGGGGGGGGCCGTTGTCAAATCTTTTGGTTTTGCATCCTAAAATTAGTAACTTTGTAGTTTAGATTTTAGAACAGATGGCACTAAGCAATATATCGATCAAAGGGGCACGCGTCAACAACCTGAAAAACATAGATGTTGAAATTCCCCGCAACAAACTTGTGGTCATTACCGGGTTGTCGGGCTCGGGCAAATCGTCGCTGGCATTCGACACTCTCTATGCCGAAGGACGTCGGCGCTATGTCGAAAGCTTGTCAGCCTATGCACGCCAGTTCATGGGCAAGCTTCAAAAACCGGAGTGTGACTTTATCCGCGGTCTGCCGCCGGCAATAGCGGTAGAGCAAAAGGTGAACACACGGAATCCACGCTCCACCGTAGGCACATCGACAGAAATCTACGACTATATGCGCATGCTTTTCGGTCGCATAGGCCACACCTTTTCGCCCATCAGCGGCAAAGAGGTGAAGAAGCACAGCGTTGAGGACATACTGACATGGGCCGGCAGTTTCGACGAAGGTTCGCGTCTTGCCATAGCGGCACCCATCCATCTCCCCGATAGCCGCAGCTTGGAGCAACAGCTTGACATATATGTCAAAGAGGGATACTCGCGCCTTGTAGACAACAATGGCACCTTTGTGGAAATCGACGAGTACAAGCCTTCGAATACAGCCCCCCTGCCCTATCTGCTCATCGACCGCACCATGGTGTCGGCCGACAAAGACGAAATGTCGCGCCTCGCCGAATCGGCCGAATCGGCTTTTTTCGAGGGCGGCGACGAATGCATCGTCATGGTGTGGAATCATGATGGCAAAATCAACAGCCAGGCATTTTCAAAGCGATTCGAGGCCGACGGCATGACCTTCGCCGAGCCAAACGAACAGATGTTTAACTTCAACAATCCTATCGGAGCCTGCCCCGAATGCGAAGGTTTCGGAGCCACGCTGGGAATTTCGGAAGAGCTGGTGGTCCCCAATGTGCAACTATCGGTCTACGAAGATGCTGTGGCCTGCTGGCGCGGACCGCGCTCACGCGAATGGAAAGAGCGCTTCATGCACTCGGCTGCGAAGGTGAAATTTCCAATCCACACACCTTACTATAAACTCACCGAAGAAGAGCGCAACCTACTGTGGATGGGCAATGCCGACAAAGGCATAGAAGGCATAATGGCCTATTTCGACTATGTGACATCGAAACGCCAGGCAATAGAATTCCGCATGATACTTGCCCACTATCGCGGCAAGACAACCTGCCACATGTGCCACGGCACACGCCTGCGCCCCGAAGTGAACTATGTGAAGGTTGGCGGCAGCACCATAAGCGAACTTGTGCGCATGCCCATCGACCGCCTGAAAGCCTGGTTCGAGGGGCTGAAACTCGACGCACACGACGAAAAGATAGCCTCGCGCCTGCTGGTGGAAATTAAAAAACGCCTTCAATTCCTCGTAGAAGTAGGTCTGAGCTATCTCACCCTCGACCGACTGAGCAACACTCTGTCGGGCGGAGAAAGCCAGCGCATCAACCTTGCCACATCGCTGGGCAGCAGCCTTGTAGGCTCGCTCTACATCCTCGATGAGCCCTCGATAGGCCTTCATCCGCGCGACACCGACCGCCTTATCGGAGTGCTGCGCAAACTGCAGCAGCTTGGCAACACTGTGGTAGTTGTCGAGCACGACGAAGAGATAATGCGCGCAGCCGACATGATTATAGATGTCGGCCCGGCGGCTGGTCGCCTTGGCGGAGAAATTGTGTTCGAAGGCCGTCCCGACGACATTGCCGGGGCTGCCGACAGCTATACCATGAAATATCTCACCGGCAAGATGGAGATTCCCCTGCCGAAAGCACGACGCAAATGGCGCGACAAAATCAAAATTGAGCATGCTACCGAACACAACCTGAAAGATGTCACTGTCGACTTTCCGCTGGGAGTGATGACCGTTGTCACCGGCGTGAGCGGGTCGGGAAAATCGACCTTGGTGCGCGACATTTTCTACCGCGCTCTTGCCCGCAAAGTTTATGGCGATGGAGAAGCCCCCGGACGTTTCGGCAACATTACAGGCGACCTCGGCCGGGTAAAGGATGTGGTGTTCGTCGACCAAAACCCTATAGGCAAATCGACGCGCTCCAACCCGGCCACATATCTCAAAGCCTACGACGAAATTCGCGCACTTATGGCCTCGACACAAGCAGCAAAACAACTCGAGCTGACAGCGGCCTCGTTCTCTTTCAATGTAGAGGGCGGTCGTTGCGAGGCATGCAAAGGCGAAGGATATATCAACATCGAGATGCAGTTTCTGGCCGATGTCAACCTGGTGTGCGAAGAGTGCCACGGCAAACGTTTCAAACGCGAAGTGCTCGATGTGATGCATCGCGGAAAAAATATTTATGACATTCTGGAGATGACTGTCGACGAAGCCATAGAGTTCTTCGGCACCGCCTCCGCTGCCGAACGTCGTATTGTCGAACGCCTGGCCCCGCTCCACGACGTGGGACTGGGCTATATCAAGCTCGGACAGTCATCGTCCACTCTTTCGGGCGGCGAGAATCAACGTGTGAAGCTTGCCTACTTCCTTGCCATGAGCTCGTCGACACCCACAGTGTTTATCTTCGACGAACCGACCACCGGTCTGCACTTCCACGACATCAACCTGTTGCTCGACAGCTTCAACCGCCTCATTGCCATGGGTCATACCATAGTTATTGTCGAACACAACCTCGATGTTATCAAATGTGCCGACCACATCATAGACCTCGGACCCGACGGAGGCGAAAATGGCGGCACCATCGTTGCCATAGGCACACCCGAACAAATTGCCGCCTCCAAAACAAGCCTCACCGGCAAATACATTGCCGCAAAGCTTTAGTTAGTATTTGGTTATAAATGTTATTTTTGCTAATTTTCGAAAAAATCACATTCTGCTTATGAGAAAACTCTTCACGCTTGTTATTGCATCGATTCTCGCATGTGCAATCAGTGCCGCAGCCAAAGATGTCTATGGCTTTATGACCGGCAACAGCCCCGACGACGGCAGCGTGCCCATCGGGCTATTTGCTTTCGACAGCGACAACCCCGTGCCCGAAGAAATCAAAATCGTCCCCTACGCTTTCTGGGGCGGAGCCTATGCCAACGGCACGTACTATATGATTCTTTCCGATGATTCCCAAGGCTACCTCCCCGAAGGACTGTGCACCTACGACTTCGACAGCAATAAGATAAAGCTTGCCTACGCACGCAAGAGCTACCAATGCTCCGACATGACATTCGACTACTCCACCAACACAATGTATGGCATACAAATCTGCAGCGAAGGCACAACGGTTCCCACGGCCCTCATAAGCATCGACCTTGCCGACGGCAACAGCACAAAGATTGCCGAGCTGCCTGTCAAAATACAGGCAGTGGCGTGCACATACTACGGCGACATGTTTGCAATGGGACCCGACGGCACGCTCTACACCATGAATGTCAACACAGGCGAACTTGCAAAAATAGGCTCGACGGGCATAAGGACAGACAACACCGAACGACAGTCGCTTGAATTCGACCGAGCCACAGGCCGTCTCTTTTGGACGGGTCTGGACATCAACAGTGATACTTTCTTCATTGAGCTGGACCCTGCCACAGCCCGTGTCATAGAACGTAAAAACCCATACGACAACTCTCTTATTGTCGGTCTGCACATACCGTTTGAAATAGCCGCTGCAGGCGCACCTGCCAAACCATCGGAACTAACAAGCAAAGTCGCCGGCAACCAGGTGCTCCTTTCATGGCGCAACCCTGACACCACGACCGACGGCCGTCCGCTCGACAAAGCATTGACCCGCATCGAAGTGTGGCGCAACAACAGCCTGGCACACACGCTTTCAGAGCCTGTTGCCGGACAGATTTCCAGCTGGGTGGACACAGATGCCACCGGAGCCACCCGCTATATTGTGTATGCATGCAACGAAGCCGGACGCAGCGAAGGGGCCACTCTAAGCATTGTTGCCGGCGAAGACACCCCCTCAGAACCAAGCGAGGTGACTGTAACTGTGAACGACGGCGTGCCCACCATTTCGTGGAAAGCACCGCAGACAGGTGTAAACGGCGGAAGCATCAATCCTCAGACACTTAGCTACACCCTCATTCGTCAGCCCGGGAACACAGTGGTGGAGAATCTCAACACCACAGAATACATCGACAACACCATAACAATGCCGGCCTACTACACGTGGTCGGTCACAGCATCTAATGTTGCCGGCACTTCAAAGGCTGCAAGCTCGGTTCCTACAGCAGCCGGCCCCGCCATTGAAGCTCCGTTTGCAACTGCCATGACATCCGACATGGAGATAGCTCAATGGAAAATTGCGGATGCAAACGGCGACGGCTATACCTGGCAGTCAAAAGCCTCCGGAGGATTCACCTACTCTACAAGCTGGACAAACACTGCCAACGATTCGCTCGTTTCCGTACCTTTCCACCTCGAACAAGGAGTCAATTACACAGCACGATATACCATCTATGCTCCCGAGATGTTCTCGAAAGAAGATTTCTCTCTGTCGATTCGTGGCAATAAGGGAGTTACCGAACTGGAAAAACTCACAGACTTCACCAACAAAGAGGCTGAAAGCAGAATGGTGGATTTCACCGTCGATGCCGACGGAATCTACACTTTCGGCCTTACCGCCCTCTCCAAACCGGGACAGTGGCAAATATCCATCAGTGCCTTCGGGCTGTCGAAAGCTGCCGACATCGACCTTGCGGCAATATCTGCTGCCAATTGCGGCTTTGCAATCCAAAACTGTGACAGCCGGGCCAATGTTGTGATTGCCAACTTCGGCAAACAGTCGGTCAACAGCTATAAAGTGTCCGTCGTTGATGAAAACGGAATAGAGATTGGTTCCGAAATCATCAACGAACCACTCGCTCCTGAATGTGAAACCACTGTGGTGGTGAAATTCCTGCCGCAGCAAGCCGGCGAGCACACCTATACTGTGAATGTAGCGGCAGAAGGCGATGGCGAAACAGCCAACAACTCAATCCCCTTCCCCGTATTCATCGTCTCGGAAGACGAGACTCCTCTCGAAGTGGCTAAAGGTGATGTGTATACAAACTATCCATTCTGGTTCGAAGGCTACCCCTTCTGCTACGCCGAGGCCATTTATCTGAAAGAAGAACTGGGCAACATTGACTCGGGCGAAATCCAGTCTATTTCGCTCGACTATTTCAATCTCGAAAACGATATTCGCAATGTCAATGTGCGCGTTTATCTTGCCAACACACCTCGCACATCCGTCGCCGAGGGCTGGATGGTGAAAGAAGCCATGACTCTTGTCTACGACGGCCCAATAAGCTTGATAAAAGGCGAAAACAACACCTTGATGCTTCCCTTGGACAAACCGTTCAAATATAAAGGCGACAACCTGTGCATTCTCTATGAAAAAGAGAACGACCACACCACGGGCAATGTAGGTTTTGCAGCGGTTACAACTGTCGATGTGCGCACCGCCATCTACAATTCCTACACCGAGGGTGTGGACATGAACCACGTGCAGGGAGCCACACGCCTCACCAGCCTGCTGCTGATGGTGAGCGATGCCGTCGGAGCTGTTTCAGCCATTGAAGCCGGCAGCGACAAACCTGTCGAGATGTTCAACCTCCATGGCATGCCCGTGGCCAATCCCGGACCTGGCATCTACATCCGCCGCCAGGGCAGCAGGACATCGAAGGTAATCGTCCGCTAACAGTACTATCTACATTCTCTACCGCCGGAATTATGGCAGAATTCCGGCGGTAGTTTTTTAGACCGCGACAAAAATTTCCGAGACTATTTGACAACTATTTGACGATTGTTTGCTAACTTCCCATCTTTGACAGTTGGATGTGCTTATATGAAGATTTACAGCGGGTTAGGTG
>CAJUAR010000035.1 GCA_910584495.1 uncultured Muribaculaceae bacterium
TTTAACACTTCTAACTTATAGTTTTAACATATGCACCAGGATTTCGGATTGAGCCTTTGATACCTATTTTCGGAAAGCGACGTTGAATCAATTCAATTGGTGGTACAAGGTCACTGTCTGCACTCACTAACGCTACGATATCAGTGGTCTCCATCACACAATCCTCTATCATACGTATGGAAATATTAACGTTGGTTTTCTTTTCCTCCGGTCTTGAAATATCTCCCTTACAATAAGGACAGATAATATGCTTGTCAAGATACTTGCCTCTTACGATCTCAAATCTGTCGCCGTTAATTAGTTTGTTGGCATTAAGAAACGCACTCTGACGGCTGTTTTTCTGAGGACTGAGCGGGGAGGCTGTGAAATATATTACTTTCTCAAGTGTTTGTCCCTCCCCCAAGAAACTCTCGCAGAGTTTCACTATGTCAATCCAATAGAAATCACGCCAAGCCGGATCAACTTTTTTTTGTACGTTTAAGTCCAAAATAGAAGTTGAAGCCATCAATATAGAACGTTACTCGTTTTTTAGCTTCCATAACAAATAAAAAAAGCCGCTCGTAAGCGGCCTATTCCCTGCAAGAAAGCAGGGCGTTGCTTTTCTGATGTAAAGATAAGAATTTTCTCTAACCTGTGCAAAAATAAAACCGATAAATTAACAAAAAAGTTTAGGAACCACAGATTCCACAGATTCAATTGCCGGAACAACTCGCGCATAATCTCCATGCACTCGGCGGCATGGCGCATAGCGAAGAACTGTCCGCTAAAACGTAACCGTCCGAAAAGTGCAAAAGGTTATGGGTATAAAAAAAGTGCTTAAATTATACCGCAAAGTATATCTAAGCACTCTATAGGGAAAAGTCAAGGATTACACGTCTTTCAAGTCTTCCAGAGAAATTTCTTGGGTAAATAGAAATTCGCCATCAATATTATAATAATCGTATCGAAAAGAGAATCCCTGCTCCAAAAGCTTTTTTCTTTTGGTTGAGTCTTCATTAAAGTAACAGCGTTCGCTTTTGCTTCACTAATTTGTGAATCGGATGGTTTACGAACTCCTGGCACAGTATACTTGTATTTATAGTGTATTGTGTAATTTGCCTCATCATAGTTAACGTCTGTTATAATAAGACCTAAACCACCTTCAATTGGAAGATGTTTACTAAACATCTGAATTTCAGTTTTTACTAAATCAATGGCATCCTTAGAAGGTGCATTTTGTTTATCTTTACTTGAGCAACAAGATAAAGATACAATAATAATCGTCATAATGACGATATGTAAGCATCTACTTTTCATATACATTATTATGTGGTTTTATTTGTGAGCAAATGTCGTTATAATTTATCAAAATACGTCCTCTTAATAGTTAAATAATGTTAGCAATATTATAGTAGGAATGCAACGATAACATTTTTCCCTATACTAATGGTATTGTAGCGAGGTATTCTTAACAAATTTCTCCCTTTGCTAAACATAAGTAATGTGAGAGTTGTGCAATGATTAAAAACCAGGCACCGAGAAAAATCTCGATGCCTGAATATTACGCTGTTATGTGGGATTATTTATTACAATCTATAGTCTATCGGATTCGACCACCGGACACAAGGCGATTGCCTGCTATATAGAACCCCGAGGGAAGGCCGTCTGTCGCTGTTTCATTCGAGACCCCACGGCGCACACACACACCGCTAAGATTATATACATCGACGTTCGGCTGTTGATTGTTGCCTGCTACAATGCTGTTTATGCCCGAATCGCCGGAGCTGTCGAGCACCCATGCCTGGAGTTGTCGAATGTTTGTTGGTCCTTCGGCAAAGGCTTCTATGCCATTAGCTTCCTCTTCAGTGGGAAAAACGCGGATAGATGTCGCCCAGCGGTCGTTGATGAATATATCGATGATAGAATGGTCGATGAACACGTTGATTTTCAATTCTTCGCCGGCAGCAGGACGGATGGGCAACGGACAGCGATAAACGCCATCATAGATGCCTCCATCGTTCACAATGCGTATCAGCGATGAGAAATCGGCAATCACTTCGCCTGTCGATGGGCAATAGCTTATAGACCCCTTCGCACCAGCTCCTTTGAAGATATTTAAGCCAAAAGACGATGAGCCAACCTCGAAAATGGCAGAAATTTCGACTTCACGCCCTGCAACCGGAGCAAGGCTGATTGTTTGGTCGAGGACGAAATTAGAGCGTTCGAACGATGTTTTTCCTCTCAATCCAGAGAGACCGGCAAAAGGTTTCTGTACAAGATTGCCATCGGCATCGAGCGACCATTCGCGAGGGAGAGAATAACAATGAGCCCAGCCAAGATTCCAGTTCGAAATCGAGGGCAATTTATCAGGGACAATACCCAAAGCAATCGTACGGCCATCGTGATTGTAGATTGTCGGCGAAAGGAGACCGAAACCTTCTCGGGAGTTCATCTCCACAAGGCGAGGGGCAGCAGATGCAGCATCGGGAACAAATTTGCCTTCGGTGTCGATAGAGCCTGTCCAATATAGTGTGCGCACGCCCTGCGATGTGCCAAGCGGAGTTGCTGTGAACAGCCATTTGCCGCCGGCCATTGGAGTGATGTTTGGCATTTCCCAAAAACGGCCGTCGGTTGCTGCATTTGAGCCCGAAAAGAACGTATCGCCGTTGTTGCTCCACAAGCCTGTGCTTGCATTATAGCGATGCAAAGTTGTAGTCCCTACTCCACCCTTCGACGAACCTACAATTATAAATGCATCGTCGCCATGACGGAAGAAATAAGGGTCGCGGAAATCGTCGGACAATCCGGAAGGTCGGCCGGAGATAATAGGATTGCCCGAATACTTTGTCCAATTGTCGAGGGCTTCACTCTCCGGCTCGGCACGTGCTATCATGGCTTTGGCATAGTCAACAGCAGTATAGAGAATATTGGGCTTGCCACCTGTTATTTCATCGTCGGTAAAAACGCAACCGCTCCAGCAGCCTTTTATGTCGTACCAATCGCCGGGAGCGATGGCTATTTTTTCCTCGCGCCAGTCGTAGAGATTTTCGCTCGATATATGTCCCCAATGCAGCCGTGCCATATAAGGACCATCGGCGTTCTTCTGGAAGAAAAGATGATAGCGGCCATCAGAGAAAGTCATGCCATGACATTCGTTTGTCCATCCGGCAGCAGGCATACCATGAAAACGGGGACGCAGAATGTCGTCGGCGAATCGCGATGCCGGAATGTCGAGATTTGGCGCGTTCTCGGCCTCGGCAGTAATTGCAGCTATGTCCAGTGCCTCGTTCCATATCGAAATATCATCGATAAGTCCGTTGTACGACATCAGTTCGAATGGGCCCGACATGCGGCTGGCAGTGGATTGTCCCATATAGAAAGTACACGAGGCAAAGGACATCGCGCCATTGGCACGTGCCGTACCCACCTCGATGCCGTTGTTATAAAGTGTCAATTTTCGAGTCTTGCCATCGAGAACTGCCACCAGATGGTTCCACTCATTGACAGGCAAAGGACTGTCTACGTCGATGTTCACCGGCCAGCCGCCTATATAGGTCCTGAAAGAATATTTCCCATCAAACCCGATATAGAAACCAAATCCTGTCCGGTCATCAGTGTTGAGACATGTCGCAATGGCTGTTTTTTCCGTTGTGTTAGTGTCGATCTGGATAATAGGATAACAAGGTATGGCCACCCACATCGACACTGTCATCTGTTGCGTGCCATCGGCAAAAATATTACCAAGAGCGGCTTCAATATGCGATGTGTAGCCGTCAAAACGCAAGGCATTTCCAACAGCTCCGGGGACATTTTCGGGGGCAAAATGTCCTTGAATATCGAACGTTTCGCCGCTCAGCATTTCCTTGATTTGCCCATCATGGGCCTCCATATCGAAACGTGCCACCAACTCGGCATTAAGATTCAAGGTGGCCAACGATGTGGCTAAAGCTAATAGTCTGGTGTGTTTGTTCATCATTTTTTGAAGGAAAACATTTCGGATGTCGCGCCCAAAAGAGTGCGGCATCCGAAATCGGAGTTATAGTTTATTTTTATTTCAAATAATCCAAGATGTTGGTTGTCAGTTGCTCAATGTTGTGCTGATAGGGGTTGGTGCCTGAATTCTGATTCCATTCGTAAGCAGCCAAACCATTTGCGACACAGCGTCCATGATTGGGGTTGGCATAGAAATCGACAATTGCAGCAACACAGTGGTCGCGGACATGGCCCCATGTGGCAAGAACCATCGAGTTTGTTGTCACTTCAAAATTTTTGATTACATCCGGATAGCTTCCGCGGCCATAGATATTGCAGTCCCACAGGCAGTTGTGGTCTTCTCGCTGACCCGGTCCGATAAGCGGCAGATTGTTGTAGCCGTAATTGTTGGGGTCTTCGAAGGTCAAGCCTTTGTAGATGGCATGGGCTGTGCGGTCGTAGAAGCCTTGGTCGCTTCCATTACGGAAGTCCCAGCCAAGATAAGCATTGAGAACCCACACATCGTCACCCGAACCACCCTGGCCGTTTCCGTAGACAGTAGGAGCCATATTGTCGGGCACAAAACCGAGAGGAACGGCAAGTTGGGTAGCCATATTCGACAGATAGAGGCTGCCGCCATTTGCCGAATAATTGCGCAGAGCAGCAATCGTCTGTTCATTAGAAATTTCCGACGGCAGATTCTGCCAGCCAAGGGGCAAATCGACACGGTCAATCATAATCCACATCACGGGATAAAGGTCAATGTCGAGGTCGGCTATCTGCGAAGGCTGGATGAGTTCGGCATTTTCCTGGGCAGTAAACCAAGTAGCCGCGGCACGTTCGTCATCATCAGGCAGTTCGGCAATAGAGGCAGCTGTCATGAGGAAGCCCATTTTGGGAGCTATATAAGGCACAGTTAAGGAAGTCGACATACCTTCGGCTGCATAGTATTTATTATAGACAACCTTTACGGTATAGGTCAGTTCCTGCTCCATAGGCTGAGCCTTGAGAACACAGCTCGTCACCGCTCCTTCAATCACTGTGGCAGCATCCTCATCGCCGTTGCGCACAACGCGGATACCGGTAATATCCTGTGCTGAAGGCAGATTCCAGGTCAGGGTGACGGTGCGGCCGTTAACGGTGCTCTTGAGGTTGCTCACATTGGCGAGCTCAACCTTTTGCAGAATAGCAGCCACCGATTCGCCCTCGGAAATGCCATTGTTATAGACAGCCTTGACAGTGTAGAAAAATTCCTCGCCAAGAGGCTGGCCTTCAACGGTGAATGATGTTGCCGGACCTTGCAGGTCGATGGCTCCGACAGTTTTGCCGTTTGGCAGGATTCTGACACCTGTCAACTCCGTGCTGTTTGGGAGTGTCCACGACAGTTCGACATTGAAACCGGAGACTTCAGCTTTGAGGTTGCTCACTTTGGGGAGAGAGAGAGCCTCTGGCATTTCGGTTGGTTTGAAATCGGAGCAAGCAGCAAACATGCAGCATACAAGGGCAGAAAGCATGCAAAGGCTCCAGAAAGATATCTTTTTCATGTGTTTTCGATTTCTAAGAGTTATTTATAGAGGTCACCGGCATTATCAACCTGGTTGACAGGTATTGGCAGGAATATTTCGTCCTCGGAAAGGTTTGCGCCGGCATAATAGGTACGAATCTTTCCTTCGGAAACATAGTAGGCATTCATAGTTTCGACAGCTACACCCCAGCGCACGAGGTCGAACCATCGGAGGCCTTCCATTGCCAGTTCGAGACGGCGTTCCATGCGCACAGCCTTACGTGCATATTCCTGGCTCCAGCCAGTGGCGGGATATTCACGCACGAGATAGGAAGCAATCTGCGGATTGCAGTCGATGGGAGCGTAGGCAGGATCGACCGAGCGATTTGCTTTTGCACGAATCTGGTTGATTAGAGTGCGAGCTTCGTCAAGGTC
Organism: uncultured Muribaculaceae bacterium; assembly: GCA_910584495.1. GTDB lineage: Bacteria > Bacteroidota > Bacteroidia > Bacteroidales > Muribaculaceae > CAG-873. The sequence continues at coordinate 5,891 of CAJUAR010000035.1, forward strand.
CTTGTTCTGTTCTATTAAAGCTTCGGCTTTCATCAGCATCACATCAGCGTAGCGGATAAGGATGCAGTTGAGCGAAGAGGCGCCCCATGGCACGATGCCGGGCTTCACATAGGGTGATTCGGGAGCGGGATAAGGTTTCTTGCCGGAGAACTGGCCATAAAGCTCGAAGTTACGGCACCATTTTTCGTTGTAGGTGTGCGAACGCCAAGGCATGCCTATGCGTCCGAAGGTGAAGTCGATTCGGGGGTCTACATTGCCTTCGAAGTCGGCATGGTCAACATTGAGCCCATCGGTGGTTCCATCGAGATAAGGCAAGCCTGTTTCGTCGGTGCGGAAAGCATTGACAAGGTTCTGCGAGCCAAGATAGAAATCGTCGCCATTACCGTAGAGGTTTCCTTCGGACCATGTGCAGTTGAGGCAGTTGTTGAAGTTATACTGGTCGGGGGAATTTGCCGAGGAGAACTGAATGGCAAGCACTGATTCGTAAGTGTTATTGAATTCAGGCTTTGACATGTCCAGGAAGTTGTCGTAGAGTTTGTATTTGTTGCTGGCAATCACATATCCGGCATATTTCTCGGCTTCGGCCCAGTCGGAGGTGAATAGGTCGACACGAGCAAGAAGAGCGGCGGCCACATAGCGGTTGAAGCGACCCACCTGTTCCTGACTTTCGGGGAGGACTTCGTAGCTGTCGCGGAGGTCCTGCTTGATGAATCCGGCAATTTGTTCACGGGTATATTGGTCGGCACGACATTCGCTCGGATTAGCCACAGTTTCGTCGAAATATGGGAATTTTTGGAATATGCGGAGCATGTCGAAGTAATAATAGGCACGCAGCGTCTTCATTTCGGCAATATACGACTTGCGGTCAGTTTCTGAGAGAGCCGACGAACCTTGCAGACCACGAATAGCAGTATTGCAACGGCTGATCGAGAAATAGTTGTTGCGCCATTTGAAATTAGCAATATCGTTGTCGCTCTGCACGTTGCCCACTTCAAGCTGATGCATGTAGCCTTCCATGGTCACGCCGTCACCGCCCTTCAGTGCATCGTCTGAACGCACATCGAACACCCAGTTGTTAATTGGACCGGCAAACGATTCGTTGTTTCCGAAGTAATGGTTGAGAAGCGTTGCATAGGCAGCCGTCATAAGGTCGACAGCCTCTTCATCGCCTATTTGTTCGTTTGTGAACACGCCCTGCGGTTTGGTGTCGAGCAAGTCGTCGCACGATGTAGCGGCAGCTCCCATTGCGGCAAATGCAGCAATGAATATGGCGTTCTTTATATTGTTTTTGAAATTATTCATTTTTCTGATAGATTAGCAATTAGAACTGAAGGTTGAGGCCCACTGTGAAAGTGCGTGGGCGGGGATATGCACCGTTGTCGATGCGCGAGCCATATTCACCCGGGAGGAGTTCGGGGTCGAGACCGCTGTAGTCGGTAATGGTAAACACATTTTCCACCTGTCCGTAAACATCAAGGTTTGATGCACCGATTTTCTTGACAATGGATTCAGGCAGTGTATATGCAAGTTTGAGATATTTCATTTTCATATACGAACCATTCTCAACATAATAGGTGGAGAAACGGCTTTCGTTATTGTCGTCAGTCAGTGACAGCGCGGGAATCGAGGTGTTGGTGTTTGTCGGGGTCCATGCTTTGAGGATATCTTCGCCACGGTTGGTTGCAAGGTTGCCATAGCTCATGGAGAGGAGCTGACGTTTCATGTGGTTCTGGATGTCGAAGCCGAAATCACCGGCAAAGAACATGTCGAGCGAGAAAGCCTTATATTTGAAATTTAGGTTGAGACCCATCGACAAATCGGGGTTGGGGTCGCCGATGATGCAGCGGTCGTTGTCGTCAATCACACCGTTACCGTCGAGGTCGCGGTAGATGAGGCGTCCGGGAGCTGCGCCAGGCTGCGTGGCATGGTTTGCCACTTCCATGTCGTTTTGGAATATACCGTCGCACACATATCCGTAGTAGACACCCATAGGCTGCCCGGGAATTAGACGCTGGTCGCCACCAATGAATTTCTGGCGGGAGTTGAGGGTCACAAGCTTATTTTTGTACTGCGAAAGGTTGAGGTTGCCGCTCCAAGAGAAGTCGCCGTATTTAGGGCTTATATAGCCAATGGTCAATTCCCATCCGGTGTTCTTCATGTCGCCGGTATTGAGCCAGATGGCAGCGTTCTCGCCTGCAACATCGAGAGCCGGCGGAATGGTGAGCATATCTTTTGTTTTCTTGATAAAGTAGTCGGCTGTCACGTTGATTGCTCCACCAAGGAACTGCATGTCGACACCAATGTTGTTCTGTGTTGTGGTTTCCCATTTCAGGTCGGGATTGCCGGTCGACGAAAGAGTGATGCCCGGAGTTGTGGACGAATTGGTGCCGCTTATGTCGTATGCACCATTGCCGGTATTATAGATATATGTAGAATATGCCGGATAGAGTTGCGGGATATTGGCATTACCGTTCTGGCCCCAGCTGTAACGGATCTTTAGGTCGGTGAGAATGTCGTTTTTGGGGAAGAAATCTTCCTGCGTCGGGCGCCATGCAAGCGAGAAAGCAGGGAATACACCCGAACGGTGTTTCTTGGCAAAGCGCGAGTTTTCGTCGCGACGGATGGTGAACGATGCCAGATAACGGTCGGCATAGTTGTAGTCGGCTTTGCCGAAGAGCGAGAATACAGACCACTGTGTTTTACCACCACCGTTATTGCGAGTGCCCGAGCCTGAACCAATCTGCATAAAGTCCGGATCTTCGAACTCATAACCTTCACGCGAAGCGGAAAGGTCGCGGAAAGTATATCCTATTGCCTCAGTTCCCAGCAGAACTGTCAGGTGATGTTTGTCGGCAAAAGTCTTGTTGTAGTTTGCAGTGTTTGTCCATGTCCATGTATCGCCCTGGCCATAAACGCTCGACATGCTGTTGACATCGCCGGGGTTGACAGCTCGTCCAAGAGTGTTGTTGAAGTACTGGCTATGCTCGATGCCGATGTTTGTTTTGAGCGAAAGTCCGTCGATGGGTTTAACTTCGAGATAAGCGTTGCCAAGTATGCGCCACGAAGCAAGATTGTTGTCTTTGGCATTGGCAATCAGCTGCACCGGGTTTGCAAGGTCCGAAGCGATGAGCGAGATAGGACGTGTCCATTCTCCGTTAAGTCCGCGAACAGGGAGTGCCGGATGCTGACTCATTGCAGTGAAAGGAATACCACGGTCGCCGGCAACGTCGACACCCCGGTTAGTCCAGCGCGACACCTGCAGATTTTCGCCCACGCTGATGTACTTGTTGAAATTGTAAGTAGAGTTGATACGTGCCGAATAACGTTCGTAGAAAGTATCCTGGATGTTACCGTTCTGATTGATATAGTTGAGCGAGAACATTATTGAACCTTTCTCGGTGTTGTTGGCAACCGAAGCAGTGAGGTTGTTTGTCCAGGCGGTGCGATATACCTCATCCTGCCAGTCGGTATTTGTCGTGGGAAAGTTCTGATTTCCATCAACAAACTGCTGGAGCACGGGAGTTTCACCATTGCCATAGAGCACATGAGAAGGTGCGATATTTGAATTGCGCGAAGCAGCCCAATAGGCGACACCCCACTGATCGGCATTGAGCATCTTATATCGTTTGGCAACAGTCTGCGCACTTGCAGCATAGCTGATATTGATGGTCATACGGTCGCCTTTGCCGTGTTTGGTTGTGATGACGACAACACCGTTGGCGGCACGGCTACCATAGATAGAAGCCGAAGCGGCATCTTTAAGCACCTGCATAGTTTCTATGTCGGCAGGATTGAGGAAGTTGATATTGTCGGTTGGCACACCGTCGATAATATAGAGAGGGTCGTTGCTCGAATTGGCAGTCGACATACCACGCACACGTATCGAGCCCGTGCCACCCGGAGCAGCATCGGGCACCACATTAACGCCCGGAAGCTTTCCTGCCATTGAATTCATAATGTTGCCGGAGTTTTCACTGATAGGCTCCTTCATGTTCATCACTGCCACAGCACCGGTGAGGTCGGCTTTGCGTACAGTCTGGTAACCAACAACGACCACCTCGTCGAGCAGCTCGTTGTTCTCTTCAAGATAAATAGTCATTTGCGGCTGAGCCTTAACATCTTTGGAAAGGAAACCGACATAAGACACTTTAAGGATAGTACCATCGGGAACATTGATTTGGAAGTTGCCATCGATGTCGGTCGATGCTCCAACCTTAGAATTCTCGCAAACCACCGAAGCTCCTATAAGAGGCTCGTTGTCGGTCCGTGAGAGCACAGTTCCTCGCACAGTGATGTTCTGTGCTTGTGCTGCTATTGCCATGGCAATGAGCAATAATGCACCAAGAATTGTTCTTTTCATTTTTTAGATTTTTAGTGAGTGAAGTTTTGCACAAAATTAGTCACAACACTAAGAATCAATCTATAATACATGTTGCGCCCCCTATCAAAAAATGTGTGGTGCACGAAATTTGATAGCTAATGCCTTATTATTGCATTTTGGCGCGGGCTTCGGAAGGTGTAACGCCATAAGCATCGCGATAGCACTTGGCAAAGTAGGCAGGCGTTGAGAAACCTGTTTCGTAGGCAATCTCGCTTATAGTTTTCTGTGTGGTGAGCAACAATGTGCGTGCTTGCTTGAGGCGCAAGCGTCGTATCAGCTCTACAGGCGCGTAATTTGTAAGGGCCTTTATCTTGCGGTAGAATTGCGAACGTTCCAGCCCCATGGCGGATGCTATGGTGTCGACACCAAGGTCGGAATTTCCAATCTGACTGTTGAAAATGCCCAAAAAACGCTGATAGAACTCATCATCTAAATCGCCGGGAGTTGCGGCTTTGACTTCTGTCATGGAGCGAGTTGTTGCCTTTGTCGATTCTTTAGACCACAATTCCTTTATACGCTTGCGGTTGGCTATAAGACTCTCACATCGTGAACAAAGCACCTCGGCATTGAACGGTTTCGATACATAGCCATCGGCACCGCTGTTGTAGCCTTGCACACGCTGCTCGTCCATGCTGCAGGCAGTGAGCATCAACACGGGAATATGCGAGGTCAGAACCTCGTTCTTTATTAGGCGGCAACATTCCAGTCCGTCCATCACCGGCATCATAACATCGCTCACAACAAGATCGGGAACATATTTCAAAGCTTTTGCCAGACCTTCTTTGCCATTGTTGGCAAAAATCATATTGTATTTCTCCTTAAGCAGCTCACAGAGCAACTGTTGTATATCTTTATTATCATCCACCACAAGCACCATAGGTTTGTCGGCATCAACTTGCACATCGCTATCTATTGCCGTCAGTTCAATCTCGGCCTGTGTATTATCAATAGTTTTGCCAATAGCTACCGGAGAGTCGGCAACATGAGTCACAGGAAGAGTAACAGTGAAAACCGAGCCTTGATTAAGAGCACTTTGCACGGCTATTGTTCCACCATGCAGCTCTACAAAAGCCTTGGTAAGCGACAGTCCTATGCCCGATCCCTTGGGATGGACACGGTCAACCTGGTAGAAGCGGTCGAAAATCTTGTCGAGCTCACGTTCGCTTATGCCTTGGCCGGTGTCGGCAACAACGAGGCTGACAAAATGGTCATCGCCCGACAAAGAGACATCGATACGGCCGTTATCGGGTGTATATTTGAAAGCATTCGACAACAGGTTATAGAACACACGCTCAATTTTTTCGGGATCAAGGGCCAAGACAAGCGGCGTATCTGCGCTGTTGAGCGAAAGCTTTATATCGCGACTACGAGCAAGATTGTAGAAGGCCTCCATCCAGTCGTGCACAGCATGATTGAGGTCGATTTCAACCAGACTCAGGTGTAGCTTTCCGTTTTCATATTTTCGAAAATCGAGAATCTGATTGATAAGCCGCTGAAGAATGTGAACATTCTTATCGGCAATCTTGATGAGGGTCTTTTGTTGCGGTGTAAGATTTTGGGCCGACGCCAACTGCGACACCGGTTCAGCGATAAGAGTGAGAGGGGTGCGAAGGTCGTGCGACACATTAGTGAAAAAAATTAATTTCGATTGTGTGGCCTGCTCGAGCTGCTCGTTGAGTGTTTTTTGTTTGTCTCGTTCTTCCTGCAGCAGCTTGTTTTTCTTCAAAAGTGCTTCCTGATGGCGACTACGCTGCCAAAAAGCTCTTAGCAGCAGGAACGCCACCCCGAACAGCAGCAGTATAATCACCCCGCTGGCATAGAACAAGGAAGTCTGTGCCGAATGTTTTTCCCAGTAGTTATCGATACGTGTTTTGAGAATCTTCATTTTGCTCGTTTCCTCGACAAGGGCATTGTTCTGGAGCAGAAGGATGTCGGCATTCGAGCGGTCGACAGCCGAAGAAAGAGGCAGCATGGTTTCCTTTTCGTAGGGCTCGCCTTTGAGAATGGCAATAGCGGTGCGGATGAGAAGATGTCCCTCGGTGGGATAGAGAAACGTGGCATCTATCACACTGTCGGCCACAGCCTTGATTCCTATCTGGGGTGCGGCATCGATACCAATAATTTTAATTTCATCGCGTCCCATAGCCTTCGCAACTTCAGAAGCCCCGATAGCCATACGGTCGTTATGGGCGTAAATCAGGTCGACATCGTCAAAGATTCTCAGCAAAGAATCGGACACAGCCGCAGCATCCTCCTTGTTCCAATCTCCTGCAACGCTTGCAACAACAGTGCCACCTCCACGTTCGAACTCGCTTGTAAAACCCTTGTGTCGACCTTCGGCCGGCGTAGACCCTCTGAGACCGAAAATCTCGATGGCACGCGGCTGCGGTTCGAGCATCTGAAGGGCATAGTGGGCGGCAGACCGTCCAAGTTCGGCATCGTCTACACCAATGCGGGCTGTATAGGTGTCGCCAATTATATTCCGGTCGAAAATCATCACCGGCATTCCACCTTCGTACACATCTTTAATAATAGGAGTGAGGGCTGCCGCTTCGTTAGGCGACACGATTATAATATCAAACCCATTGTCTCTAAAATACTTTATGTCTTCAATCTGTTTGTTGTTGTTGTCATCAGCCGAGCGAATCTCGGCAACAACATCGGTGTGGAACATGAGTTCCCGCTCGATTTCTTCGTTCATTTTATTGCGCCAGTCATCCTGGCTGCACTGCGACACACCTATTTTGTAAACCTTTCCTTCCTTACAAGAAAAGAAAAGCATCAATATGCAAATAACAATGCTCGGAATCAGTGTCTTTGTCATGGCAATTAAAGAAGACGAATTATGGCTTGGCAAAGTTAAGCATATTTTTGATATTAAAAATCATGCGAAGACAAAGAATTTTGCGGACCTACAACATTTTTGATACCTCTTGCACGTTTTTTTATACACCATATATAATAGTAAACACTAACTTTGCGACATCGACAGTCAATCAGAAACAACACAAAAAACTAATACTAATGAATTTATTTAACAATTGTATCAAAGCCATGACAGTGATCGTCTCTGCATTTGCCGGCCAGGCGGCGTTTGCAGCCGACGGCATAACAATCGATCATCTGGGAGTGAACAACACACTTGTCAGGGTCGACGGCCAAGATGGATATCTTATGATTCCGGTTCAGGATTCGGCCGACGATGCCAAAATCGACGTGCTTGTCGACGGCAGGACGGCCGAGACAATCTATGTGCGTCTGGCAAAATCCAAGACGGATTTCACAGTACCATTTGATTTATCGCCCTACAAAGGGAAAAACGTGATTTTCAACATTGTCACTCCGCAGGGTCGTTCTTCAGTACGCGAAGCTAAAGAAGACGCGTGCTGGAAAAGCTTCGAACTTTCAAAAAAATTCAAGATCAAAAACACCGACAAGTATCGCCCGGCATATCACCACACTCCTCTTTGGGGATGGATGAACGATCCAAACGGAATGTTCTATAAAGACGGCACTTGGCATCTTTATTACCAACGCAACCCTTATGGCTCGAAATGGCAGAATATGACATGGGGACATTCAACCAGCACCGACCTTATCAACTGGGAACAACAGCCCGATGCAATTCGTCCCGACGGTCTCGGAGCAATTTTCAGCGGCAGCTGCGTTATTGACCACAACAATACCGCCGGCATGGGCAAAGACGCCGTCATTGCCCTCTATACCTCTGCCGCCACAAGCCAGATACAGAGCCTGGCGGCAAGCAATGACAATGGAACATCCTTTACAAAATATGCAGCCAATCCGGTGCTTACCCTCGAAAGTGAAGCTCGCGACCCTAACATGTTCTGGAATCAAGAGACAGGCGAATGGAATATGGTGCTTGCCCATGCACTTGACCACGAGATGCTATTCTTCACATCGCCCGACCTTAAGACATGGACACTGCAGAGTGCCTTCGGAAAAGGCGAGGGCTGTCAGGATGGTGTCTGGGAATGTCCCGACCTCTTCGAACTGCCTGTGGAAGGAAGCAATGATAAAAAATGGGTGCTGATATGCAACATCAATCCAGGAGGTCCTTTTGGAGGCTCTGCTGTCCAATATTTTATCGGCGACTGGAATGGAAAAAAATTCACAGCCGACACTGATTTGTCGGGAAAAATTCCAACCAAATGGCTCGACTTCGGCAAAGACAACTATGCGCTTGTCAGCTGGAGCGATGCTCCCGGCAATCGCCGCACTGTCATAGGATGGATGAGCAATTGGCAGTATGCCGCCGACGTGCCCACTATGCAGTTCCGAAGTGCTAACACACTTCCGCGCGAAATGGGGCTTTTCCGTGCTCCGGATGGTCAGATATACGCCTCTTGTGCTCCGGCTCCCGAACTGGAGGCTTTGCGCGGCAAACAAATAAAGGCAGTAAAAACAGCCAAAATTAATTCCAAACCTAAAACATATGCTCTTCCCGCCGAAAACGGCGGTATCTGCGAAATACTTGTAGACCTCGACACACGAAAAGCCAAGACAATAAGCCTCGAAATGAGCAATAACGCAAACGAAAAAGTGATTTTGACCTACAACAGCGAAGCACACACTCTTTCGTTCGACCGCACACAGAGCGGAATTGTTGATTTCAGCGAAAGCTTCCCCGCTGTCACCACAGCTCCGACATTTGAAGCCGACGGGCATCTGTCGCTACGAATTTTCGTTGACCGCTCCAGCATGGAAGTTTTCGGAAATGGAGGTCGTTGCGTGATGACCAACCTTGTATTCCCCACCAAACCTTACACCTCCTTGTCCATCTCCGCTCAAGGCGGCAATGCCCGAATCTCAAACCTGAAAATCTACGGAATTCATAATTAGAGAAAATTTAAAAATCTAAATTCAAAAATAATACCATGGCTCAACAGCTTGTAACAACTCGCAAAAGCTTTCTGCTGCAGATAATTCCGGTAATGCTCTGCTTCTTCGTCATGGGCTTTGTCGACCTTGTGGGCACAGCTTCCAACTATGTGCAGAAAGACCTCGGCCTTACCGATTCGCAGGCCAACCTTTTCCCCTCGCTCGTCTTCTTCTGGTTCCTGTTCTTCTCCGTTCCGACAGGAATGTTGATGAACAAAATCGGTCGGAAAAATACGGTAATGATAAGCCTCGTCGTGACTGTGGCATCGCTTATAGTTCCAATTTTCGGCGACGGATACACCACCATGCTCATTGCCTTCTCTCTTCTCGGCATCGGCAACGCAATCATGCAAACCTCACTCAATCCACTGGTGACCAACCTTATCAGCGGCGACAAACTTGCCTCTACCCTCACATTCGGACAGTTTGTCAAAGCTATAGCGTCCTTTCTCGCCCCAATTCTCGCTGCGTGGGGTGCCACAACCCTCATGCCCACATTCGGCCTGGGATGGCGGTCGCTCTTCGTCATCTATGCCATTGTCTGCGTGCTGTCTATCGCCCTCTTAGGTGCCACGCCAATTGAAGAAGAACGTCCCGACAAAGCTTCGGGCGTTGGCGAATGTCTCAAGCTTCTGGGCCGTCCGTTCATTCTTCTCTGCTTTCTGGGCATCATGTGCCATGTAGGTATCGATGTTGGCACCAACACCACAGCTCCCAAAATCATAATGGAACGCCTCGCTCTGCCACTCGAAGAAGCCGGCTTTGCCACAGGCCTCTACTTCATTTTCCGCACCATAGGCTGTTTCTCCGGTGCTTTCATACTCCGTTCAGTATCTGCAAAACTATTTTTTGCCATCAGCGTTCTGATGATGCTCGCCGGCATGGTTCTTCTCTTCGTGGGCCACACAATCACGCCGCTCTACATCGGCATCGCTCTTATTGGTTTTGGCAACTCTAACATCTTCTCGATTGTCTTTGCACAGGCACTCCTCTACACACCCAACGAAAAGAACGAAGTTTCGGGACTGATGATTATGGGCCTGTTCGGTGGCACAATCTTCCCGCTGGCCATGGGCTATGCCGCCGATGCAATGGGTCAAGTAGGTGCCGTTGCCGTGATGGCACTCGGTGTAGCCTATCTGATGTTCTACACTCTCCGTATACGCAAACACTAAAAATTAATCTTAAACCATACAATCATGAACGATTTAGTAATAGGAATGGGCGAAGCCCTATGGGATGTCCTTCCCGAAGGTAAAAAGATCGGCGGTGCACCGGCAAACTTTGCCTACCATGTGTCGCAATTCGGTCTTCCGAGCTGTGTTGTCAGTGCCGTTGGCGATGATGCACTGGGGAATGAAATAGTTGAAAATTTCACCTCGAAAGGCCTCAACCACCTCATTGCAAAAGTACCCTACCCGACCGGTACCGTACAAGTAGAAATCGACCAGGCCGGCATCCCTCAATACGAAATCAAGGAAAACGTGGCCTGGGACAATATACCCTACACTGCCCACCTCGAAAACCTCGCAACGCGCACACGTGCCGTCTGCTTCGGCTCGCTTGCCCAGCGTAATGTGGTATCGCGCAAAACCATCAATCTTTTCCTCGATGCGATGCCCCAGTCCGATGACAGCCTGGTGGTGTTCGATGTCAACCTGCGTCAGGGCTTCTACAACAAAGAAATACTCTGCAACTCGATGAAGCGTTGCAACATTCTGAAGATAAACGACGAAGAGCTTGTGACTGTCAGCCGCATGTTCGGTTATCCCGGCATCGACCTTCAGGACAAATGCTGGATTTTGCTCGGCAAATACAATCTGAAGATGCTCATCCTCACCTGCGGCATCAACGGAAGCTATGTCTTCACTCCAGGCAACGTATCGTTCCAGCCCACACCCAAAGTTGAGGTTGCCGATACAGTCGGAGCCGGCGACAGCTTCACCGCAGCCTTCATCGCCTCCATCCTCAAAGGAAAATCAGTGGCCGAAGCCCATTCCTGCGCAGTCCGCACCTCGGCCTTTGTCTGCACAAAAAAAGGTGCAATGCCCATCCTTCCGCCCGAAATAACCGAATAAACCAAGCACAAACAGAAAAAACCGGGATTGCCGACATCTGACAATCCCGGTTTTTTTACACCAAATTCTCTGAAATTGTCAATGATTCTATCAGCCGAATGTTGACCCATAAGAGCGTCATAAATTCTCAAATCTACGCAAAAGTGGTAGATGAACGGGCACGCGAGGCTTCCGAGGTCATTTCGCTTAAATAATTTTGAACAACAAAATAATCATAGCCAAATCTTTTGTATATCAAAATTTGTTAGTAACTTTGCAAGCAGATAAGCTATGCACATAATCTCTCATAGAAAAATCAAAGAGTTCTATGAATTGCCCGGCAACGGAGATTCGAGAATAACGTTGGAACGATGGTACGACATCGCCCAGCAAGCCCAATGGCATAATCTGTCGGAGATTCGAGAGGATTTCCCGGCTACCAACTATATCGGCAATCAGCATTATGTCTTTAATATCAGAGGCAATAATTACCGATTGGTCGTAGTGATAAAATTCACAACAGGCAGAATCTTCATCCGTTTCGTCGGAACTCACAGTGAATACGATAAAATTGATTGTTCAACCATCTAAGTTTAACGATATGGAAATTTCAAAACAGCAATATGAGTATGCGCTCAACCGCATTGAGGAACTATTGCCGCTTGTTACTGACGAAACTCCGGCAAGCGACAAGAACGCCATTGAGCTGACCATTGTCTCAGATGTGGTTGAAGCATACGAGAAACTCCACTATCCGATAGCCAAACCGACTATCGGTGAGCTTATCAGCCTCTCAATAGAGGAAAAGGGCATGACGCAGAAACAGCTTGCCAATGAACTTGGCGTAAGCCCTTCTCGCGTAAGTGACTATATTTCCGGTCGTGCCGAGCCTACATTACGAATAGCCCGTGCAATCTGCCTTATTCTCGGCATCGCACCCTCCGCCATGCTTGGTATCTGAACAATACCATATACAGTCATAGAATGCCATTCCATTAATTTGGAGTGGTATATAAGCCAGCATCAACCTTCGGATACCACGGTATTATCGGCGCTACTATCGGCTTCCGGGAATCAATGAACCTTTCAGCAGTGAGGATATTTCTTTTTGAAGAAGTTCAAGAAACAGGGCCGCATGGGCTCCGTCCATCTGTGCGTGGTGGAACTGAAACGATACCGTCAAACATGTCTTGAACCAATTTCGATGATAGCGTCCCCATATCATAAAAGGATTGTTGAATATGCCGCTATACATTCCGATGGCTCCATCAATATCGTAGTGAGCCAAAGCCGATGTGCCGATTACCATGCTGTCGGCAATGTCGTGATTCTCGCATGTCTCGGCTACTTGTAGCGTCAACCGCAAATAATCTGCATTGAATTTTAGCAGGTCATCACAGAAAGGTATGTCGCAAGAGCTTACCTCTCCTTCGCGGTTGGCGACAATGGTATTGACCGCTATCGTGTCATACCGCATTAGCTTGCCTCCGACAGGGAGCATGTAGAATTCCTTTATCTGCGATGCTGCTTTGCCGATACACCAGCACATGAGCATATTAAATTTCAACCCACGCCTGTGGCTGATACGCCTCAGATGGGATACATCAAGAGTCTTTATAAACGTCACCATCGGCATCGGTGCCTTCATCCACATCTCGAAAGCGTATGCCCGGGTCGTTTCCTTTGGATTTACTTCCTGCATCATATTTTTTTACTGCAAAGTTAATCATACGCCACGATTATGGATAGAATAAATGAGACATTATACCGGATTGGTATATAAGTCGGAATAAGGCGTTTGATATTCCATAAGTTGCTTTGGAGTGAGACCGCTGAACTGCCGAAATTCGCGGATGAAATGCGACTGGTCGGCATAGCCGTTGGCATAGGCAATGTCAGCATAATTGCGGGAGCCAAGCTGCATAATCCGCAAGGCATGTTGAAACCTGGCTATACGTCCGTATTCCTTTGGGTTCATGCCGACACATTCGCGGAACAACCGCTCGAACTGTTTCTTGCCCAAACAGGTGACTGAGGCAAGAGTTTCAACGGATAAAGATGTAGAATTCAGCATAGCAGACAGAGCTATTCCAATTCGATCAATGTTCAATACATGGTTTATTCTTGACATAAGCCATTGCTCTAAGAGTGGTATTGCCGCTTGTGCATCCGCACACTCAAAAACTCTGTCAGCAAGCAAATTGAGGCTCTTTTTTTCAAGGTCATAACCGGAAATTTCCTGATTATAGAACGCGGACGGCGGAGTGTCGATGAACATGCCGACTGTGTGAGGGTGAAAGACTGCAACAATCATCGATGTGTCGCCATCAGAAGTTATATGTGCCGGAAAATTCACCTGTCCGCTGATGGTAAATCTATTCTGTGAAGTCGATAATTCTGGTATAAACAGCGGTGTGCCACGATGAAAAATCATCTGCGGACAACCGATGGGAAATGTCAGGACATTGAAAGGCTCCATGCTTTCCAGTATCCAATAGTAGCGCACATAGGGACGCAATTCCTCCTTCGGTTTATAGATTTTCATTGTTTTGTTGCCCGCCCCGCTATTTTCTTATAAACTCTGACTTTGCTTCCGTGTAGCTGTCATGGTTGTATAAGATTTCATCGTTGTCGCCTACTGTATGGGCATGTCCCATTTCTCGAAAGACAAAAGGAATTAACAAGCCTGTTATTGTTTATGGAATAATTATGGACGCAAAGCCTAACGCTCATTAAGGTATTCCTCCTTCGTCATAACGTAGAAATGCTCTGTTCGTTTATCTCCGAGAGGTGAGGTTATGTCGCTGTTGGTGTGATGGTATTTAAATCCGCATTTTTGGCAGACTCGCTTTGACTTTGTATTGCCGTCGTAATATCCGCACCAGACGTTATTGAGATTAAGTTCATTGAAACTCCTCGCCAGCAATGCCTTGACCGCTTCGGGAATCAAGCCCTGGCCCCAATAAGGTTTGCCTATCCAGTAGCCAATTTCGGCTTCACCCGATTTCATCTCTGCCGAATGGAGACCGTCAGCGAACATTATGCCGCAACAGCCTATCGGTTCGCCTGTTTCCTTCAGAACGACTGCATAAGTTTCTGGAGCTGCAAATACAGTCCTGATAATTTCCAGACTGCTTTCTACTGAAGTATGTGGTGGCCAACCGGCTATTGGCCCTATGTCCGGATCACTTGCGTATTTATATAGCATTTCAGCTTCCGATTCTTGCCACGGGCGCAGAATAAGTCTTTCGGTTTCTATCATTTCTTTTTTTCGATTTTTGAAAGGGTAAATTTTCCCATAATGTTTCTATCACTCTCTATACCTTTTGTCTATTCTGGAAGTCAAGAATATAAGCTTCTTTTGCTCCATCATAAGGACAACCACATTCTGCATCGGCCATCAATTCTGCCACACATGGCAACTTTTTGACAAAAGCCGTGTTCTGGCAACGACTGCTTTGGACTTTAAGAATATCTGCCTGTGGATTAAACCGTTTCGGCCATTTTCAGATTTTTATGGTTGCCATTAATGCAAAGTTACGTACAATTTTTGAGATAGCAATCGATTATGCCGCAAAACACATTGCGCAGAGCGTGATATATCACACCCTGCGCAATATCATTTTTCAATCGTGCTTGGCCCGCTTCAATCGCGATTAAGCGCGTTGTCGCGCCACTTGCGGATGTAGTGGCGGATAGAGGTCATGGGGGTGACACGGTTTTGAGGCGTAATGGCAGCAAGGAGCCAGTCGCGCAGCTTCGACGGCCGTTCCTGGTTGTTGATCTGCGATGGATCCTCCGATGGTGTGCTGACATAGGTTCGTGCCTGACGTTCGCCGCGAAGCACTGCCAGAGCATTCTCGGCAAGAGCCCGAAGTTCATTTTCGCCCGGATATACATAGATGGGCGCAATAAAGTCGACATGGTCAGCAATAAAGTCTGTAACTCGCTTGCTGTGTGCAATGCCTCCGGTAATCAGAATCGCATCGACATCGCCTTTGAGGGCTATTGCCATAGCACCGATTTCTTTGGCTATAGAGTAGCACATTGCGCGAAGAATGAGCATTGCGTGAAGGTCGTGCGCTTGAATTCGGTCCAGCGCCTCCGGCACAGAAGTCGTGCCCAGATGGGCATAGAGACCGCCTGCGCCGTGAACCATTTTGAGCAGTTCTTCCTCGGAATATTTACCGGAGAAACAGAGTTTGACGAGCGGACCGGGAGGCAGCGAGCCCGAGCGTTCTGGCGAGAAAGGCCCACAACCATCAAGAGCGTTGGTCGTATCGATGACACGGCCGCGACGGTGGGCACTCACCGTACATCCGCCGCCCATGTGGCACACAATGAGGTTGAGTTCGTCATACCGCTTGCCACTCTCCTTTGCAAAGAGGCGTGCCACAGCCTTCTGATTGAGAGCATGGAACACCGATTCGCGAGGGAGTTCGGGAACGCCGCTAATACGGGCATAGGGCATCATCTCGTCGACAACAACCGGGTCGGCAATATATGACTTCACACCTATTTCGTCGGCAATCTCGCGAGCAATAAGGCCGCCGAGATTTGAAGCATGCTGCATGCGGGCATGCTGAAGGTCATGCCGCAAGTCGTCGTTCACTTCGTAGACACCGCTCTCGATAGGGCTCACAATACCTCCGCGACCAATGATGGCATCGAACGAATTAATGTCGAATTTGTTTTCTCTCAGCACTTGTTCAATCAAATTTTTTCGCCATTCGAACTGGTCGATGACCTGATTAAAGCCTGCGAGGTCTTCGGGTGTATGTGAAAGACTGGTCTGAAAGACCGGCTTGTCGTCGGCATAGACGGCGATTTTGGTCGACGTAGAGCCGGGATTAATAGCTAAAATTTTATAAGCCATAGCTCACATTTATTTGACAGCGGTCTGCAGACAAGCAAGAGCGATAGAGAACAGCTTGGTTCGGGGAGTGTCGCCTCGCGAGGTGAGCACGCATGGTACGCGAGTACCCACAACAATGGCTGCTATTTCAGCACCGCCGAAGTGCGTGGCCGACTTAAAGAAAACATTGGCCGATTCAATATTGGGGAACAGGAGGCCGTCGGCCTTTCCTGCCACCGACGAACCCTTGACTTTCTTCTCCTCGGCAACGTCGGCATAGAGGGCAACGTCGAGCGACAGAGGGCCGTCGACAATCACATTGCCCAACTGGCCGCGGTCGGCCATTTTGGCAAGAATGGCAGCTTCGGTCGACGACGGAACCGACGGGAGTACCTGCTCCGACGGAGCGATGCACGCAATCTTGGGACGTTCCACACCCAAAGACTGGGATATGCGTGTGAGATATTTAATTAGCAGTTGTTTCTGTTTGAAATCAGGCTGAGGAATCACGGCAACGTCCGACACACAGAGCAGACGTTCGGCACCTGGAAATTCTATGACCGAAACATGACTGAGAGTACCCTTGGGAGGCACCAGACCGGCATCTTTGTTGAGGATGCCGCGCATATATTTATCGGTGGATACAAGTCCTTTCATCAGCACATCGGCACCGCCTCCTGCCACAAGCGATACAGCAAGCTCGACACAGCGCACATCGCTCTTTTCGTCTACGACGGCAAAAGCCGTGGGGTCGATGTTTTCGGAATTGCAGATTTTGATGATTGCGGCCTTATCGCCGAAGATTGTAGGTTCTACAAGCCCCTGGAGCCAAGCATCATATACAGCGCGCAGGGTGTGGCTGTCGTTGCCAAAGGCAACCGCCAGACGACGTCGGCCACCGGCACGGGCGGCATCGACGATTTCTTGAAGATGTGTTATCATTATGAGGTTATTAAAGTTAGAGATGTCCCTCGGCGGCCGGATTAACAACCGTTTTGGCGACTTCTGATGCACAAAGATAAGAAGAAAATCGGAAAAACACACTCTCTCGACGTTCATTGACATATTTTAATTGCCCAAAAAGCTGTTATTGGCGCAAAAAATGCTAATTTTGCAAACAGAAACATAACCCAACAAGAAACCAATGAAATTACTTGAAGGAAAAACCGCCCTTATCACAGGCGCGGCACGCGGCATAGGCAAAGCCCTTGCCCTGCGTTTTGCCCAGGAGGGCGCCAACATTGCTTTTACCGACCTCAAGATTGACGAAGCCGGAGAAGAAACCCAGACTGAAATTGCTGCTTTAGGCGTTAAATGCAAAGGCTATGCATCGAATGCTGCCGATTTTGCACAGACCCAGGAAGTTGTCAAGCAAGTTGTTGCCGACTTCGGCCGTATCGACATTCTTGTCAACAATGCCGGCATTACAAAAGACGGCCTTATGATGCGCATGACCGAAGCCCAGTGGGATGCTGTGATTGCCGTCAACCTCAAGAGCGCATTCAACTTTATAAATTCCGTTCTGCCCACAATGCTCCGCCAGCGTGGTGGTTCAATCATCAACATGGCGTCGGTTGTAGGTGTTCACGGCAATGCCGGCCAGAGCAACTACGCCGCATCCAAAGCCGGCCTCATTGCTCTTGCCAAGTCTATTGCACAGGAAGTGGGTTCCCGCGGCATCCGCGCCAACGCCATTGCTCCCGGTTTTATCGAAACAGCAATGACAGCGCAGCTCCCCGACGAAGTACGTGAAGAATGGAAGAAAAAAATTCCACTTCGCCGAGGCGGCAAAGTGGAAGATATTGCCAATGTAGCCACCTTCCTCGCTTCTGACATGTCGAGCTACGTCACCGGACAAGTTATCCAGGTCGACGGCGGCATGAACATGTAATTTATAACCATCAACATGCGCAAGCCCCCACCAGGCTTGCGCAGTTTTTCAACACCTACTCACCAATCTCCTCGGTAAGCAACCTTGTTAGATAAAATAGGACAACTCATCATCGAAGCCGCCGACATTCTCGGCGGCTATCCCTTATTCTTCCTCCTAATAGGCGGCGGCTTCTATCTATTCATCAGGTCGGGAGCCGTTTCGTTGCGCCACCTGCCGGATGCCGTTCGCGAATTGAGAAAAAAGACCGACGGCAGCGACCAAAACGGACAAATATCGTCAGTTCAGGCCCTTGCATCAGTTGTAGCGGCCACCATAGGCCTCGGAAACATAGCCGGCGTGGCCATTGCCTTAGTTATGGGCGGTCCCGGTGCAATTTTCTGGATGTGGGTCAGTGCCTTGGTCGGTATGTCGACAAAGTACCACGAAGGCGTTTTGGCCATAATGTATAAAGGAAAGGACGACCAAGGCCGACCTCAGGGTGGTCCGATGCACATTATCGAAAAAGGCCTCGGACCCAAATGGAAACCCTTAGCCCGATTCTTTGCCATTGCCGGCATGTTCGGCACTCTGTGCATTATGAACGCCAACCAGCTGACAGAAGCCTTTATGGCCACCTTCACCACACCCGAAGGAATCTCGGAGAGCCAATTTCTGGGCACCCTCGGAGGCTGGATGGGGCTTGAAAACATTCCCACGTTCCGTCTTCTTTTCGGTTTTGCCATAGCCTTGATTGTGGGCACAGTGATACTCGGCGGCATCAAGCGCATAGCACGCGTGGCCACCATCCTGGTGCCATTCATGGTGGGGCTCTATTTCATAATGGTGATGTTCATCATCGTCACCAACATCGAAGGCGTGCCGGCAGTGTTCCAGAGCATTTTTTCCGAAGCGTTCAACCTCAAGGCGGGCATAGGAGCCTTGGCGGGCATAGCCATTATCGGGGCACGGCGCGCGGCACTGGTCAACGATGCCGGCATAGGCACAGGCTCGCTAATGCACGGAGCTTCGCGCAACACCGAACCGGTGCGCGAAGGTCTTGTGGCCATGCTCGGACCGAGCATCGACTCGGGTTTGGTATGCACGCTGACAGCCATTGCCATTCTTCTGTGCGGCAACATCGATGTAGAAGGCATAAAAGGCCTTGAAGTGGCCATGGATGCTTTCCGCAATGCCATACCGGCAGGCGACATTCTCCTTATGCTTGTAGTAATCTGCTTTGCCATGTCGTCGATGTTTTCTTATTCCTTCTATGGCTCTACATGTGCCAACTATCTCTTCGGCACAGCCAAAGGGCGCTACTACACGTGGTTTTTCCTTGCTTCGCTCGTAATTTTCGCCGTAGTGCCACTCGAAGCCGCCGTAGGAGCCTGCGATCTTTTCTATGCCCTGATGGCCATACCCACCATGATTGCCATAATCACCCTCAGCCCCAAAGTGAGGGCAGCGACAAACGAATATTTCAACAAAAAAAATAAGTGATGCTTCCTCAATTTATCACATGGGATGTCAATCCCACGATTATCGACAGCTTTGTAACCATACGTTGGTATGGGCTGATGTTTGCCATTGGCTTTCTGCTGGGCTACAACATCGTTGGCAAAATGTTCAAGCGCGAAGGAGCTCCCGAAAGCTGGCTCACCACTCTTCTTGTCTATGTGGGCATAGCAACGCTCGTAGGTGCTCGTATGGGTCATGTATTTTTCTACCAGTGGGACTATTACAGTGCGCACCCATGGAAAATCCTGGCCACATGGGAAGGCGGCCTTGCAAGCCATGGCGGAGCCATAGGCATAATATTAGCTGTAATCCTATTTTCAATTTTCACCACCAAACGAAATCCGCTGTGGACTTTCGACCGTCTTACCGTGGCCATTGCCCTTGTAGGGTGTCTAATCCGCATAGGCAACCTGATGAATTCCGAAATTTTCGGTATTCCGACCGATTTGCCCTGGGGCTTTAAGTTTGTGCGTTCCGAAGAGTGGAACCGCATGTACTACGGCATAGCTTGCCACCCCACACAAATCTATGAGGCCTTGACCTATCTGGCTCTCTTCGGGCTGATGATGTGGATGTATTGGAAACGCAATTGCGGCGAATGTCCCGGGCTGCTTTTCGGAACTTTCCTCGTTGGAACATTCGGCTCAAGATTCTTCGTGGAATTTATCAAAAACAATCAAGTGGCATTTGAGGAAAGCATGACCTTGAACATGGGACAATGGCTGAGCATTCCATTTGTCATCTTGGGAATAGTGCTCATCTGCTGGGCTTTGACCCATAAACGCCAGCATTTGGACTACCCCAATCAGTTTGCGCCCGAACCAACTTCAAAAGGTAAAAAATGATTATTCCGCGCTTTGCCACAGCCATATCCGCCCTGCTCTGCTCCATGTGGGTCTTCGCCACAGAACCCGATGAAGAAGACCCTTACTATCTTCTCACCGAGCAAGCAAGCCAAGCAATAAAGGCCGAAAAATATGATGATGCGGCAGCAAGGCTCCTCGAAGCAATCAGCGTCAAGCCCAACGCTCCCGAAAATGTGATGCTGCTATCAAATCTGGGCATGGTGTATAGTTATCAGGGCAAGGATTCTCTCGCCCTGGAAACTCTCGACGAAGCCCTGCGCCGCGCACCGGCAATGCGGACGGTGCTCCTCAACCGCGCCGGCATACTGCTCAAACTGCGCCGCGACACCGAGGCTGCCTCCGACTTGACAAAGGTCATCGCTGCTGATTCCACAAACATCAAAGCACGGTATCTACGCGGCATGGCTGCCATCCACAACCGCAACCTTGCCCAGGCCGAAGAAGACTTTGCCGTTCTGAAAGATACCGACCCCAATGGCGATGACACTGCTATTGCCATGTCGACACTCTTCGTGGTGCAAGGGCGAAGCCGTGAGGCAATTCCATATTTAAAAACACTCACCGAGCGCGTGCCCGATGCCGACACCTATGCCACTCTCGCCGATTGCTATATCGACCTTGGCGAGCTTTCAGAGGCTGGAGCCACAATCAAAGAAGGGCTTGAAAAATTTCCGGACAATGGCGAGCTCTATCTCTGCCGTGCCGAACTTGGCGTGGCAAGCTACCGTCTCGACGAAGCCCATGCCGACGCACGCAAAGCCCGAATGTTGGGCGTGCCCAAACAAGCCATCGAGGCCATTTTCAAAAGAAAATAACTTTTGCCGTATCAAAAAAAATATCTAACTTTGCATAGAACAAACCTCGTAACTAAACCTTGAATAGACAAAATCACTTTAAACATCTATAACCAATGTCAAAATCAGCGACTTACCAAGCCCAACAGGGCGCAAAGACAGGCGGTAACATCGTGGCAATCGTCACCATGTTCTTCCTCTTTGCCATGATTTCATTCGTCACCAACCTTGCCGCACCCCTCGGGGCCATCTGGAAAAACAACTATGATTGGTCCGGCATGCTCGGCAACATGATGAACTTCCTTGCCTATCTATTTATGGGTATTCCAGCCGGCAACATGCTCGTTCGCATCGGCTACAAAAAAACAGCCCTCATCGCCATGGTTGTGGGTCTTGTGGGCCTCATCTTCCAATGGATTTCGGGCTTTGTGGGCACAGAAACAGCCATGTTCACAGTTGGTACCGACATTGTGAACCTCAACTTCATCATCTACCTTCTGGGCGCATTCATCTGCGGTTTCTGCGTGTGCATGCTCAACACCGTTGTCAACCCCATGCTCA
>CAJUAR010000036.1 GCA_910584495.1 uncultured Muribaculaceae bacterium
AAAGGGGTCAGTCCCGCGTGCCCGAAGGGGTCAAACACACGCGCCTTTTCCAGTCGCCGAGGGCAGGAATGTAGGCGGCTTCCATTATCGACCCCACCCGGAACGTGGCTTATGCATTGGCATTTGACCGCTCAATACGTCAGTCGCTTGCATCCCCAGTCATCGCCGACTCCGAGCATTTTTGGCCGAGGTTCCGCTTCTCTTCACTTCGGCTAAAAACCGCTGCGTCCTTCGGGTCGAGAGATTACGACCTCCGGCTTGCCCTCCGCTTTTCCCCGACACCGCTCCTGCGTCACGGTGTCGGGCGCGTATGTCTGCACCTGCGGTCATAAACTCTCTTTGACGGCTGCACTCTCGCTAACACCGACACCTCCGGCTGCGCCTACGGTGTCGGCTCGCTTCCGTTCCGCTGTCAACCCGATGCCTCCGCTTGCTATTCCGAGCCGTCGATGCCGGTCTGCTTCGTTCCTTCCTCCATTAGTGCGGATGCCATACTGTCAGCCCCGTTCCTCCCACCCATAGAGGAAGAAGCTGCCTACATTCCAAGCCCCCGGCACGTCCCCTTCATTCATCGTCTGCGACGCCGGTACATCGCCCTTGCGGGGCATAGAGGATTATACGTCGTCGGCCGATGGCAATGCCAGGATTATCGACCCCACCCGGAGCACGGAGATTGCCGTCTTTACGAACACTCCCTCCGTCAGTCGATTGCGTCCTAAGCATCGCCAAGCCCGAGCATTTTTGGTCGAGGCTCCGCTGCTCTCCGCTTCGGCTAAAAAACGCTGCGGCCTTCGGGTCGAGAGATTACGACCTCCGGCTTGCCCTCCGCTTTTCCCCGACACCGCTCCTGCGTCACGGTGTCGGGCGCGTATGTCTGCACCTGCGGTCATAAACTCTCTTTGACGGCTACACTCTCGCTTGGCTCGCCACCTCCGGCTGCGCCTCCGGTGGCGACCCGCTTCCGTTCCGCTGTCAACCCGAAACCTCCGCTTGCTATTCCGGCTCGTCGATGCCATGCCGCCGCTCTCCATCCTCCGGTCGGCGCGAGCCGACAATCTCCGGGCTCCTCCCACCCATAGAGGAAGCTGTCATTGTCATTCAGTCCGTCGGCTACCTTTCGTAAATCGCGACGAGCGCATTGAGGTAATCGCCTGTGGCACTTGGTTCATTTGACGCCGAGGGCAGATATGTAGTCGGCTTCCATTATCGACCCCATCCGGAACGTGGCTTATGCATTGGCATTTGACCGCTCAATACGTCAGTCGCTTGCATCCCCAGTCATCGCCGACTCCGAGCATTTTTGGCCGAGGTTCCGCTTCTCTTCACTTCGGCTAAAAACCGCTGCGTCCTTCGGGTCGAGAGATTACGACCTCCGGCTTGCCCTCCGCTTTTCCCCGACACCGCTCCTGCGTCACGGTGTCGGGCGCGTATGTCTGCACCTGCGGTCATAAACTCTCTTTGACGGCTGCACTCTCGCTAACACCGACACCTCCGGCTGCGCCTACGGTGTCGGCTCGCTTCCGTTCCGCTGTCAACCCGATGCTTACGCTTGCTATTCCGAGCCGTCGATGCCGGTCTGCTTCGTTCCTTCCTCCAATCGCACGTATGCCATACTGTCAGCCGCGTTCCTCCCACCCATAGAGGAAGAAGCCGCCTACATTCCAAGCCCCCGGCACGTCCTTTTCATTCATCGTCTGCGACGCTATGCCCACCCCAGGCCGATGCACGGTGCGCCGATGCACTGACTCCACTCCGGCTGTCCGCCAACCACTTCACTCACTCCGAGTTTGCCTACGGCTTAGGGCAAGGGCAGGTCGGCTTACTGTCTGCGGGGCAAGTCCCTCAACAGAAAGCCTGTCGCTCCGTGCCTCCGCGACACCTGCCGTCTGCTCTAATCCCAATGTAGGCACTCCGAGTTCTCTGCGTTCCTTTGGCTGACAAGCCTTCCGTTACGCTCAACATCGTCATCACCGCACATCGCCGTCGTCAATCCCCTCGACTTGATTGTATCTGCATCGAGGTAGAGCGGTGCTGTCGAGCGCGTTGAAATCCACGAGCGGAATTTCCACGCACACGGCAGCGATTTTACCGAGCAATGGGGTTGACTTTCTGCATATAGCGCTACGGCAAAAATTGGCGAACATTCGCAAATCCTCAGCGCAGTGGGGGCTGTCTATCGCCAGATTAGGGAGACACATTCTCCCTAAAACCCTTATTTGCTTAATTACCAATCATTTCACTCTTTCAACTCAGGGAGTTAACGGGAAAAGGTTGGAGATTGCCGTTAATAGGTGTTAATCGCGACTGCATAGCAAGGTCGCAATTTGCTCATCTACCGCACAATGGCTCTGCATATTCCGCTCTCTAAAGTGGTCTGAGCGGAAAGAACACGGAGGGCGGTGGGGGGTGTCTGAAGCCACGACGGGGGCACGCCCCCGTAACCCCCAATGTCTTGAATTTCAGCAAGCTGTAAATTGCAAGCCACTACAAATCGCGGACTTCTGAAATGCTGCAATTTGCTTTATATCAGTGAGTAACAGCCGTTTTAACGTTACGGTTATCCGCTGATACTCTTTCTCGGACGAATGTTCTATCGAAAAAATTCAGCTTCCGTGAGGTCTAAATTTTTACGATATTCCCTGATATGCCGATTTTGCAGAAAAAGCGAGCCGACAGACACCATTTTGCTATGGCATCTGTCGGCTGATTTTCAGAGTACCTTTGGAGACTATCTCACACCTTCAACCCTGCATTCTTGCACAGGTGGAAAAATGTGCCGAGTCCTATGCGGCGGGTAGAGCGCAGAAGATTGGTGAATTTGCGGTCGCATTCAGCGGCATTGTATTTCGGATTTTGCGAGCTGCAAAGATGAAACCATTGCCGACCGCTTTCTCCAAGTGTGGATAGCGCGGCACCAATCTTCATCCAGTCTTCATAATTGGCAGTGAGGTCGATGTGGTACATCTCTATGTCCCGGCATAATGCTGCCACTTTGTCGCCGGCATCTATCTCACTGAAATGGTAATCGAAACCGCGCCGGATTGGCGGCGGCTCGCGGTAAATGCCGGAAAAAGGTACTGCATTGAGATTGACATACTGATGCAGGTCGTAGCTCTGACATCGAAGGCGGCACACATCGCCGCAAGCGCGGTCGATGTTTATGCCGATGTCATCGAACTTCCGCACCAACATCTTGAACTGCGCCACGTGCATATCGGGATATTTCAGCGGTATAATCAGGAAATATCCATTGCCGCTGACTGAATGGGCGGCAAATGCAACTTCTTCAATCTTTGAGAGGGTGTCCTCTATCAGACTGTCAAAGTTGCCGATATGCAGATTGTCCTTGCGGTCGATGTCTACGCAAATCAGTCCGCTGTGCTGTGCAAGGTTTTCGGCTGACCGCTTGGGCGAGAAGATGCCGCTTATCGTTGCCTGAGGGAGCGACAGCTTTATCTGCTTGCGCTTCGTTGGGTCTACCGTGGCCCGCAACTCATTGATGGCGTCGTACTCCACATTGTTGAGAAAGTCGTACAGAGTGGAAATATGGCCGGAGGTGTCATGGACACCACGGTAGACGCTTATTTTTATCTGTCTGAAATCGATTTTCATAATCTCGGTTTTATTTTTGCCTCGATGCTCTGAGGTTAAGTTAATTTTTGGCGTAGCTGCTTTTATTTCAGTGAGTTGGGCGTTTATCGGCATTAACCAAATCGAAAAATTTTCGACTTTTCAATTTCATGGATTTGGTTAACCCCCTGTGAATGGCTTCTTTGCTGATTTTCAACATAATTGCTACTTTGTAAACCTTAACCTCGGAGTCTCGATTTCATTTTTCATTGCGCACTTTGGAGATGTAGGCAGGTGAGCACCCTATGAGGCTGGCAAGACGGTTGCCGGAGATGTTCGGGAAGCGCGTAAACAGCTCCCGGATAATGTCTGCATTGCTGACCTCCTTAGGAGGCTTCGGTTGCGGATCATCTGTAATCTTCGCGTAGACCAGCAGCGCCATTCGCTCGAAATAGTCCATGCAGCGGATGGAGTATGCCATCGTCCCTTCATGCAGGGTGTAATAGTCGTTGCGCTGACCGCGTTCCTCTGCCACTTCGAGTGCATGGACTATTCCGGCATAGCGGAGCACCTGTATCTGAAGTTTGCTGTATATCGAGGCGATGTAGTCGTTGGGCGCCTTGCGTTTCTTCTCCTGAAGGATATTGTAATAGTCCTCATAGAGCCGGTCGGCGCCTTCACTGAGCGTCACCATGCCGTCACTGTTGCGGAACAGGGTGTAATGGTAGCCGTCGGGCGAGTGATAGATGCCGTCGTAAAGCATCCGTATTGTCAGCGCCCAACGCTGCTCAATGTCGAACGGCAGTTTCTTGTGGCTTCGTTTAGGATAGTCGATATCCTCGACAATGCAAAACAGGAAACGCTGGTTCAGACCGTTGGTCATGAACAGTTCGCTACCGAATGTCGGGCGAAGCATCCCGGTCTGCAGGTCACCGATGATGCTGCAGAACGGGTTCTTGATGAGCATTGTGAAACCGTTGCGCCGGTCAACCTTGATGTCCTCGCAGTCGAACAGACGCAGGAGTTTCGAGATGGGAGCAGTGCCACCGTTGGTGTACTGGTTCTTGGCGTCGAACATCCCCTTCAGTTCGGGGTAGATACCAATCACCCCTCGCTTGCTGGCGCCGCTGTCATTGTGGCCGTCGCTGTCTGTCTCATTGTTCATAAACAGGATTTCGCTGCGACGCTCGTCCGTGCAGTCGTCGAGAACGATGGCCGGACACCGCGGTTCATCGCCACGCTCTTTGGCCGGTTGCCCTTTCCAATCGTCATGCACCTTCTTGTATTCGGCATACAGTTCCGCGTCGATTTTGCGAAGCGGCGCCGTGACGAGTTTCATGGGGTACGATTTATTACTACCGCTACGGGCCACCGACACGAACCACAGCACAAGCGAGTTGTGGTACTTGCCCTCGTTGACTCTGATTTTCTTACCGACAGCCGTTGCCGCCGTCGCAAGAGCGGCTACAGTCACGAACTCGCGCGGACAATGATAGATGTCGCAGACAGCTTCGATGTAAGTCCTGACCGACTCGGGCAGACCGTCAATCGGCAGTTCTGACCCGGCGTTGAGCGAAGCCCTCCCGCTCAACTTGATTTCTACTTTATCAGCCATAGCCATCATTTTTTGCGGTTTTCGGTAAGTGCTTCGACTTCGGAACGGCGGTAGCGGCGTTTGCCGCCCACCTCTATCTTTGTTAGCAGTCCGGCCTTGTCCCAGCGATAGAGTGTCATCTTCGACACTTTCAGCATCGCCGACACTTCGTCGATGGTCAGCAGTTCTTTCGACAGGTCGGCACGCTCCAACTGCAAACGCGCGATGTCTGCGGCCTGACTGATGAGCTTGTGTGCGAACTCGCACAAGTCTCCGGCGTTGATTTGGAAGATGGCGTTAGGCATTCGCGTTGCCATTTCCAGGATGTCTACTGACGGGTTCTGAACTGGTATATTGTATGACATTATATTTGTGCCCTCACGCAATAACGGTGCTCTCGCGTCGCTTCGGACTATGTCATCTGATAACTTCGGCTCTCGGTCGTTGAGCAGCGCCAGTCCGTTGTTATCGGATGCACTGCAAAGTTACCCGGTGAAGTCTCTTTTTGAAAAGACACATTTTTGACTTAATGTGCTGATAGGTTCAAACAACTGAAATTAAGCCGTTTGACTATACGCTTCTCTATATATCGTCAAATACTTACAACATTGCCGCAGATGTCTCTGAAGCATTTTTTAGCTCTTTTCATTCGGTGTAATATACTAATTGACACTAATTTACTCACATAAATTGCCATGTCAGATATTCAGTAATTCAAAATCGTAGAAATAACAGAATTCATAATTTTGCCTCTTTAAATCACTGCGATTATTTTTCAAGCGAATACAACAGATTTTGTTAGGTTTCTACATGCAAAAACCTAACAAAAGCTGGCCAAATATTATAGAAGAATAGAATCTGAACTTAAAAATTTTCAAACCTTTCCTTCAAATCATCAGGAAGTCCGGCAATGTCCTCGCCGGTGAGATAGCCGTCGTGGAGCAGGTTCAGAAGTCCGATTATCAGCATTGAGTTTCTGTAATAATCTTCCATCTGCATTGCCTCCTTGTAGAATTTACGCACCTTGTCGGTAATCAGCATCGAGCGGTCGAACTCGTTGCCGATTTCATCATCGAATGGCTTATCAAGCAATTCGCGCAGCTCTGACTGCCACTGTGCGTGGCGTCTCAGTATTCCTTTGCGTAGCAGCTCTTTCACCTGTTTCTTTTCTCCCTTGGTCAGTTCTCTCATGGTACTATAATTCTATAAATTTGTCGGGACTGAATGTGCCGTGCTCGTTGGCAAACACATAGCCGAGTTGATTTGACACGATTTTTGTGCCACCAATCTCGCCATCGATGTTTCTGTGCGAGTGCCCGTATATCCAGTAATCTATCGGCAGTGATTCTATCATGATGTTCAGTTCGGAGGTAAAGGCACCGTTGATGCGGCTACCTTTGAACTCGTCGGCCATGAGGTCGAACGAGGGAACATGATGGGTCACAACAATACGCTTTCGGGCCGTACTTTCTTCAACGCTGCGCTTGATAAAATCAACGCAACGCTCATGTTCATCGTTGAATCTGTCCCAACTCAGCCGGTATTCTCCATTGCGTATCCGCCGGAAGTCTGTAACGCCATGCTCAGTGAAATATGCCTCCGCAGGGTGTATCTTTGCCCAAAGCGTTGACATTATCAGGTCAATATCCTCTATGCGGACAACCTTGTTATAGACCGCCGCCACATTTAGCCGTATCTGCTCCGTCCATCCTTCAGTCAGGGCGTTGATGTCAAAGCCTTTATACAGTTCATGATTGCCAGGAACAATCAACGTCTGCTCGAAGTTGTCGGCGCACCAGTCCCAAAACGGATGCTTGGAATACATCTCGTCGCCGAGGTAGCCAATATCTCCGGCCAAAACGAGTATTTCTCCGACGGGCACCAAAAGATTTTCACGAAGCCAACGGCTGTTTTCGTGAAACTCAAGGTGCAGGTCAGATGCGTATTGTAATTTCATTATTGTAAGGTGTAAAAGGTCGGCAAAGCTTCAAGATATGTTCTTATGGCTGTTGCAGAACTGCGCAGCGCATCCTGCAACGACTGATTGGGAAGCGTTGCCAACAAGCCATTTGAGAACTCCTGCATGGTATCTGCAATTTCACAGTCAACAATGGCCTGACTTGCGCCGGTCATTGTCGCCGCAAGTTTCAGTACGTCGTTGCGATGCTTCAAGATGTCTTTGGTATTGACCTTCTTTCCGGCCTCTCTGTCTGCGATAAGGTTGAGATATGCTCTCGCTTTAAGCGCCATCAGTGCCAACGGGGCAGCATATCGCAGACCGTTGCTGACAAAAGAGTTTTGCACCGTCAGATTATAATACGGCTCATCGAGAATTATTGTCGAAAGACTCGACACCTCGCCATCGATTGGCAATGGCTCGGTATGTGCCGCCGAAGAAAAGATTTCGTTGTGTCGCGACAACAACTCAATCTTTATCGGGAAACCTGCTTTGCCGTTATCAAAGCTATACAGCACGTATTTCGGACTCTCATCCTTATGCCTTCTCATTCCGGGGCGATACTCGCCCTCGGCGATGAACGTCCAGAATGCCTTGGCAAATTCCGGCGTCATGTTCTCGACGATAACGACAATGTCAATATCCATTGTCGCACGTGGGCGCATCTCGGTGTGGCTCAGCACTTCGTCACAGGCTGTTCCGCCTATAATCACGAAATTGTCCGAGAATTGCGCGAAACTTTCTCTGAATCTGTCAAGACCTCCTACCATGGCATTTTGTTTATCATTGTTTCAAGTTCTTTTTCAACTCGCGGGTCGTGATCATCTCTCAACGTCAAGTAGAGCGACAGCCGGTCAACATAACCGTCAGTCGCTATCGATGGGTATTTCCATATCTCCACTCGCTGGACATCCTCGAAGCGTAACAATGTCATTCCCGATCTCTTAAATTCTTCAGCGGTGAATACCCTTGTCGGAATTTTTTCTCCGACGAGCATAGAATAATGGGACAGGGTATCAATGCTGCCGATTATTCCTTCATGCAGTGGTGTATCAAGATAGCCCGACTGCTTTATGGGGTTTATGAGATACGGCAACGCCTTATCCCATAGCTCCCGGCCATTGGCTGTAAACAGCAATCTCTTTGTTTTACCATCATCCGTGCTGACATCTGCAAGGTTCAGTGCCACGAATTGCTGCAAGGATTTAGCGAGGGTGGCATATTTATATGGTGTAATCTCTGTAAGTTCCTTTATCGACATTCTGTTGATTGAGTGGCGCTGCAAATGGAACATAAGCAGATATTGTGTAGACGGCAGCAGTTGCGTCGGTTGCTCGTTCTTGCTCAACCGGCGGTTGGCAAGCAATGAGGGGATAAAGGCGAACTTGTCGCTAACCACAAAGTAAACACCTTTGTCAACGAGCCGGTCGCGCTCGTAGGTGGCCATATTCTCGAAGTAGAATACCGCAGGAATATGCGTAGCATCTTCTGCCCGCTGTGCGATATTCGCTCTCTGTGATGGCGAATAGTCCGCAGACTCTTTGGCAACCAACAATAACAGTTGGTACCCGTTCATATCAAACCGGTATAGCTCAAACTCTGCCAAAAGTCCGAGCCATAAGTTCTTTGTAATATCGGGAGACGGCTTTTCAAGTCCGACTTTCTTACCGGTGATGATTATATTATCCATACTTTTGCATCATTCTACTTACTTTGTAGAACAATGCAAAAGTACATATAATTTCCGACACCACCAAATTTTCAGTCAATGGCATCAACCATTTCCTTGCGCATTTCTTCGTCTACCTCGCGGTAACGCGCGAAAGCCTGACTTCCCGGTGCATGGCCGCTCAGAGCGCTCACCATCCCCTGATCCTTGAATTTCTTATACAGGTTGCCGATGAATGTACGTCGGGCTATATGCGTACTCGCCACCTCGTACAACGGTCTGTTTTCCGGCATTCTCGTTTTGGGATTGAGCACTACAACCATACGCTTTATTCCGGCGGTTTTGAGTATCCGTTTTATCGCCCGGTTGTAAATATACTTTGACTCCATCCACGGGAACAGCTTGTCACCGTCATAATCTTTGTATTTCTCGACTATTCGGCTCGCCGTCGTATTGAGTGGCACTTTGATAGTCTTGGGCAGACCCTCCTTCGTCTTACGGGCAACATAATGAAGCTCGCCGTTTACTATGTTGTCCTTCGTAAAGGTAAACAAATCAGACTGACGGCAGCCCACGCAGCAATGGAAAACGAACATGTCACGGAAGATTTCATCGCGAGGTGTGGCGCTGAAATCATATTCTTCAAGTTGCTTGCGTTCCTCTATGGTGAGGTAATAAGGGGTCCCGTATATGCGCTGGCCAATCTTGAACTTTACAAACGGATTGTAGGAGATGCGGCGATTGTTGAAGGCCCAGTTCATTATCGTTTTTATGAACCGGAAATTGCCGTAGATGGTATTCAGACTTTTCTTGCCGACACGCGCCTTGGTTTCTTCTGTGGCCGAGAGCTGCGGATATTCCTCGACCAGCTCATGCTCACGTATGAGGAAGCTCTCGAAATCTTTAAGCAGGTTTTCGTCGACGACTTCTGTTGTCAGCAGGAAATGTGGATTTGTTATCCGTCGATATATCTCATATCGGAGAAATGACCGGCGAATTATTATATATGCCTGTCTGCGCGTGGGGGACTGCAAGGGATTGGAAGTGCTTTTCAGAAATTCATCTATCAGCAGAATGAATGTGGACTGCGGGACTTCGGGCTGCATTGACTTGTGGAACGCCTCCACTGTGTCAACGAGCCATGTCTTATCCAATTCCATCCCTTTCATTCTGATGTACTCGTTCTCGATAAAGGTCAGTAGATTGTTCCATGCAGTTTTGACTTCGTCAGCGTTGACTGCCTCGGGCGTTTTTGTTCTTGACGTGGTCAGAACAAGCCGCACCGATTGACGACCTTTGGAACTGATGTATTTTTCCGACTTGATGAAGTTGGGCGAAATCCACAAATTTGTCCTCGCCTGCATATCAATTTTCCCCAATCGGAATCGGACCGAGAGTTCTACTCGGCCTTCTCGGTTCTGCTTTTTACCGGCGCATAATTCAAACGACATATTCTATTGCTAAAATGGTTGCTCTTTTGTACTTGCAAAGTTAGAAATAATCCCCGACACCACCAAATTATATCCCCATATAATTCCCCATTAAAGCCGTTATTTAATGTTTTCTCGCGAAATCTACGAGTGAACTACCATCACCTCGAACTGTGTGTTATAAGCCTATAATACAATATGTTTAGGGAATATCTGGGTTGTAATTCAGTATCACCGAATAACGTCATATATCATAAGCGACTATCCAGTTGATATTGGCGTTATAGTCCATGCCGATGCAGATTGGAGCGTAACGGTTGAGGTCGTGGTCGGCACGGCAGTCGACGGCCTGTGGGTCGAAATCGAAGCCGAGGGAATCAAGGTACTCGAAATCGCTGTCGTTATACTTGTGGTCCTCCTTCATGGAAGAATAGAAACCGTCGCGGGCGATGCCCACCTTCTTGCACATGATGGAAGTCTGGAAGGTTAGTGGCGTGAGGTCGCGCTTCATGTCGCGGAGGTACTGTTCGCCCAGGAGCTCGATGTTTTCGACTGATGAATATTCGCGGTAGTATGTAGCGACTGAGCGGAGCTTGTTGATGTTGGAGTCGAGGCGGCGGAGGTGGCCACGTAGATATGCCGGAGGTTCGACACCTTGTTTTCGCATTTGGAGGATTTTCTGCTTGATGCGCCAAATTTCGTAGACACCGGCTTCGATGGCCTCGATTACTCGCGGATCCATTTTCTTTTCGTACTCCAGGAACCACGAGCCTTTCTTGCTCTGAGGCATGTCGGAGAGGACCATCATGGCATGGTTGAAAGAGTGTCGGCTGAAGTGTGACTTTATGCCGCCGTTAGCCGGGAGTGTTTCCTGGGTGAGTTTTACGGGGTCGATGAATTTGGCCTCGTCGACGAGGATCCAGGAGAGGGTGAGTGAGTTCGCGGCACCGGGGCGGTCCTGCGAGAGGATGATTGCGACGGAGCCGTTATAGAAGGATATGACCTGTTCCCAGTCGTGCGGCTCGGTGATGGGCTGTTTGAAGGACTTCGGGGGACGGCGGCCCACGACATAGTGAATGCCTTTCTTGTACTTCCATCTGAGCCATGCACTGAAAAGGCCCGGGAGTGTGTTTGTCAGGCCGTGCTTGAACGTAGGCACGACGATGCCGCCTGTCGAGCCGGGCATGCGCTGCATCATCTTGAGTGCGTAGGGAGCGGCGATTGAATCGGTTTTACCTGTACGACGTCCGGCCACAATGACGGTGGTTCGTGCGGCTACGAGCTGCGCCTGGAGCTGCGGGCGGTTGAAATATGTGGGCGTTGCCTTAGGGTTCGTCTGGAGCATTGATTTCGGGGGCTTTGTCGGGGAACAATTTGTCTTCTTCGAGGTCGACTTCCTCGTATTCGACATCCTGAATGTCGACGAAATCGCGTGAGAGTTCTTTTGTGAGCTTTGCGATATGGTTGTAGACATCGGGAATGGGCTTCAGGCCGAGAACGCGGACATCGAGTGTGGCGCAGAAAGGCTGGATAACAATCTCGTCGTAAGGCATAGCCATTTCGTCTTCGAGGTTGATGCGGTTTTGCTTCGCATAGGATGTGGCAGCCCTCTCCATGGTTTTTGTGTCCTTGCGGGCTTTAGCCATGGCGTAGGTCTCGAGGATCATTTCATTATAGCGTGTGCGGTGAAATTCTCTCGACTTTGGAGAGAGCAAGGGCACGAGCTGATGAATGATATTTATGTCGGCGTATGCGGTAGACTGCGAGACCTCATAACGCGACATTATAGCATCGCGTAGCTGGCGGTCCTTCATGGACGGGTTACTCAGCCAGTAGTTATACATTTCACGCAGGCGCATTACGCGCTCGGCGATAGCGAGAGGGTATTTCTGCAGCAGCTCGTCGTCTGAGGCGAGGAGGTCGGCCTTACAGGCTTCGAGAGGAGAGGGGAGATTAGCCATTGAGAGGGTTGATTATTCGTCGTCTTCCATGTCGAGGAGTGCTTTTTCAGACATCTCAATCGCAGCCGGGGAGCCGACGCGTGCGAGAGTGGCCATCTGCTTTCGGATTTCGAGCTTCTGCGAGAGTTTTCCTTTGATGTATGCATTACGCGCGGGATGGTTAGGGCATGCAATGTCGGCTTTGAAGACACTCTCAGGAACGTCGAGGTAAATTGCAATTTCCGAGGGCTTTGTGTAGAGTTGGGCGAACTGCTCAATTTTGTCCAATTGTTCTGGCGAATACTTCATGGAAAGGGACGGATTGACGGGTTATTACATAATCGACTTGCTGATGGAGGCTGTCGAAGACAGCGCGGTCGGTGGAGATGAAACCGGATTCGAAGCGGTTGCCACGCGTTAGGTTCTGCGACATTACGACGGCGACGGACCAGCGGTCGTTGTAGACGAGGAGGATTTTGGAATGGTTCGAAGCGAGGTAGCAGTTTTCGACGGTCTGTTCGATGAAAGGCCACAGGATAAGAGTTTTGTTTGTGGCCTTGAAATCGAGGACGATGTCGAGCGATCTGATGAGGCCTTCTTTCTCGATGAAGAAAATACGGCGGAGGAATTCTTCGGAGATCGAGAAAGAAGTGATTTGAACGTGTGCCGGGCCTGTCTGGTCCAGGATCCACCGCAGGAGGTCCGCTACCTGCAGCATGTTGCTGAGGTAAGCCTGAGAAGAGGCTTCGGCCAAAGGCTTGAGCGATGAAGAATTTTTGACCATCAGAGGAGGCCGGCTGCGGCCATTTTGTCGCGAAGAGAGGCAGAAGGGACGGAGAGCTGCGCGTAGAGGGCGCGGATGCGGTCGGCGGCAGCGTCGGAGGGGTTCTTTGCGTATTTGCCGAGAAGGAGAGTGAGGGTTTTGGCGGTGTTTTTCTGCGCGGTACGAGCGTCGACGACCTTTTCCGTGGCAGCCATGGGTGTTCCTTTGACATAGTGGTCGTAGACGTTCCAGTTGTCGCGATACTGTCGGTCGTAATCGATGATAGCTTTGGCGAGTGGGTAGCGGTCCGAATCGGGGCATGAGGAGTTGAGCTCGGAAATCATGCGTAGTTTGGCATGAGCGTCGCGCATGCGGCGCATGATGTCGGCATTGTCGACGTAGAGCTGCTGCACTTCGGGCGGCAGCTGGTCATGGTCCGCACGTTTGCCTTTCTGGAACTCGGATCGACCGGAGGGCTGTAGGCCTCGCTGCTGCGCGATAGCGTCGACCTGCACCATCATGGCCCTGACTTCCTCGTGCGTTGTGTCGACGAGGCGGCGTTTGAGGATTTTTTGGAGGTGGTATTCGAGGAGCGATGCTTTACCTTTGGGGCTTCGGATGATGTTGTTGTATAGGATGCGGTTGCGAGTGACGCGGAGAAGGAGTTCAGCCCCGGCCACAATGTCGCGTTTGTCGGCATCGGTGGCGAGCCATTGCTGTATTTGTGGGGTTAGTTCTAATTGGATCACAGTTTATTGTTTATTCCTGCTATGAACAGGAGGTTTTTGTTGTGCGGCAGAAGTAGATCGTGCATAGCTTTGAGGGTAGAGCCTGTGGTGACGAAATCGTCGAAGACGATGATGTTAGGCTCGACGGGGAGGCTGTTGAGGGTAAATACGGCGTTGATGCGCTGCCGTGAGTGGCAAAAGGCAACGTCCTCATAGAAAGGTATTTTAAGCCGCTCGTGAATTTCTATGCAAATAAGGGTGGCGAAATTGTGCTCCTTGTGCCTACGCTTTGGCGAAGTGCAGATGCACCAGTGACCTTCACTGAGAGAAGAGCCGAGGACATCGATTAAGAAGTCCGACACGGCGGCCGCGAAGTGCGGAATTTCAGCCGGGTCGGACTTAATTTCTGTGAGAGTGCGGCCCATCAGGGACTTTTGCCAAATCGAGAGGAACCACAGTCCGGCCCGGTGGGTGATTCGCGGACGGAAGTCGAAATTGCATCGAGCCTCGGTGGATTTGTCCCACGCCTTGCGGTTTTCGACGGCGAAGATGTCGCGTTTGGGCGAGATTTCTCCGAGAGCGGGGTCGATGCCCATGGGCTTTACATCATCGATGATGGAGCCGAGGGCATCGGCCAGACTAAGGGAGGAAGGATCAGGCTCCGGTAGCTTCGTTGATAGTACCATCTTCGGTAACAATCTCACCGGAGTAGAACGGGCTGTCGACGATGTCGGAAGCTTCGATAGTGATGGTTGTGCCGGCAGTGCCTGTGGGCCCCTGGCCGTTGTCGCGCGAGGTAGTTGTCTTTGTGACGTAGTATTGCGAGCCGATGACGCGGAAGTTGCCGTTCATATCCTCGACGATAGCGACGATGTCGGAGTTGAGGAGGCCGGCAGTGGCGGTAGCAGCGTCGGCATCGATACCGGGATGGACGAGGGATGCGGAGATCTTGAACGTTTCGGAGGGGTATTCGCCCTGAGACTCGGACTTGAACTCGGCCTTGTCGGCGATATGGTCGATAACGAGCCATTTAGCGGATTCAGCGAGAGTGAAGCTGCCGGTGTAAGAGGCAGATGTTACGCGTCCGAGAGTGTCCACGGCGAGAGTGGGCCATTTGACGATGTCGTTTTTGTTTATGAAGAAAGCACGACGTTTGATTCCGGGGCGCGAAGGCTTGCCCTGGCACCAGGGCAAGCTTTTGAGGATAGAGGTGCAAGTAGACATATATGAGTAGAATTAAGGGTTAAAAGTTAAGGGTTAAGAATTCGTACATATTCAGCCTTCTTGCTGGTCGCCGGAGCCACCTGCGGCGGGGGTGTCTCCGCCGGAAGCCGGGGGAGTGACAGTTTTCTCGTCGGCGAGCTCGACGATAGTGAGACGGCGCGGGTCGATGGTGCGTAACTGTGCGCCGAGGAACATGTTCGCAGCCGATGAGAGCGTGTAGTGATCTTTGCGCATGATGTCGACAAAGGACTCGTCGCTTTTGTTGTCGGTGGCCCACCACATATTGTCCTTCTGTGTGAGGATGAGGTGTTTCACTCCGGCCATCTCGGGGATGCCTACGAGGGTGAGCTTGTTGTGCGAACCTTCGACGAAAGGCTGGTTGTAGGCCGTGTTGTAGTTCAGGTTCGAGTGGGTAGCCTGATAAGACTCGTTGTACATGTCGACGAGCTCGGGAGAGCAGAGCAGCACGTTGTTCTGACTACGGAGATAGGGGTTGAGCTTGAAGACGACTTCTTCTTTGAGGAGGTCGCAAGCGTTGGCCATGGAGAATTCGTCCTGGAGCTTGATGTAGTTGCCTTTGGCAGCGGCGATGTTACCGGCGGCGATATCCTTTTTGGCGATGGTGACGAGGCCGTCGCAGAGGTCAAGAGTGGTGTCACCGTCCTCGTTGCGGACACCGGTGAGCACAGCCTGTGCGATATGCTGACCACGAGCTTTTGCGAGGTGGAACAGCACGAGGGCGGTTGTGGACGCGTTCTTGATTTTCTCGCCGGCAATTGGATCGTCGTACCCCATCGTGAGGAATGCGTAATCGACGGGAGAGAATTCCTCGACCACATTGCCGAGGAAAGTCTCGATTTCGCGATATTTGATATTAACGTCCGCATCAGACTTGCGATTCTTCTTGAAGGGAGCGAACTGGGAGTCGGCGCTGATTTCGCCGAGTTTCATTTTGCCGCGAAGGCCTGTAATGCCGTGCATGAACTTTAGGACGTCATAGGCAGCCCGTATAGGCAGGTCGAGCAGCGTCGGCTGCCATTTGACGGCTGTTTTCTGATAGTCCTCGAGGACCGCGGCATCGATTTTAATTTTTGCCATAGGAGAGAGGGTTGAATATGGTTAGAAAGATGAATCGAGGAAAGCTTTCGAGGCGGCGATTGCGTCGGCTTCGGAGACGGGCTTGTAGGGGTCGTCGGTTTTGTCGGTGTCGACAACTTGCGAAGTTGGGGCTGCAGGTTCTTTGCGTAGGTCGGCAATGGTGCGGTCCTTTTCTTCGACAGAGGCTTTGAGGGTGTTGATTTCGGCATCCTTGTCGGCGATAGCCTTGTCCTTGTCGGCGATAGCGGTTTTGTCGGCGTTGACGGCGGCGAGGAGTTTTTCCACCTGCTGAGCAGAGAGGGTGAGTTTGTCACCGGCGAGGGCGATAGATTCACCGAGGATGGAGTTGATAGGTGAGAGATCGGGCATTTGAGATGAAAAGTTAGTAGGCTTGACGTTTTCGTCAGCGGCCTGGTTAGCGAATGGGGACTGGAGGAAAGCGAGGAAACGGTCGAGGACGGAACCTTTCTTTCGTTTGATGTTCGGGGGGAGCGGGATGCCGGCAGCGTTTAGCGAGCTGATGGCTGCTGCGGTGAGCTGTGGTTTTTCGTCGTCGGCATTATGTGTGATTTCGTCGACGAAACCCCACTCAAGAGCTTCTTCTGGGGTTAGCCATCCGCCGACCTTCATCAGAGCGAGGAGGTCGTCCTTGGGCTTTTTGCAACGGCGGGCGTACATGCCGGCCACGCAGCTGTCGATTGTTTCGTTGTCCTTCTTGATGCTTTCGAGCTTTTTGATGTGTTCGTCGAGCTCGTCGGCGTTCATGTATGCCCACTCCATGATAGGGTACAGGCATTTGTGGACGAGGAAGGCTCCGTCTTCGTCGATGGATACATGCTTTGCACCCATGGCGGCGATTGTGGCGGCGGAAGCGTTGTGTCCGACGAAATGGACGTGTACGTTGCCGTGAAGCTTGAACAGTGATGAGATTGCTACGGCTTCGTTAGTATATCCACCGAGGCTGCAGACGAGCACAGAGACTTCGGAATCTTTGTGTTTGTCGAGCACGTAGTTGACCATGTCGGTGTTGAAATCCCAGTCACCGACACCGCCTTTTAGGAAAAGGTTGTAATTTTTAGGCACGATTTGATGAATTTTGGTTGATCGTGCCACAAAGTTAAGGCCCCGTCCGGGGCCTTGAAAAGACTATAAAACGCAGGGGAGCACAGATTTTTGGGCGATATGCGTGATTTTGTAGGTGCGGACGGCAGGGTCGCCGCCGGGAGAGCCGGTAGTTTCGGAGTAATTTACCTGTGGATATCCGGGCTCGCGAGCACCTATGAGGAACTGTATCCCGGAGACGGCGGTGACGACGAAGGCGAGGCGTTCGCCCTCGGGGAGTTTGTCGGAGGTGTCGAATTCGAGTGTTGATTTCTCCTGACGGGAGCCGTTGAGTTTGGAACCGTCGTACTTGAGTGATGGCTGCCCGAAGAATTTGATGTCGG
Source organism: uncultured Muribaculaceae bacterium (assembly GCA_910584495.1). GTDB lineage: Bacteria > Bacteroidota > Bacteroidia > Bacteroidales > Muribaculaceae > CAG-873. The sequence continues at coordinate 17,419 of CAJUAR010000036.1, forward strand.
TGGCGGTAGCTGCGATGGTGATGAGCGCACCGCATATTGAAGCGAGCATGACATTTGGCTGGATGTCGGAGCAGCGGAGGTATTGGATTTTGACTATGCCTGGGAGGGAGGACATGGTTATGAGTTAAGAATTAAGAGTTGAGAATTAAGAAATATGGACGGTTTGGACGGTTTGGACGGTTTGGGCTGAATGGTCAGTTTGGTAAAAATCGAGTAGTTAGTCAATTTAAATTAACGTATTTTAACGCTGTAATTTCAAACTTTTGTCGCGGAGGCGTTTGAACATCTGTCGGATTGTTTCCCAGTTTCGCTCGGTGTTGTCGATTCCGTGTTTTGCCATGAAGGCATAGATGATGTCGGTGATGACGACGTCCTGGGAGTAGAAGACTGAGAGTTCTTTGTCGAGGAGGGCTTTGAAATTCCGCTTGATTGCCGAGACGAGGGCTTTCTGTCCTTCGAAGACGAGGTAGTTGTGCTGGTCCGGGTTCATGCCTTTGAAAGTGGGGACTTCGACAGGCAGGAGGCCGGCAGTGTCGGGGCGCACATACCCGGCCGGCTCTTTGCGGAGGAATCGCGAGAGGATGGCGTGAGTGTTGCTGCCGCGCTCGAACTCGACGCGGGCAGTGAGGGGGTTCCAGAAGTCGTGTCTGAGCCACTGGTCGAGGTAGGTAGGAACTTTAAGGTAGATGCAGTAATTAGACATCGGAACAGAGGGAGGCTAATTAAGTGATAATGATGGTGCAAAATTACGAAAAAATTCGCGGAATGTTAATTATGGCTTTCTTGATTTGTGAATGTTCTGTAATAGTTGGAGTGAATGAGCGAGCCGATAAGTACAAAATGAGAGTACATTCGTACGCTTTTTTTACATTTAACCTACTATCAGCGGATTAAAGCCGTACTTTTTGGCATTAAAAAAGTGCGCTGAATAGTGCCTCCGGCGAGCAACTTTGTACATCAGTACATCAGTACTTAAAAGTGCGAAAAAAGTACGGTCTTAATTTATTGATTTACAAATGTAAACACCCCTACCGTACTTTTGTACTCTTTTTTTTACTTTATTAGGCGCGAGAAAAAAATAATATTAGGGAATTGTTTCACGTGGAACATAAAAAATTGAATAACAATACATTAACCCATATATCGAGCGTGAAACAGGGGCGATGCGCACATATCTCCCCCTATCCCCCTCGCAACGAAAAGTGCGCCATGTGCCGGGGTGCCTGAGTGCCGTTTTCGTACGATTGCACCACCTTCCCAATTTCATGCCTTCCGGGGGCGCGGGGGCGAGGCGAAGCCGCCCGCAATACGTTAATAACTCGTTCTGCAAATGTTTGATTATTCTCTTGACAATAGCTAACTTTGCGCTTATAATGGCGTACTATATGCGTATGTGTATGTGAAAAGCATAATACTATATATGGCGCCCAAAGCCCAGCCTCCAAATAGGTATAAAGATAGTTACTCGATCAGATTGGCATAACCGAAAGCGGCGTACCGTCGGGATGACGATGCGCCGCTTGCTGTAGAAGCCTAAAAGGCGTTGTTAATGATTGATTTCGACGAACCAACCGAGCTTGCCGTCGGCAGATCCGCAGACATAGCCGAGATAGCTCATGCAGCGGGCCACGTCGTTAAGATCCATGTCGACCATGTCGGCCAATTCGAGGACGATTTCCTGAGAAGTGATGACGCGGAGGTGCTTCGTGTTGAATGTGCCGGGAGTTTTGCCTGTGGGCTGACCATTTATTCCCCAGAGGTAGCCTTCAACGATATTGAGGAATGGAGGCAGCTCTGCGTCCTGTTGCGGCGCGTTGTTTATGTCGTTATTCATTGCTGATGCGAGAGATTTGGTGTTTGGCAATAAATTCGTCGATGGCATCGCGGAGAGCGAAGATGTCATTGACAGTTTCGGTGGCGAGGAATCCGCAAGAAATTTCCTCGGAGAGACGAGCGTCGATAAGCACGTACTCGCCACCTTCCTTGCTCGAGAGGAGCTGCACGTCGAAGGATATTGGTTTGCTCATAGCTCACCTCCTTTCCTGAAATAGTTACGGCCGTCGGCAGAAAGCTCAAAGGGGCCGCTACCGTTCCAGTGGTAATAGCAGCCATCCGAGAGAACTTTGCCCATGTAGTCCCAGCGGTGGAGACAGGCATTATAGACGTAGAGCATCACTTGCTCGTTGCGCTCTGTGGCGAGCTGATGGTGGCGGCGACGGATATACACCCAGTCGGCTTCTCCTGTTTCGAGTTCGATGCGAGAAACATGAGCCGGGTGAAGAAAAGACTCGAAGCGGTATTGAATGGTATTAGCCATTATTCATCCCCTCCTTCCTCCGGCATCGGCATACGAGTGAAACGAACAGCCCAGACAATGCCCCAGGGCATTCCGAGCAAGCAGTCGAAGCCGACGGCTCTCTGCGCCTCGATAACGTTATCGATAGAGAGATTGTGCCAGTACATGGCAGCCACGACGACGATGGCCACGACCGTCGAGACCTTTGCCGAGAATATGGCGCGGATGATGCGCACAGGCGTACAGTTGCACCGCGTCCATTGCCATGCCTTCGAGAGGGCGCGGGAGAGCATTTTCGTGGCTTCACGAAAATGATTGGTTGAAGACTTAGCCTCGATGTCGAGGCCTGTCAGGATTACCAGCGGGCGAGTTGAAGGTTTGCCCGGGACCTTGAAAAGAATTGTTTGTTGCATAACGCTTGGCATTATGGTTTTACAGCTATTGGCAGACATAAAAACGGCTACCACTCCGTTGCTGTAAAACCATAATGCCTACCCCTGAGGGCGATATTAAGTTTTCGGAATGGCAGCCGTAGAGGGCTACTTATGTAGATGGTCGCGAAGTAAACTTCGTTACCAGCCGGGCATAAAAAAAGCCCGAAGTTATGTCGAGCGTCTAAACCGCGCTCAAGGTAGCAGGCAAACTGCTATGGTTTTACAGCACCACAAAATTAGTGCAAATTTTGGATTCTGCAAAATTTGGGGAGAGAAAATTAAGATGGGAATGTGATTAAAGAATCAATTTTATCTCCATCTTTAAGATTGATGAAGTCCGGTTCACCAATGAGATATGGCGTTTTGCCATTCTTATAATCAAATGTCAGCGACACTTCCGGATCTTCTTCGACCTTGTAAAAAACATTAATAGGTATCTCTTTTGGCGTTCCTCTTCCTTTATGCTTTAACGAAGTCCAGGAGTTTAAGCTAAGCCCCTCGATAATCGAAGCGGAATTGATAGGAATGACAAGGATGTCGTCTTCAACTTTACAAGGAAGAAAACGAGAGATGCGTTTGTCGAAAGATTTAACAATTTTCTTTTTTTGAATTATATTGGTGCGAACTGTAACGCCGACATACACTATTTCCGGAGGAAAGAGCGAAGCTTTAAAAGGAATATTTATTGAAGCGTGATGGCAATACACTTCACCGGAAGCTTTTGCCCATGTCACGTTGAGCGAGTTCTGTCTTTTCATTGGAAGATTAAGAAAGGATGGAGATGAGTTCCGGTTCGAATATTATGCGGATATCGAAACCATCGTTTCGGAGTTCTTCTATCTTGCGTAATTTGGAAGGCCCTGCCCCATCACCTATTACGACAACATTTGTTTTCTTGGATATTGTGGTATTTATATCAGCGCCCAAGGCCTGGAGTTTTTTGCCGAGGTCGTTGCGATTCGGGAAGGCTTCGAACACCCCGGTAACAACTGTTCTTGCATGGAAAAAGGGAGTTTCCTTGTTTTCCACGAGTGCGTCATCTATTGGATCGAGGGTGTCTCGTTCGTATTTTTTTGCTCTATATTGTTTCAGGGCAAGGCCTATTCCGCCTGGAAACACGCGAGTCTGCATAAATCCATTCTCGGCGAGAAGAACTTTTGCACATGCCAGTGCGTCATCGAGAGCATCATGGTGGCTGCCCATGTCTATGTTATGTTTTACACAGGCTTCGTCGAGGGGTAGCCCGGTTAGATGATATGTGCAAAAAAATTCATATTTATACGGATTCTCCACGCAAGCATAATGGATTAATTGCTCGGTCCAAACAGCTTTGTCAAATTCAGCATTATGACACACAATCGTGTCGCTTCCCACAAATTTGTCAATCATTGGCCATAGCTGCTCAAAAGTTGGAGCTTTAGCTACCATTTCGCGAGTAATGCCATGAATGGCAGAATTATCTTTTGTACGATTGTCCGGAATAGGATTAATCAAAGAATAGAGTTTTTGCACAATTTGCCCATCAATGACTTTTACAAGTCCTATGGCACAGGCACTTGTGCGCTCAGGTGTAAGCGTTTCAAAGTCAAGAGCAGTGAAAGAATTAAGTTTCTCCATGGTTAATAGGTTCGTATTTTGTTGCAAATATACGACAATTTATTCACATCACAAACAACGAGGATTTTACATGTGCAATAGTTGGGAGGGTGGAATTTTATTTTGCAAAGTCAGGAATGGCACGATTGATGATTTTTATAGCCTCAAAGCCGGAGAAAATCTTAATTTCTTCCGGGCCATTGCTGAGTTTGACGATGTCGCCGGGTTTATGAGCATCTATTGTGGTGAAGTCGACAACAGCGGAAGCCGGTAGGGTGAACGAGAGGGTTATTCCGGAATCTCCGCCCGTGATAGCCAGCGCCCCGCGACGGATAAGATTCAATCCGAGAATAACCGAGTAATCGACACCGCCGACATTGCCGTCGATCACGGCGCATTTCACGGTAATAATACCGCCTCCGGCAACAAACGACACATAGGCGTAACAAGCCGATGTATCGGCAGAACCTGTAAGACCTCTTGCAGAAGGCCCCGGAGCCATTTCGAGCTGCAAGGCATCTGCCAGTCGTCTTGATATTATACATACCTCGGCACCGGTATCCCACATAGCATGAGCCTCCGCGGCAATCACTTTTTCGAGATTCATGATGGTGACTGGAGTGTAGAGCTTTGAAGGCTCTCCTGGAGAATGAGCCGTCAGGGAGAAGGAAGAATCGTTAGTGTTTTTGTTGTCCACCATAGGAGAAAGTAGGGAGAGAAATTCACATGTGCAATAGGGGAGGGGGGATTATTATGCTTCCGGCGAAAAATCATCTGAGGTATCGATGTAGCCGAAAGAAGTTTCGAGGTCATTAGACACAGCGGTATCGACAAGATCATTATTGTCAACGGCAGGGATCGAGAAAGAGAATATGGTGGAATTGTCTTTGAACGAGACCATGAGCTGACCTTTTGTGATGATGTTCATGCCAATAATAGCCTGACAGTCCGGGCCGCGGTGGAGGTCAGGGGTTACAGCGGCCATGACATCGAAAAAACGCCCCCGGGCTACGAGGCGGATTGAGACGAGGCCATAATTAATAGAGCCTTTGGCAAAGATACCATATCCGGGCAGTTCTCTTGAGAATTCGAGGTTCAGGAGACGCCGAAGTTTTTCAGAGATGAAGCAAATCGGGGAACCTGTATCCCAAACAGCCATCGTCCCGAAGGCAATATCTTTATTCGAGGGATTGGCCACGACAACATGAGAGCGCAACTGGTCGAGAATGCCTGGAGCTTTAATGGTGAAAATGTTGTATTTGTCGTTCATATTGGAATTCCTTCGGATTGTTCGCTGTAAGTTTTAGGCGATACTTGGAGGATTGTGCATTTACCTGAGATGCCAAAAGTATCAGCCCATTCGGAGGCCTTTAGTTCTGAATCGGTGACAAATAGCACACGTCTGTGAGCTATTACAATGAATTTCCCGGCATGAAGATTGAGCAAAGTACCGTAGTTTTCAATAAAGAAACGGCTATCTTCATCAAAGTTGTGGGTCTGTCCCATGTAATTTAGGGTTAGAGAAAAAGCCGTCGGTGCAACTCTTTGCAGCCGACGGCCCATAGTTTAACAATCTATTCGAATTCCAAGCATGGAGTTGAATCAAGACGGGATTTGCGGATTTCCGCAAGGTGCTCTTCGGCCTTACGCTGTTCGGCTCTGGCATCCTTCACTTTGAGGATTGCAGCATTTACGGCCCTAAGAGCTGCGATTTCGGCTTCGTTCTCTTCGACACGACGGCGGAGCGAACCGGCAAAGTGGCGATAGAGGATGTCGTAACATTCGCGCTGGTAGTCTGCCACCTTTTCGCGGTTGGCTTCGGCAACCAGGTTGGCATCGATGGTGAAGAGCCAGCCATAGATATATTCGAGGGGGAGGCAGAGCATTTCGTAGCTCTTTCCGTCGGCTCCAGTTGAGGTCATAGTAACCTCAACTGAATTGAGGATGTAGTGCCGGTCGATGCGGTGTCGCTGTGCTGCCGGGTCGATGCCGATGGCTTGGCAGATAGGTTTGACAGGGATGTAGACTTGTCCGTTTTCGGTGATTTCGGCGAAGATTTCAACGCCGTTGAGGATGGTGATTTTCTGTTTGCTCATAGTTGAAATTCTTAGATTGTTGGAATTGTGACGCAAAGATATTAACTATTTGCGATATATCAAACAATCTGAGAAATTTTTCCATGAAACGAAAACACCCCCGCCGGTGATGGGCGAGGGTGCGAACACAAAAAATAACCAAAAGTGAATTTTTTTTGTTTGGAAATTTTGCCAATTCACAAAAGTGTATTATCTTTGCAGTGTCAAACGAAAAGAGTTATTTAACATGATGGACAAACAAGCACTTTTACAGTATTGGGCCGGCGAATTACTCGCGGTCAAAATGGAGCTTGAAAAAATCTCCTTCTTACTGCAGTCAGGAGTCAAGCCCACGAGAGAGATTGAACGACATCTCGACAACATGCTCGACAGAAAGAAACATCTGGAGATGTTGATAGAGGAAGTTCGCAAACAGAAGTAAAAACCCGGGGAGGGGGATGCCCCTCTCCCCTTAAAACTAAAAGATGATGAAAGAACGTATAGAAAAATGGAAACAGATGGAGGCAGCCGGTGATCCTTCCGCTACCCACTATCTGAAAGAGATAACAGCCCAGGCACAGGCCGAGGGCAAAATTCAGGAAATGAATGATGCCCTGCAATATCTTATAACATCGGCCGACAAGCATCTTGACAACGTAGAGAAGTCGGTGGCTTCCTATACGATGCATGAACGCATGGGGAGGTTGACCGAGGTTGTGAACCTCGCCTATATAGCCCGGCACTATTTCGGCAAGACCCGCCAGTGGCTGTATCAGAGAGTAAAGGGGCAGTTGGTAAACGGTAAGCCCGCAGCCTTCACCGAGGCTGAAGAAGCAACGTTTATAAAGGCACTCAACGAAATCGGCGTGCAGCTGGCAACATTTTCCCGGCGAGTATGACAAAAGAACAAGCGTCCATGGCTCTTTTTGTTTGACACGCAAAGCACACAGACGCTTTCCCCGGCTCCGGACACGGAGACGGGGTTTGTTTTATCAAAGGGATGTTAGGGGAATAATCTGGGTTGGGGGTTGAGGCGTTCGGAACGGAGTTTGGAGAGGGCTTCTTCGGCTTTGCGACGGTCGGCCTTTGCATCTTTTTCCCGGGAAATTGCTGCGTTGATTTGCTGGAGGAGTTCGATTTCGGCGTTGTTGGTCTCGATGGTACGCCGCATAGAGCCGGTGAAGTGTTCGTAGAGCACATCGTAGCACTCGCGGCGGTAGACTGCGACTGCCTCACGGGCTTCCGGGGCAACGTTCTTTGGATTGATTGTGAACAGCCAACCATAAACATATTTTAGGGGCAGGCAGAACATTTCACGTTCCTTGCCATCGGCGGCAACTGAGGTGCTAAGCACCCCAGTTGAACCGAGAATTTCATCGGATTGGATTTTATCTCGCTGCGCACGATCATCGATGCCGATGGCTTCGCAGATAGGTTTAATAGGGACGAAGATTTCTCCGTCGCGTTCAACGGTTACGATGTCGACGCCGTTGATTTTAGAGATTAGTGTTTGCATTTTTCTCGTTTTGGATTATTCTTTGTGGATTGCGTCATTGAACATTTGGACGCCGCAAATAAACGGGATTGCGGCTTCACGGTGAGCCAATAGGAAATTGGCGACAGCGAAGGCCAAGTCATCAGGGCGGAATGAGCATGAGGCGAAATTCGCCATCTTCTTGGAGCCGGACGACCTTTTGCCGATGATGAGGAATGACCCCAGTTCAGGGAGAGCTTCGGCCACGAGTTGGCGCTGATGCTCGATAGAGTTATCGTCTTGTAATACTTCTATTGTCATGGCTATTTATCGACTTCGTTTTTAAACTTATTTACTATAACCGAGACGGCATAAGCACAGACGGCCAGGGAGAGTTGTGCGAAATCATTGTCATCACGGCATTTTGCTGTGAGGTCGAGTTCGGGCGTTTCGTGGACGGCAGCCAAGACTGCCTCGGATTGTTCATCGGTTGCCGGATATAGAGCGCATACTTTCAGCACTTGGATATCCGAGATTTCAAATGTTACTTTCATTTTCGAGAAGATTAAATGTTGTCAGATAAAGAAGCCCGGGAACAGCGCTCTGAGCGTAGAGGCATTCGGGCAATAGGATTGATATTTGTCGGTATGTTGTGGATGATTTCGTTGATTGTCGGCACAATGGGAAGATCGAAGTAAGACATGGTTAGAATGGCAGGTCGTCGTAGGGCTTATACCCCGGGCGCGTAAGAACTTTGAAATCTTCCTCGAACGCGGAGCGTATCCGGTTCAATTCGCTTTCTCTCTTGTAGGCTGCCTCGGCCTTTGAATATTCCTCGTCGTTTAGGCCATGGTAATCCCACATATCCCAAGAAGGTATTGATGCCACCTTCATGAAGAGATCGAGGTCTGATTCGATTGCTCCTGCCAGAGCCTCAAAACTCTCGGATATCGTACGGCTTGCCTTACGCTCCCATTGAGCGCGAGGCCGGTTTGGAGTGCAGTGCCCATAAAGCAGGTCGCGGAACTCATCGAGCAAGATTCGGATATCCTTGTATAATCCGAAAATGCGATTATGAACAGATTCGCGTCTGCGGTCTTCGACCCAAAACGGTATTTGTGAGGCTTCGGCAAGAATACGAGCGGGGTCAGTTATGGGAATGCCGGGCGTTACGTCGATATATTCGACATCTTCGACCGATTGGCGGTCGGAGAAGTCCATTCCTACATGAGTGCAGCGGTGCCCCGACAGGTCATATATGTCGTAAAAAAATAGGGAAGGGGAGAATGGGAACCGAGGCAAAAACCATGGGGAACGATGAAATGAATTGGTACTCATCTGCGTCTACGTTTACGAGGGTGAGTTTTAGATTTACGTTTAATTTTAGCAGTGGAGTTATCGTCCGGGAGTAGCATTAAGTGTTTCGTATCGAGTTGAGCGAAATAGCACCCCGGTAGAGAAACTAAGGCGATGTTGTCATCGAGGGCTGCCACAACGACAATAGTGCCCTTCGGACATGGATAGCCGTTGACAACAATGTTAGTGAGTAGAATTGCTCGTTTAGCGGACATTATCGAGAGAGAAGATTTCATTGTTGGCGTAGTCATAGACAGTTCTCCCGATAACGGAAAGGTATTCATCGCCACGATTATTTTCTCCGGCGACACAGAAGTCGATGCGGTCATATCGAGAACCGACGGCATCTGCCACGGCCTGCATATCGGCGAGCGATGCGGTTGAAGAAGAAGCCACGCGGATAAAATATCCGTAGGGATGCTGCTCGATTACGGAGAACCCGGCAGGGAGCGAGAGTGTTTGAGCCTCCGGTACTGCGGCCGATGCGGTAGGATTCTGCCGCATGGGCGAATAAGAGCAGCCCATGAGTACGAGAGCGAGAATGATTGTTAGATTTTTTGACATAACCGAAATGTTATTGAGGTTAAAATAATTCTCCTTGAGATTTTTCGCCTACAGCTTTCAGTAGGGCGGCATTTGTTTCCTCGGTGAAATAAGAGGAATAGAGCGACATAAGAGCCGGTTCGACAATATCTGTTAATCACCAGGTCGCATGGCTTGGAGTGA
>CAJUAR010000037.1 GCA_910584495.1 uncultured Muribaculaceae bacterium
AATTCTACCGTTCCAAAGCCCCCAAAACTGGGTGGTCATGCTCCGGAGCATCCACGGCAGAAACACATTATGCGCTGAGCACGAATTATAGAACAAAAGTACATTATGTATTATGGTATGGAACACAAAGGTGGGCAATTATTTAATCGAAGATTTGAGATTGGACAGCAAAATCTATCGAGGTACAATGTAACACTCGAGGGCTTTATTCCATAACCTTAAAATAATTAAATAAATGAAACCTCCGATACCTAAACGAGTAGTCGTCAAAATTGGCGATGTCTACTGCGTGGAAATTGAAGGCAAGTACAAAAGTTACTTTCAATACATTGCAGATGACTTTTACCAGCTTAACAGCTGGGTTATCCGTATTTTCTACAAACGATATAAAATTGATGAGAATCCGTCTATTGAAGAAATCATAGACGACAAGGTCGTTTCCTATATCCACACAACCATAGCTGCAGGCGTTAAGCAAGGCTTATGGTATAAAGTGGGAAAAGCACCTGAAATAGGACTGTCAAGTCAAAAAGATATTCTCTTTGGAACCACCACTCATTATGCCCGAACATTAGGAGAACCTGATGTAGATCCGGCGAATAATTGGGAAATTTGGCATTTGGGAGATCTGGATGCAACTTTTGTTGGCTTTCTTCCTGAAATATACTGGGACAAGATAAATGACGGTGCACTTTGGCCTCCTATAGCTATCTTAAGTATCTTTAAATATGGTTTTTTGACTTGGATTTGGGATTACAATCAATTCAAACATTACCCCCGCCCGGATGCGGAGATTTATCTGAAGAAGTTACAGGATAATGGCGTTTTGACCTACTACCACTTCCTTGGCGAAAACGCCTTGCAGCAGATTGAGGTTGTTGGCAAACGTGTCGTTCTTCTTGATAGCGTTCACCCATCGGAAGATGACTATCATCTCGTCGCTCAACCATTCTCCGACTTCAAGTGGCTACCCTACAACTTCATATCCGAGCAAGAATTCAAAGCTGCTTGGGAAAACAAAGAATTCATCTTTCCTGAAATCCACCCTAACAAAGACAGATAAAACTGTCAAATAATGATAACGGCACTTTTTTGCATATCAAGCAAAAAAGCATAAACTTGCAGAAGAAAACACATTATGCCATGTGGCATAAGGAACGCGTCACTCCATGGCTTCGCGCTCCACGGTTTCAACATTCATTTGCGGAGGCTGCAAAGGCGGGCAATTTCGCAATTGTCCGCCGCATAATATATAGCTATGGTTGAGAAATCACTTTTTTGCCGCGTACTGCGGAAGGAAAGGCACTGGGAAGCGAGAGAAGAGCGTTTGCACCGCTTCGGCAATGCCTTTGAGGTTGCGGAACTGACTTTGTCCGTTTTCGAGGATTGTGGCCACCGAGGCCGAATATAGCGCGGTCTTGGTGTCGATGTTGACAATGTCCATGGTCAGAACGCCTTCCTTATATATTCCGGTGATTACCTGCGCATTGGACAGATATGTGTTCCAGTAGTTGTAGCGAGGATAGATGAAATATGGATAATAGCCGTTGTAGTACGGACCGGCATAGGGTGTGTAGCCCGGCGGCAGAAGGGGCTCTGTCTCTATTTGGCGATGGACGGTAAGGCCTATGTTGATGAGCATGGCTGCCTTGGGGTTCTCGGTGAATCCGCGCTCGAGCATCTGCTCGCGTATGGCTGCGGCAATGTTGTAGTATGTTACCATGGTCATGCCCGGCGGCATGGTGCCGTCGTCGGGGGTGACGATGCGGAAGGTTTTGTAGTCGGCAAGGTCGGCATTGTTATATATCTCGCTGTTGACGAGCGAAAAAGGGCTGCAACCGACAAGCAGGGTGAGCGAGCAGAATAGTACAAGCAGATGTCTCATAGCGCGTAATTGTTGTTTTATATTCTAACATCGGCAGAGTGACAAATGTTCGGGTTAATCTATTTTAACAGCACATTATTGGCATGCCTCGCAAAATATTCGTATTTTTGGGCCAAGAAGACATTTGCCTATATCAAAAACGGACACTAACATACATGGAAGACATCACTAATATCTTTATATCAATCATAAAACAATCGGACAGCATCGACATTGCCGAATCAGAATTTCGACGCATGCTCGTTGACGACCCCGAGCTCCGCAAGACCTACAAGCAGTACTGTCGCGATGTAGGCTCGTCGGAACGAAGCGGGTTTCTCGACTTCTGCGAGGAATATATGGAAGGACAGGACGAAGTATGGAACACATTGAGCGATTTCGACAACCAGGAATGAAACCCGAACATCGTTTTCCGGCCGAATGGGAGGCCGTAGAAGCTGTGTTGGTGGCATGGCCCCACACTGATACCGACTGGGGCTACATGCTCGACCAGGTCCGCGACTGTTATCGCAACCTTATTGCAGCCATCAGCCGCCATGCCCGCGTGATTGTCGCCGGTCCCGAACGGCCCGACATCGAAGGACAAAATATAGAATGGGCCAAGGTGCCCACAAACGACACATGGACACGCGATTACGGGCCGCTGACAGTGTTCGACAACAATGGCAACGCATTGCTGCTCGATTATAAATTCAACGGCTGGGGGCTGAAATTCGCCGCCGACCGCGACAATCTCGTCACCTCTCGCCTCTGCCGCGACGGCGTGCTGAAGCACCACAGAATCAACTGTCTGAGTTTTGTGCTCGAAGGAGGCTCCATTGAGACTGACGGCAGGGGGACGGCTATTGTCACTGCCGACTGTCTGCTGTCGCCGAACCGCAACGGCGGCATGAGCAAAGAAGAGATTGAGCGACAGCTCGTTGAAGATTTGGGCCTCGACCGTCTGCTATGGCTCACCAAAGGAGCCCTCGAGGGCGACGACACCGACGGACACATCGACACCCTGGTGCGCATTGCCCCGCCGGGCGATATTCTTTTCTATGTGGCCTGCCGCGACGAGAACGACAGCCACCATGCCGAGCTTCAAGCAATGGAGGCAGAACTGCGCACACTGCGCACAGCTGCCGGCATGCCCTACCGACTTGTTGCCCTGCCCCTGCCGCCGCCCATTTTCGACGAGGACGACGGAACACGTCTGCCGGCAACCTATGCCAACTTTTTATTTGTCAACAACGCTGTGCTGGTACCTGTCTATAATGTAGACACCGATGCCGAAGCTCTTGCCACAATTGCCGCCACATTGCCGGACTATGAAGTGGTGCCCGTCGACTGCCGGGCTCTTATCCGCCAGCACGGCTCACTCCACTGCGCCACGATGCAGCTGCCTTGACTGCCAAATTACATGGGTAAGTAAGGAGCGAAAATTATTCGGAAATTTTGTGACTCAAAAACGTTTTGTTTACATCGTCAATTATTGCTAATTTTGCAGCGATACGATTTCGACAAATAAGAACAGAATAATGACAAAGATTCTCCGAACCGGAATAATACAACAGGCCAACACCGCCGACAGCGCCGACAACCGCCGACGGCTGGCAGAAAAAATACTCAACCTTGCCTCTGAAGGCGCACAACTTGTTGTGCTGCAAGAGCTTCACGACACTCTCTATTTTTGCCAGGAGGAGCATGTCGACTGGTGCTCGCTTGCCGTGCCTGTTCCCGGCGAAACAACCGAGTTCTACGCCGACATTGCACGACGCGCCGGAGTGGTGCTGGTATGCTCGCTCTTCGAACGTCGCGCACCGGGCCTGTACCACAACACGGCCGTGGTGTTCGACACCGACGGCACAATTGCCGGCAAATACCGCAAGATGCACATTCCCGACGACCCGGCCTACTACGAGAAGTTCTATTTCACACCCGGCGACATGGGTTTTGAACCTGTCAACACATCGCTTGGTCGCCTGGGCATACTTGTATGCTGGGACCAGTGGTATCCCGAAGCTGCGCGCCTAATGGCCCTTGCCGGTGCCGAAATTCTGATCTATCCCACCGCAATAGGTTTTGAAAGTTCCGACCCTGTAGACGAACAACAACGCCAGCGGCAGGCATGGATCACAATCCAACGCGGCCATGCCATTGCCAACGGTCTGCCGGTGGTGGCCGTAAACCGCGTGGGGCATGAAACCGACAACACCGGCATGACGGCAGGAATTACTTTCTGGGGTTCAAGCTTTGTGGCCGGTCCGCAAGGCGAAATTCTGTTCCAGGCTTCGGATTCCGACGAAGAAACCGCGATTATCGACATCGACATGCTGCGCAGCGAGCATGTGCGACGTTGGTGGCCTTTCCTGCGCGACCGCCGCATAGATGCCTACGCCGATCTGCTCAAACGCTTCCGCGACTGAGGTCTCCGGCAATCACAGGTGTAGCAACTTCCGGATATTATTGTAGCCGGAAGAATCTGGACCTGCATCATCGGGCCAAGCGGTCAAGCTTTTGACCCGAAATTTTTCTTGACTGCTTTATTGACGGTGCCGGGTGTGGCATCGGCAGGGCAGAGGTCGAAGGGCAAGCGGAAGGTGCAGCCCGAGGCATAGGCACTGCAGCCATAAGCTGTGCGGCCGCGGACAACATGGCCTTTGCCGCATATGGGGCAGACAATCTGTTCGAGCTTGGTGATGCGCGGTGCGCGTGGTTTTTTGGGCTTGTCGGCAGCATTGGCCGGTGATTTCGCGGCTGATTTCTTCACGTCATCTCCTTGCTGCTGTGTCTGTATCTGACGATTACTGCTGTCGGTGAGGACGTTGTGGCAAATGCGCCTTATCATATCGCTGATTTCGGCAATAAAAGCCGAAGGCGAATATGTGCCCTTCTCTATGCGGCGCAGTTTGTTCTCCCAAATACCGGTGAGAGCCGCCGATTTGAGCAGTTCTTCGTCGATAGTGTCGATAAGGTCGCAACCGGCTTTGGTGGCCACAATGTTTTTGCGCTCACGGACAATGTAGCGGCGTTTGAAGAGAGTTTCTATGATTGCCGCACGCGTCGACGGACGGCCTATGCCATTGTCCTTCAGAGCCTCGCGCAATTCCTCGGAATCGACCGACTTTCCGGCCGTTTCCATGGCGCGGAGCAGCGTGCCCTCGGTGAAATATTTTGGTGGTGTCGAAGTCTTCTTGGCCAGAAAAGGCTCGTGAGGACCGCTTTCGCCGGCATTGAACACCGGCAAGCAAGCTTCGTCGGTCTTGGCTTCATCGCCCTCCGGTTTCTGCGGCAGCAGAACACGCCATCCGGGTTCGACAATCACCTTGCCGGTGGCTCGGAATTCGAACTTCCCCACATGCCCTGTGACCGTAGTACCCTCGAAAACGCAGTCAGGGTAGAACACCCCGATAAATCGCATGGCGATGAGGTGGTAGAGCTTCTTTTCGTCACCCTCTATACCAACAGGCGACTGTCCGGTGGGGATAATGGCGTGGTGGTCCGTTACCTTTGAGTTGTCGAAAATCTTTTTGTTCTTGGCAATCGGTTTGGCGAGGATGGGAGCCGTAAATTTGGCGTAAGGAGTCATCTTGGCCAGTGTCGGGGCCACTTTGGGATGTATGTCCTCCGACAGATATGTGGTGTCGACACGCGGATAGGTAGTGAGTTTCTTTTCGTAGAGGCTCTGGATGAGGCGCAGCGTGGTGTCGGCACTCCATCCCCAGCGTTTATTGCACTCCACCTGCAGCGATGTGAGGTCGAAGAGGCGAGGAGCTGATTCGCGGCCTTTTTTCTTGGCCACATCGTCGACCACAAAGAGTTCGGGACGAATCTCCTCAACAGCTTCGAGGCCCGGTTCTTCCTTCTCAAAGCGTTCGCCGGTGTGTGTAAAATCGGTGTCGCGGTAGCGGGTGTGCAATTCCCAACTATCCTTTGGCACGAAATTTTCTATTTCACGCTGACGCTTGACAATGAGGGCCAGAGTGGGTGTCTGTACACGGCCTATGGAGAGCACCTGCCCGGGGCGCGAGTATTTGAGGCTGTAGAGACGTGTTGCATTGATGCCAAGAATCCAGTCGCCTATGGCACGCGACATACCGGCATAGAAAAGTTTGTCGAAATCGTCCTGAGGTTTCAGAGTGTTGAAACCTTCGCGAATTGCCTCGTCGGTGAGCGACGAAATCCACAGACGCTTCACAGGGCAGTTGGCTGCGGCTTTGCGCATCACCCACCGCTGGATAAGCTCGCCTTCCTGACCGGCATCACCGCAGTTTATAATCTCGTCGGCCTCGCCCATAAGTTTTTCAATCACCTCGAACTGATGCTTTATGCCGCTGTCGTTGATGAGCTTGATGTCGAATTTTGGAGGCAACATCGGAAGCGCTGTCATTGACCAGTACTTCCATTCGGGCCTGTAGTCGTGGGGCTCGAAAAGCGTGCAGAGGTGGCCGAAAGTCCACGTAACGCGGTAGTTGCCGCCCTCAAAGTAGCCGTCATGACGCGAAGTTGCCCCCAGGATGGAGGCAATATCGCGGGCAACGCTCGGTTTCTCGGTGATGCATACAATCATAGGCACTCAGAGTTTTTTTGCTTCGTTCCAGAGAGCGTCCATCTGAGCCAGCGACATATCGCGCAGAGCAACGCCCTGCTCTTTTGCCTTGGCCTCGATGTAGTTGAAACGTTTTATAAACTTCTGGTTTGTGCGTTCGAGCGCATTCTCGGGGTTTACACCGTAGAGACGCATGGCATTGACCATGCTGAAGAGCAAGTCGCCGAATTCTTCCTCGATATGTGCGGCATCGCCCTCGGCCACAGCCTCTTTGGCCTCGGCCATTTCTTCGTTCACTTTGTCCCACACCTGTTCTTTCTCCTGCCAGTCGAAGCCCACATGAGCGGCCTTTTCCTGCACACGGAAAGCTTTTACCAGAGCCGGCAGCGCAGCGGGCACGCCGCCGAGCACACTGTGGTTACCGTCTTTCTCTTTGAGCTTTATTTGCTCCCAGTTGTCGGCCACAGCCTCGGCATCGGCAGCCTTGACCGTGCCGAACACGTGCGGATGGCGGAAAATGAGCTTGTTGTTGAGGCTCTCAGCCACGTCGGCAATGTCGAAGCGGTCGGTTTCAGAAGCTATTTTGGCATAGAAGAGCACATGGAGGAGAACATCGCCGAGCTCCTTGCGGATGTCGGCCACATCATCGAGCAGCAGAGCCTGGGCAAGCTCAAAAACCTCCTCAATGGTGTTGGGACGCAGACTCTCGTTGGTCTGCTTGGCATCCCAAGGGCATTTAACCCTCAGGATGTCGAGTGTGTCGAGCAGACGCTCTATCGCTTGAAGTTGTTCTTGTCGTGTATGAGCCATCACTGTCTGTATTTTTCAACACCTTCGTTGAGCCAGTCGACGAAGGCACCTACATTCTCGTCGTAGACACGTGGAGCGTTGAGAGGTTTGCCCTCGTTGTCGAGCAGCACATAGTAGGGCTGCGAGTTGATGCCGAATTTATAGCGTTGGAGATAGGCCCATTTCTCGCCGACGGTTTCGAGGGTGATTGTGCGGCCTTCTTCGGTAACTGTCATTGGCTTGGCAAGAGGAGCCTTGTCGTCGACCATGAGTTTAATCATCACATAGTCCTTCTCTATAATGTCGCGCACCTGGGGTGTGTCGAACACGGCACCTTCCATCTTGCGGCAGTTCACACATGCATAACCCGAGAAGTCGAGCAGCACGGGTTTGCCGGTTTCTTCGGCGTAGGCCATACCTTTGTCGTAGTCGTCAAATTCTTCGAAAGTCCCGCCATAGAGGTTGAAATCCTGGGTGTAGAGCGGCGGTGCGAAAGCGCTGATGGCCTTCAGAGGAGCGCCCCACAGGCCCGGCACAAGATAGACGGCGAAAGCAAACGAGGCCACAGCCATAAAGAAACCGCCGACAGATGTGTTTGTCGAAGGGCCATCGTGCGGGAAACGCAGTTTGCCAAGCAGATAAACGCCAAGCAGAACGAAGAGCACAATCCAGATGGAGACAAATACCTCGCGGTCGAGGATGTGCCAGCCGTAGGCAAGGTCGGCAACAGAAAGGAACTTGAGCGAGAGAATGAGTTCGACGAAGCCAAGCACCACTTTGACAGTGTTGAGCCAGCCGCCGGAGCGAGGAAGTTCCTTGAGCATAGAGGGGAAGAAAGCAAACAGGCCGAAAGGCAGTGCCAGACCGATGGCAAAGCCGCCCATGCCAAGCAGCGGGCCCATGAGGTTGGCTCCGTCGGAGAATGCTTCGACAAGGAGGGTGCCGATGATAGGCCCGGTGCACGAGAACGACACAAGCACAAGGGTGAAGGCCATGAAGAAGATGCTCAGCACACCGGTGGTTTCCTCGGCACGTGCATCGGCGGCGTTGCTCCATTTCGAGGGAAGCTTGATTTCAAAAGCCCCGAAGAACGATATGGCGAAGAACACCAGCAGGGCGAAGAAAATGAGGTTGAACACCGCGCCTGTGGCAAGTTCGTTGAGCTTGCCCGGACCGAAAATGAGGGTGAGCAGTATGCCCAGCACAAGGAAGATGACAATGATGCTTGCGCTATATACCACCGCATCGATGATGGAACGGCGACGGCTCTTGTTCTTCTTCAGGAAGAAGCTCACTGTCATGGGAATCATGGGCCACACACATGGTGTGAGCAGTGCCACAAGGCCGCCAAGGAAGCCGAAAATGAGAATCGACCAGTAGCTTTGTTCGCTACTTTCGGTCACCACCTCGACAGGCTCCCAGAGAGGATTGTCGGTCTCGGTGGCAAGAACGGGTGCAGCAGCCGCAGGTGCTGCTTCGACAACATCGTCCGATGCCGCCTGAACTGCGGCTCCGCCAACGGCCAGCGAAAATTCAAATTTGCCCGGAGGAGTGCACGACTGCTCGGTGCAAGCCATGTAGCGCACTATGCCCGACACTGTGCCCGAGACACCGGCGGCAACATCAAGAACCTGGGTAAACGTTGCAGAACTCATTATCCAAGGCAGCTTGAGCTCCTGTATTTCGTCGAAATGTTCCTGAACATCGCCGGAGGTCTGCATTTCGCCAGCGGCAGTAATTCCCTCGCTGAGCTCGAGGGTGAGGGATGTGGGGTCGGGAGCGGCGGCATCGGGGCCGAAAGCCGGCATTTCGAAACCATAGACATGCCATCCGTCGTCGATAGTGCCGGTGACTGTGAGGGTAGCCTTGCCGTTAGTCACTTCCGATAGACGGGCAGTCCACTTCACAGGCTCAAGAGCCGACAGCGTCTGTGCCGTGCCAAACATAAAAACTGCAATTAGGCAGAAAGCCGACCACAGGCGTCGGCCTAAAGATAGGTGTTGCATCAATGTGTTGTTTGTTTGATTGGTAAATTCAGCGTGATAGTTTTTGGCGGCATGCAGCTGTTGCCGTCGCAGGTCATAAAACTGATTTTGCATGTAAACTCAGGAGCAGGGCCGACAAGTGTTACCGGCACCACAAAGCTCACAGCGGCATCCCACCAGCTTAGTTCCATATCGAAAAGAGGATCGTAGACTTTCTTTGGCTCGCACGAGGCTTTGGGTGTGCCTGTCTTCACATCTTTGCTTTCGGAAAAGTCAAAGACTGTGGGTTTGGGGCCTCCCGAAGGCAGGGAGGTGCCATAGAGGTGCCATCCTTTTTCAATCACTGCAGTAAGCACAACCGTGGCATGACCGTTTTTAACATTTTCAATCTTTGCCTCCCATCGCACAGGCTCGGAAGCCACCCGGTTTTTAAGCCCTCCAAACAAAAGCTGGGCTCCGGCATGCGGCACCGAACATGCAATAAAGGAGAAAAGAAACAAGAGCAATATATTTTTTGTCATCTTATTCAGTTTTCAAATTTGTTGCAAATTTACGGATAAGACGGCAGACTTTAAATATAAAAAAGGTGAAAAATGCGGCTGCCGGACAACCGCGGGCCCGAATATTGGAAAAAAAAGAGTAACTTTGCATTTGTATAACAAGGACGGAACCATTTTTCCGCCCATCCTTCTATTCGCGAATGGACCTAACAAAAGTTCTTTTTATAACCCAGGAGCTCGACCCGTATCTGCCCGGCACCCCTCAAGGTGTCTACAACCGAAACGTAGCTCAGACACTTCAGGAAAGCGGTTCTGAAGTGCGTACTTTCATGCCCAAATTCGCGGCTATCAACGAACGCCGCAACCAGCTTCACGAAGTTATTCGCCTGTCAGGGCTCAACATAGCAATCGACGATGCCGATCATCCTCTGATTATCAAAGTTGCCACTCTTCAGCCTTCGCGTCTGCAAGTGTACTTCATTGATAACGATGATTTCTTCAACCATCACACACCCACACGCGAGCTTGAAACAGACACCTCTCCCGAGGTGAACGACGAACGCGCAATGTTCTTCACTCGCGGCGTGGTGGAAACTGTCAAAAAACTGCGATGGGAACCGGGGCTGACCTATGTCAGCGGCTGGATTTCCGCCCTCGTGCCCTTCTATCTGCGCAATATCTATGCCGAAGACCCCGCGGTTGCAGAAACCAAGATTGTTTTTGCCCTTGACAGCAACCGTTTTGAAGGCACGCTCGATGCGCGTTTCGCCGAGAAACTTAAGGAAGACGGATTTGAAGACGACAAGCTCACCCAGCTCGCCGAGCCGGTCGACTACATTGCTTTGTGCAAGCTGGCAATTGACTATGCCGATGCTGTTATCGAAAGTACTGCCGAAATCGACCCCGTTCTCAAGGAGTATGCCAAAGCATCGGCCAAGCCCATCATGTCTTTCGAGGTGGCTTCGCATCCTGAAGCGGACGAATACAAACAATTCATGCAATCTCTCTGACCGACTCAGTCGCTGACTTTACAAGCCGGTATCTCCTTATTCTTAACGCGCATATTCATCATGAAAATCGCCAAGCTAAAACTCTTTGCCGCAGCAACCTTGCTGGGAATGACACTCCCCGCCATGGTTTCGTGCGACGAGGACGAAACTTCGAACATAGGCTCGACACTGACCGACAACACTGTAGAAATAGTGATTGACTCGGTATTCTCCGTCACAGCACACACTCGCCTTGTGCCCACCATACAGCCCAAGACCACCGAACAGCTCATTGGGCTCATCAGCGTGCCGGGCTACGGCACGTTGCGATCCGACGTCGTATCGCAGTTTCTGCCATCGACAGTCCTCGATACCGCCAATTACTCATCGGCCAACGTCGATAGTCTGTCGCTCACCCTATCCTATGCTCGAGGAGCTTTCAAGGGCGATTCCGTGGCTCCTATGGGACTGACAGTCTACGAACTTAACAAACTGCTGCCCAACGACATCAACAGCGGTTTCAATCCCGAAGGCTTCTACAACAGCACTCCTCTCGCCTCGAAAATCTACAACACCTCAACATTCCTTGAGAGCTCAACGGTACAGAATGCCACCAGCCGCACCATCGAAGTGAAACTTCCCGCAGGACTCGGCAAGAAAATATATGCCGACTTCGAAAAAAATCCCGCAAGCTTCGCCTCCGGACAAACTTTTGCCAACGACGTGTTCAAAGGTGTATATATCAAAACGTCTTTCGGTTCGGGACGCATGACCAACATCTCGGCAACCGGCATGTCGTTCTATTTGAGCAAAATAACTGTCTCCACCGATTCGGTAGGCAAGGAAGTAAAAGACACCACAAGTGCCGTGCACCAATATATGCTCGTTACTCCCGAAGTGATCAGCAACAACAATATCTCCTACACCATGGACGAAAAGCTGCGCACTTATCTGGCTCAGGATTCCAACATGATTGTCGCTCCGGCAGGCACCGAAATGGAAATAACCTTCCCTGCTGAACAAGTAATTGCATCATACCGTTCGGGCAGTAACACCAATTCAAACACCGTGCTCAACACTCTGTCGATGTTTATTCCTGTCGACACTATCGAATCGAACGGAATCGTCACCCCGCCGCCCTACATGCTGCTGGTGCTCAAAAAAGACCGCGACGAATTCTTTGCTCAAAACAAACTGTGCGACAACAAAACTTCGTTCTATGCCACATACAACTCTTCGATCGGTGGTTATTCCTTCGCCGGCCTTCGCGATTATATGATGAATCTGATGGACAAAGAAACCATCACTGCCGAAGACTATACCTTTGCTTTCGTCCCTGTTGAAGTAACTCTCGAAGCCCTCTCAAATTCGGGCTATTACTACCAGACACAGTACCAGGCCACCGACATACAGCCCTACCTCCTCAACCCCGTTGCGGCTATTGTTCATGCAAAGGACATTAAAGTGAAACTCACCTACTCAAAGCAGACAGCAAAATGAAAAAAATCCTTTTGCAAACCCTCCTCTTCGCTGCAGCAATTTTGCCGGCTCTCAGTCTGCGAGCAGCCAGCGGCACCCTATTCGACTACCCCGTGCCACCAGACAGCGTGACAGACCTCCAGCCACGATGCAACTACATTGTCGAACGGTTCTGGGATCGCTGCAACTTCGACCTCGCCCTGCGCAATCGAGACAAGTTCAACACCGTTTTCGGCGACTGGGTGGGAATCATGCCTTATGCGTCGTCAGAAGTGGTGCACAGCTCAATCGACAAGCTCATGATGCGATTCGAGAAAAAAGGTGCCGACGAAACACTGGCCCTCGCCACCATGGCTGAGCAATGGCTCTACTCCGACACCGCACAGCTGCGTTCAGAAGAAATACTACTGCCTTTTGTAACAGCTGCGGCAAACCATAAAAAAATCAAAAAAGAAAACCGACGACACTTCGAAGCTCTCGAAAAAGTGCTCACTTCGAGCATGGTGGGATGCAATGTGCCCGACGTTCCTTTTATATATCCCGACGGACACAACGGCAGCTTTGCCGATGTCAAACAAGGCTCGGTTCTATTATATATATACCAACCCGACGACATAGATGCCTCGCTGACGCGCATCAAGCTCGACACCGACCGCAATGCTCGCGAGCTTATCGATGCCGGACAACTGGCAATTGTCACAGTATTTCCCGGCGAACCCGACGAGCGATGGCGTAAAGATGTGGAGAGTTTTCCCTCTACATGGGTCAACGTCGCCGCTCCGCAGGCCTCGGAATATTTCGACCTGCGACGTCTGCCGGCGTTCTACTTTCTCAACACCCAGCACAAGGTTCTTGCGCGCGACCTTGATGTGGACTATCTTTTAGGGGCTTTCAAGGTGGCCAACGAAGGACGAAAGAGAAATGAAAAGTGAGCAGAAAAGGGTGGCTGTGCTCATTTCGGGCGGCGTGGACAGTGCTGTCGTGGTTCACAGGCTATCGCAGGACCCCTCGCTGCAGCTCCACCTTTTCTATATACGCATAGGCCTGGACACCGACGAGGGCGACTGTTCCGCCGAAGAAGATATTGAAATGTGCACGCTCATAGCACGACGCTATGGACTGCCTTTCGATGTGGTGTCGCTGCATCAGGAATACTGGGAAAACGTCATGGAATATGCCCTGCGCACTGTAAGGGCAGGCCTCACTCCCAATCCTGACATAATGTGCAACTCTATTATCAAGTTCGGGTATTTTGAGGAACGATGGGGACACGAATACGACCTTACCGCCACCGGGCACTACGCATCCACATGGTTCGACACAGAAGGGCGCAAATGGCTCGCCACGGCTGTTGACCCCGTCAAAGACCAGACCGACTTTCTGGCGCGCATCAGCGGACATCAGCTCAATCACCTCATATTTCCCCTTGGCGACATTCCCAAGAGCGAAGTGCGCCGCATTGCAGTAGAGGCTCATCTGCCCAACGCCGGACGCCGCGATTCGCAAGGCATCTGCTTCCTTGGCAAAATAAACTATAACGATTTCATCCGCCGCCACCTTGGCGAACGTCCCGGACCAATTATCGAAATAGAAACAGGTCGAAAGCTCGGCCAGCACCGCGGCTTCTGGTTTCACACCATAGGCCAGCGAAAAGGTCTGGGTCTCAGCGGAGGACCCTGGTTCGTGGTGCGTAAGAACGTGGCCGACAATGTGATATATGTCAGCCGTGGCTACGACACCGAAAAACAATATGGCAGCACGCTGCATCTTGCCGAGATGCATTTCATCACTGCCGACCCTTGGGGTGCTGCCGCCGACAGCCCCGAAGGCGTACGGCTCACTTTCAAAAACCGGCACACACCGGAATTCTTCCCCGGCACCATTCGCCGCGTACCCGGCACTTCGAACGAATACGTCATCGAATCGGACATAAAAGTGCAGGGAATAGCCCCCGGACAGTTTGCCGCCGTCTACGACACCGACCACCGTCTGTGTTTCGGCTCGGGCATTATAACTAGTGCCGGCGGCATAACCGTTCATTAAAAAATTTCTAAACATTCGGCAACTATGAACGACGACAAAGTTAGCATTCATGTTTTAGGCTTGTCCTACAGCCAATTGCAATCGGGAGCCTACGCCCTGATTCTTGCCGAAGACAAGGGTCCCAGACGCATACCGGTGATTATCGGGGCCGCCGAAGCACAGTCCATTGCAATAACTCTCGAGGGAATACGCACACCAAGGCCTCTCACACACGAACTTTTTGTATCGTTTGCCCATGCTTTCGGCGTAAGGCTCAAAGAAGTGAACATCTACCGATTTGAAGACGGTATTTTCTCGTCGGAACTCACTTTCTCCGACGGCGAGAGCACCGTGACAATCGATGCACGCACTTCCGATGCCATTGCAATAGCCCTGCGCACCCACTCGCCGCTGTTCACAACACGAGCCATCCTCGAAAAAGCCGGGTTTATCATCGACGAAGACGAGCTCCGAAGGGATGTTGCCGAAAACGATGCCGAAGAAGATGAAAATTCATATTCCATGCACGACGACTACCATGCCGAGCCAAGGCCCGAAAATTTCACCATCGAAGAACTGGAACGGACACTTGCCCGGCTCATCGACAGCGAAAACTACGAAGAAGCCGAAAAAATAAGCAGGATTCTAAACCGAAAAAAAGGCCTTGAAGGCGACAACGCATAAGCTTACCTTATACACCGCATAAACACAAAATCTTGATACTATGACAAAAACAGCAATTAAAGGCCGATTGACAGCAATGAATTTCCTGGAATTTGCCGTGTGGGGAGCGTACCTCATTTCTATGGGCATGTTCCTGGCAAGCAACGGCCTGGGCGACAAAGTTTTCTGGTTTTACACCGTACAAGGCTTGGTGTCCATCATCATGCCTGCCATCATAGGAATTATCGCCGACCGCTGGATTCCGGCACAAATCACCTTCAGCTTGTGCCACCTCATTGCCGGCGGCTTTATGATTGCAACCGGTGCCGTGGCCACAAGCGAGCTGGCAACGAACGGCACATTGCAATTCGGCCCGATATTCACTCTCTACACCATTTCCGTGGCCTTCTTCATGCCCACCATCGGCCTTGGCAACTCAGTGGCTTTCAGTGGTCTGCAAAACAATGGAATGGACACTGTAAAAGATTTTCCTCCAATCCGCGTATTTGGCACTGTGGGCTTTATTGCTGCCGAGCTGTTTGTCAACTTTGTGGCTGTCGACGGCAAAGCCATCCAGTTTACTGCCGCTCAGTTCTATACCTCAGGCATTTTGAGCCTCATCCTTGCAGCCTACGCCCTTACCCTGCCCAACTGTCCCTGCAACAAAGGTGCGAGCCGCTCGCTGAGCGATGCCCTTGGCCTGAAGGCCTTCAAACTTTTCAAACGCACCGACATGGCTGTGTTCTTCATTTTCAGCATGTTCCTCGGCGTGGCCCTGCAGATTACAAACAGCTACGGCTCGGACTTCATCAACTTCTTCTCCAATCCCGAACTGAGTGAATATGCACACGGATTTATGGACGGCTGGTGGGCCAACAACCCCACATTCCTCATCTCCATTTCTCAGTGTGCCGAAGCTCTTTGCATTCTTGCAATTCCCTTCTGCCTCCGCCGTTTCGGCATAAAGGGAGTAATGTTGATGGCCATGTTTGCCTGGGTGCTCCGTTTCGGATTCTTCGGCATTGGCAACACCAACTTCCCCGGCGTGATGTTCCTCATTCTCTCTTGCATTGTCTACGGCGTTGCCTTCGACTTTTTCAATGTCAGCGGCGGACTTTATGTCGACACCCAGGTGCCCAGTTCCCAACGCTCGTCGGCCCAGGGTCTGTTCATGCTCATGACAAACGGCATCGGAGCATCGATTGGCACCTATATTGCCGGCACATTCATTGTCAACAAACTCGTCAAGGCTCCGGGCCTCGACCTTCAGCAACAGCTCGACGGATGGCACGAATCATGGCTCATCTTTGCAGCCTACGCGCTGGTAGTGGCTGTGCTTTTCATGCTTATTTTCAAGGAGAAACCTGTTGACACCGACAAACGTTCCATAACGGAAGCCGAAGACAAACAATCGCTCGAAGTGAAATGATACGGTTCTATGCGCCCGACATCGACAGCCTTGCAATCCTCTCCCCGGAGGAAAGCGGCCATGCCGTGCGCGTGCTGCGGCGGCGCACAGGCGATGAAATTGAAGTTGTCGACGGCCGCGGAAGCCTCTTCCGCTGCGTCGTTACCGACGACAATCCGCACGGTCTGATGTTCGACATTGTAGAGCGGAAGGAGCTACCCAAAATATGGAAGCCCTTCATCACAATTGCCGTAGCGCCAACCAAGAACAACGACCGCATGGAATGGCTCGTCGAAAAACTCGTCGAAGTGGGGGTCGACCGCATTGTGCCATTGCGCTGCGCACGCTCCGAACGCAAGGACATCAAGCGAGAACGTCTTGTCAAAATCGCGGTAGCCGCCATGAAACAGTCGCTCAAGGCAATCATGCCACAAGTGGAGGAAACGATGCCCATCGCATCTTTTCTCAATGAGCAAAAAAACTCCGGGGCACAGAAGTTTGTTGGTTACTGCGACGACACAACGCCGCGCAACCTGCTGTCGCACGCCCTGCATGCAGGCCGCGATGTGACGGTGCTCATAGGCCCCGAAGGCGACTTTTCACCCGAAGAAATAGTACTGGCGCGAAATGCCGGTTTTGAGCCTGTGACAATGGGCGACAACCGTCTGCGCACCGAGACCGCAGCCCTGGTGGCATGCGACACAATCCATATTGTCAATCAGTTAAACAAAATATAATGGCTTCAACATTCAATAAGCTCGCCGGGACAGGCAACTTCTTTCTCCTTGCCGGCCCCTGTGTGATCGAAGGCGAGGAAATGGCTTTCGAAATCGGACGACACATAAAGCAAGTATGCTCTGCCCTCGAAATTCCTTTTGCATTCAAAGGCAGTTACCGCAAGGCAAACCGCAGCCGGCTGGATTCCTTCACCGGCATTGGCGACATCGAGGCTCTGAAGATTCTCAACGGTGTTGGCCGCGAACTGGGTGTTCCCGTTGTCACCGACATTCACACCGCTGAAGAAGCCGCAATGGCGGCCGACTTTGTCGACATCCTGCAGATTCCGGCCTTTCTATGCCGCCAGACCGACCTTTTGATTGCCGCTGCCCGTACCGGCAAGGCTGTGAACATCAAAAAAGGACAGTTCCTCGCCCCTGAATCCATGCGATTTGCTGTGGAAAAAGTTCGTGCGGGAGCTAACAACGATGTTGCAGTTACCGAACGCGGCACGACCTTCGGCTATGGCGACCTTATTGTAGACTTCCGTGGCGTTCCGGTGATGAAACAGTCCTGCAATTGCCCGGTGATTGTGGACTGCACACACTCGCTGCAGCAGCCCAACACAGCTGGAGGCGTTACCGGCGGCCGTCCCGAACTGATTGAAACCATAGCCCGAGCTGCAGTAGTCACCGGTGCCGACGGCTTGTTTATGGAAACTCACCCACATCCCGAACTTGCCAAAAGCGATGGTGCAAACATGCTCCGCCTCGACCTGCTCGAAGGTCTTCTGACCCGTCTTGTTGCCATTCGTCGTACAATCGACAGCTTCTGACCATGTACATAGCTTCGCAAAAAAGAAAAGAAAACATTGCCGAATATCTGCTCTACATGTGGCAGATCGAGGACATAATCAGGGCAAACGGCCTCGACATCGACCGCATAAAGGAATCGGTAATCAAGCAGTTTACATCCGCACCAGAGCAGATGCGAGCAATGGCCGAGTGGTATGAATCGCTCATCGACATGATGCGTCGCGAAGATGTGGTCCAAAAAGGGCACCTGCAGATGAACAACAACATCATCAGCGAACTCGCCGACCTAAACAGTCGCGTGCTGGCCGACCCTCGTTTTGCCGAATATCACAAGGAATACTACAACACCCTGCCATATATTGTTGAACTCCGTGCAAAAGCCGGCGATGCAAAAGCCGGCGAAATTGAAACCTGCTTCAACGCTCTCTACGGCATGTTGTTACTCCGTCTCAAAAAAGCACCCATATCTGATGATACTGCGCGTGCAATGGCGCAGATTGCACGCTTCGTAGCCCTCCTTGCAAAATACTTCCACCTCGACGAAGAAAACAAACTCTTCAAAGATAACAACGACAACTGATGAAAATTCTGCTCCTTGGCGATGCAAGCAACTATAACGTTGCTTTGGGCGAGGGGCTCAAGGCCCTCGGGCACTCGGTGACAATTGCTTCCGACGGCTCGAAATGGATGAAAACCCGACGCGACATAGACCTGAGCCGACGCAACGGCAAGCTGGGCGGGGCTTTGCTCTATATCCGTATCAAGGCCATGCTCGACAGTTGTTTGTCCGGCTACGATGTTGTACAGCTGTCCTCGCCGGGATTTGTGAGGCTGCGTCCAAAGCGACTTGCAAAAATTTTCAAACATCTCAAACAGAAAAACGGCAAAATCTTCCTCACTGCCCTCGGAACAGACAATGCCTATGTGCGAAACCTCACAGGCGAAAAACCTGCCCTTGCTTACTCTGAGTGGAATAATGGCGACAAAATAACATACTGGGCAGTCTCGCCAGAATCAAAAGGCTCGGAATGGCTCGCCGATGACCTGGAACACTACACCGATATGGTCTATGAGAATGTCGACGGTGTCGTTTCGGCTCTTTATGAGTACCACCGCGTTGTCCAGGCCGAATTTCCCGACATTCCTCTGCATTATGGCGGCATACCAATTGTCACATCGGCTCTGCCGGAGGTGAAGCACGATTTTGATGCTCCGCTCAATATTCTCTATGCCGCCCATCGTGGTCGCGAAGGCGAAAAAGGTGCCGACAGGCTACTTTCAATCTTGCAATCTTTGGCTGTCGATATGCCACAACGCATAAAGCTTGTAATGCCCGAAAACATGCCTTACGACCGCTTTGTCAACGTTCTTGGCAACAGCCACGTGGTCAGCGACCAGCTATACTCCTACACACCGGCCACAACTGCCCTCCTGGCCATGGCTATGGGCACTGTGCCAATCAGCGGCGGCGAAGAAGAATATTACGATTTTATCGGCGAACACCAACTGCGCCCCATCTTCAACCCCACCCCCGACAACGACCAAGCTACCATGCGCCGCCTTGCCGCATTAATAAGCGACCCTGAACAGCTGAAAAAAATGTCAGACCAAGGCCGCCAGTTCGTCCTGCGCCACAACGACGCACCCATAGTAGCCGCACGCTTCCTCGAAGCCTGGAGCTGATTAGTACGAATCCGACCGAAATTTCGGTCGGTTGAATATAAAAATAGTGAGTTTTGTGATATTATCCAAATAGAGTGGCGAAATTACATTAGATTAATCTATAAAATCCGTGAATCTGGCGTAATAACAAGGCCGGCGGCTTCGACAAGCCACTGTTGCCAGTGGTTGCCGCGTTGACCGCTGTTGCGCCTTATCTCTCTGCTGAGGGTCGATTCCGAGACTCCTATAGTTTGAGAAATCTCTTTTCTGCTTTTTTTTGCCGGAGTAACACATCTATTGTGTATCTTTGCTCCGAGGTTAGGTGATTATACATATTCGCAACACAAAGTTACTTAATCTCAGGGAGACTTCGGTCTCATTTTTTTTGTGTTGCAGCTTGAACCTGTCGAAAGATGCCTTTGACGCGGTTGCGCTCAACGGGGGCTTGCTCAGCTCCCTCGGCGCGCGGCCTTCCCCTGAGAAGGAGTGAGGTCTTTTGCCGTTGCACTTCTTATTGGAATCTTTCTTTTCGCAGTTCAAAAATCTTGCAAAATAATAATTGATACATGTCGATTTTTTGTAACTTTGCCAAAAATAACTTATTCGATGATTTTTGGAACTTTCACCTCGGAATCGGGCACGTTCTGCCATATCGGCGGAATTGTGCACAGCTTCACCCCCTCGGCCGACAATATTATTGAGGGGGGGATAGATGCTCCCGACGGACATACCGACGAAATACGGCATTACGACCATGCAATCAGGACACTCTTCGTGCCCGAAGGTGTGAAAGGTTTTGCCAAGGAGTTCCTTATGGGATGGGCCGTAACACAGGAAGCGGCTTTTCCCGACACGCTCACTGCCATAGGCACTGACGATGCCTACAATGTTTTCTCTGGATGCTTCCTGCCGGAAATTATCCTGCCTCCGTCAGTCAAAGAAATAGGCTGCTTCGCTTTTGGCCATTCCTACATCAAAAAGTTGGTAGTGAGCCGAGCCAACAAGTCAAAATATAAGCGTCAATTCAAAGACAGCACCATAGAAAAGCTCTATCTGCCCAAGAACATCCTTGAATCTGGCAAAGCAACAATCGACAACGAAAGCTACGGCTTCTATGCCAACTTCCACATCCACTGCAAATGCAATATCATTGCGTACTGACAGCGACTGAACGATAATTTGGTGAGGTGGGGAAATTTTAGTAACTTTGAGGCCTAAATGTAACGATTATGGCTTTGAACAAACCAAAGGAAGACGAACAGCTCAATGCCCGCCTGCGCGAGGGCAGCACGGCGCGTGCGGCCTTTGGCGATGTAATAAAGCTCTACAGCGAGCCGCTTTACTGGCAGATAAGACGTATGGTTCAGAACCACGACGATGCCAACGACATTCTCCAGAACACCTTTATGAAAGCGTGGATGAACCTGGAAAACTTCCGCGGCGACGCCAAGCTGTCGACATGGCTCTATAAAATTGCCATCAACGAGAGCCTTTCCTTCCTCGAAAAAGAACGCTTGCGCAACCATCTGTCGCTCGACGACCAGGAAGCCGCCATGACTCGCCAGATTATGGCCGACGAGAACTTCAACGGCGACGAGCTTGCCCGACAGCTACAGGCCGCCATTGCCCAATTGCCCGAAAAACAACGCATTGTTTTCAACATGAAGTACTTCGACGACATGAGGTATGAGGACATGAGCGAAATTCTCGGCACATCGGTGGGCGCGCTAAAAGCCTCATACCACCTGGCAGTGAAAAAAATCGAAAAATATTTTAAGGATAACAATTAAACCTTGGGACACTCAACCCATCTAAAAAACAGAAGAAATAACAAAGCGATATGGCAGACAAACGAAGCACAATACTTGACCAAGCGCGCGAACACGGCATCGCCGTGCCGTCGGCAGGCATGAAGGTGCCCGAGGGCTATTTTGCCGACTTCGCCGCAAAAATGACAGCTGAGCTGCCCGACCGTCCCGAAGTGGAACGCCCGTCGGAAATAGAGCAAAAGCCTAAGACACCATGGGAGCATGTTCGTCCCTACGTCTATATGGCAGCAATGTTTGCCGGTGTGTGGCTCATGCTTCAGATGTTCAGCATGATGGGTGGACAAGGGCAGCTGGTGCCGCTCGACGACAACGCACATCTGGCCAAAGCTCTCGAATCGGAAGATTTCCTGATGGAATATCTCCACGATGACATTGAGAACTGGAGCCTTGTCGACGACATGATTGATGACGAAACTCTCGATGGCGACCTGCAGCTCGACGACCTCTTAATCGATTTTCCCGAGTTTGTTCCGACCGACAGTCTTTACATCCTTCCACAGTAGTCTTGTTATGAAAAAATTAGCAAGTATATTTTTTGCATTCGTCCTCTGCGCCATCAACATGAGCGCACAGCCGCCGTCGGTACAGATAAGCGATGAAGAACGCGGCAAAGCCCTTGAGGAACTGAAACCATACCAGCATAAATTCATTGTTAAAGAACTCAAGCTCGACAAAGAGCAAGAACAGGCATTCTTCCTCGTCTACGACAAAATGAACGAAGAACTGCTAAATATCAACAATGAGACCCGCGAGCTCGAACGCCAGGCTATGGCCGACAATGAAGCCTCTGACACCGAACTCGAAGCCGTGGCCACAGCCCTCTACGGACAAAAAGCCAAAGAAGGTGCCATCGAACAGCAGTACTACGAACAGTTCAAAAGCATCCTCACCCCGCGTCAGCTTGTGAGCCTAAAGGCCGCTGAACGCCGTTTCACACAGTATCTTCTACGCCATCACCGCCGCATTTCGGGACGGACGGAACGTGAGGGCCGAAAACGCGACCGCCAATGAACGTCCGCACTCCCAAAGAAACGCTTCAGGCCGCAACGGCGGCCGGCGTTGCTAAAGCCGTCAACACCAGTGCTGACGGCTTTGCTCGTTTGTTGACAGGCAGCGTGCTTGCCGGAGCATACATCGCCCTCGGAGGCACGCTTTCGGTAGCCATTGGTTTTGGTTTTCCCGAACTTACTGCCGCCAATCCCGGCTTGCAGAAGCTGCTCAGCGGCCTGGTGTTCCCAATAGGGCTGATGCTCGTTGTGGTGCTGGGGGCCGACCTCTTTACAGGCAACAACGCCCTGCTTGTGCCGCCGATGCTCGAAAAAAAAGTGAAGCCCGGCACTGTAATGGCCAACTGGGGCATAGTGTGGCTGGGCAACTTTGCCGGAGCCTTGGCCATGGCTTGGCTCCTTGTATATCTCACCGACATCCTTTCGGCACCATGCTACACCACGGCCTTGCAGAATATGGCCGTCGCCAAAACATCGATGCCGGCCGGCGTGGTTATCCTCAAGGGCATAGGGGCAAACTGGTGCGTTTGTCTGGCTGTGTGGCTGGCTCTCAGCGGCAAAACGCTCGGCGAAAAACTATTAGCATGCGAAATTCCCGTGTTTGCCTTTGTGGCCCTCGGCTATGAACACTGTGTCGCAAACATGTTCTTTCTGCCTCTGGGCATGATGCAAGGTGCCGGAATTGGCATGAGCGAGCTATTTATCAACAACTTGCTTCCGGCAACAATAGGTAATATCATAGGCGGAGCCGTCTTTGTGGGACTGGCTCATTACTATCTCAACCGTGAACGGACAAAGTAGACCATGGCCATTATACTCAACATTGAAAATCTGACCAAAAGCTACGGCGACCGTCTGCTGTTCGGCGACGTTTGCCTTGGCGTGGAACAAGGCGACAAAATAGGCATCGTAGCCCGCAACGGAACGGGTAAGTCGACCCTGCTCAACATCATTGCCGGCTGCGAAACCGCAGACAGCGGCACTGTCACTTTCCGAAACGACACCAAAGTGGGTTTTCTGCCACAGCAGCCATTGTTCGAACCGGGAGCCGATGTCTTCTCGGCAGCCCTCGACAATGCTTCCGACGCCCGCGCCACCGCCGTGCGAGCATATCACGCTGCACTGACTTCGGGAATTGAAAGCGAAATTGAAAAGGCCTACAAAACAATGGAAGAGCTTGGCGCATGGGACTACGAGGACCGCATGCGCCAGCTACTCACACGTCTTGGCTTCACCGACTTCGACACACAGGTGGAGCACCTGAGCGGAGGACGCCGCAAACGTCTGGCCATAGCTCGCCTCGTAATGTCCGAACCAGATGTGCTGCTGCTCGACGAACCGACAAACCACCTCGACATCGACACCATCGAATGGCTCGAGGCCTACCTGCGACGCTCGAGGGCTACACTGCTGATGGTTACGCACGACCGCTATTTCCTGGACCGAGTGTGCAGCAAAATTCTCGAAATCGACAACCGCCAGACCTATATGGTAGAGGGTAATTTTGCCATGTATCTGCGTCGCAGGGAAGAGCGTATCGAAGCCATGAGTGCCGAACTATCGCGTGTGCGCAACACACTGCGCCGTGAACAAGAATGGATGAGCAGGCAGCCACAGGCAAGGGCAGGAAAGGCAAAATTCCGCATTGACAACTTCTATAATCTGCGGGAACGAGCCCGCGGGAACGGCCCTGAGAAAAATATCAAACTCGAAACTCAGGCATCTCGCATAGGCTCCAAGATTTTCGAAGCCGAAGGCGTGTGCAAACGATTCGGCAACACGGTGATTCTCGACGATTTCACCTATACTTTCGCCCGTGGCGAACGGCTTGGCATCGTTGGGCCCAACGGTGTGGGCAAGAGCACATTCATCAAACTACTACAGGGCATCGAACCCATCGATGCTGGACGTTGGGACCTCGGCACCACCTTGCGTTTCGGCTACTACAGCCAGGACGGCATAAGCTTTGACCAAAACAAAACCGTGGCCGATGCCATCACCGAGCTTGCCGAGGACATAGAGCTCAAAGAGGGCGTGCACCTCACACCCATGCAATATCTCCAACGTTTTCTGTTCAGCCCTGCCGACCAGCAGAAATATATCCACACCCTCAGCGGCGGTGAGCGCTGCCGCCTGCACCTTGCCACTGTGTTGATGCGCCAGCCCAATTTCCTCATTCTCGACGAACCCACCAACGACCTCGACATCATAACTCTCGGCATTCTCGAAGAATATCTGGCCGACTTCAAAGGCTGTCTCATTGTGGTGAGCCACGACCGCTATTTTCTGGACAACATAGTAGACCACCTCTTTGTGATGGAAGGCCAAGGCGTTATCAAAGATTTTCCCGGCAACTACAGCGACTACCGCGCTTTTCTTGACTTCCAAAAAGACGGAGAGGATAAGCCGAAACAAACTGAGGAAAAAAAGCCGCGACGCACGACAGAACGCCCTAGTAAGATGTCATTCAAGGAACGGAAAGAATTCGAAGCCCTTACCGACGAACTCGACGCTCTCAATGCAGCAAAACAAGAAATAGAAGCTTTCTTCGCTTCAGGAACTGCCGATGGAATAGCCGAAAAATCTCAACGTTACGCCGAAATTAAGGAGCTTATCGACGAAAAAGAAATGCGGTGGCTCGAAC
Source organism: uncultured Muribaculaceae bacterium (assembly GCA_910584495.1). Classification (GTDB taxonomy): domain Bacteria; phylum Bacteroidota; class Bacteroidia; order Bacteroidales; family Muribaculaceae; genus CAG-873. The sequence continues at coordinate 24,926 of CAJUAR010000037.1, forward strand.
TCAGCGAAAAAGAATGAACAAATCCATTATATCCACCATCTTCCTCGGTGTGCTTTCAGTGTGTGCTCACGCCGGAGAAACCGACACCCTGCGGGCCCACCATCTTCGACCCCTCGAAGTGATGGGCATCAAACAGACCCCCGATGGCGGCTCGGCTGTCGAAGCAGTCACCCGCATAGACCGCGCACAAATCAACATCCTTCGCATCGAAAGCCCAAAAGATGTGGCCTTGATAGCTCCTAATTTCTACATGCCCGAATATGGCTCGCGCATGACTTCGAGCATCTACGTCCGTGGCCTCGGAGCACGTATCGACCAGCCCGTAGTTGGCCTGTCGGTCGACAACATTCCATATCTGAACAAGGACAACTACGACTTCGACATTGCCGACATCGAAAGCATAGAAGTGCTCCGTGGCGCTCAGTCGGTGCTCAACGGCCGCAACACAATGGGGGGACAAATCAACATCCGCACCCTCTCGCCCCTCACCACTCAAGGCCTCAGAGTGACGGCGGGCTACAGCACGGGCAACACCGCCGAAGCTTCGGCAGCTTACTACCACACCTTCATACCGGGACTGGGAATGAGCTTAAGCGGACAGTTCCGACACACCGACGGCTACTTCAGCAACCAATACGACGGCTCGAAAGTGGGACGCGAAAATTCAGGCTCGCTGCGATGGAAAACTCTGTGGCGGCCAAACGACGCCTTATCCATCTCCAATACAGCCACAAGCAGCTTCAACCGCCAGCACGGCTACCCCTACGAATCGCTCGAAAGCGGTCTGATCAACTACAACGACACATGCAGCTACAGCCGCACCTCGCTCGCCGATGCTCTGACTGTGGCCTGGGCCGGCAAACGTGTAGTGGTAACTTCCATAACATCATTCCAGTACCTCGACGACGACATGCACCTCGACCAGGACTTTCTGCCCCTGGACTATTTCACCCTTCAGCAGAAAAGACGCGAAACGGTCCTGACCGAAGACCTATTCACTCGAGGTTCCCGCGGTAACTACAGCTGGCTCGGTGGTGTATATGCCTTCTGGCGCAACACCGATATGCATGCGCCCGTCCACTTCAAAGACACAGGAATTGAACGCCTTATCGAAGACAAACGAAACGAAATCAATCCAAACTACCCCATACGCTGGGACAGCCGCCGCTTTGTGCTCGGCTCAAAATTCGACCTCGTGTCGAAAGGTTTTGCGGTGTACCACGAAAGCACCTTTCAGGCCGGTCGTTGGCGCTTTGAGGCCGGTTTGCGCCTTGATGTAGAGCGCACTTCATTAGACTATCACAGCTTTGCCAACACCGGCTTCACCACCATGCACCTGCTGCCAGCAGGCGGCCAGGAGGTATTCAGCCACACACCAGTCAACATCGACGACCGTGGAACAATTGGCAAAACATATGTGGAACTCCTGCCAAAAGCCACTGTGTCGTTCACCGGAGGAAATGCCGTGCCCTATTTCTCCTTCTCTAAAGGCTACAAAGCCGGGGGATACAACACACAGATGTTCAGCGATGTGCTGCAACAGCGCATCATGAGCCTGATGGGTATGAGCGAGAATTATTCTTTCGACCAAATTGTGGCCTACAAGCCCGAATGGAGCTTCAACTACGAAGCCGGTATACACTGGAAACTGCCGGCGGCCGGCCTCGACATAGATGCCGCAGTGTTCTTCATTGACTGCCGCAACCAGCAGCTGACTGTTTTCCCTCCCGGCACTGTGACGGGGCGCATGATGACCAACGCCGGACGTACTCACAGCTGCGGCACCGAGCTGAGCACTCACTGGCAACCCACACCCGAATTCAGTGCTCGTCTGTCGTATGGTTATACCCACGCGACATTCCGAAAATATAACGATGGCCGCAACAACTACCGTGGCAAACGCGTGCCATACGCGCCTGAAAACACCTTCTTTGCCGAAGCTAATTGGCGATTACCGGCCCTGTCCTTTGCCGGCATAGAGCCTGCAGTCACTGCCACTGTTCGCGGCACCGGAAACATATTCTGGGACGAAGCAAACACAATCGAGCAGAAATTCTATTGCCTCCCGGGCTTGTCGTTGAGCTTTGCCGCCGAACACTGGACAGCACGTCTGTGGGCCGAAAATATCACCGATACACGCTACGACACCTTCTACTTCGTGTCGATAGGCAACGCATTTGCCCAGCGAGGCACACCTCGCCGCCTCGGCATCTCGTTCCGCATCAATCTGTAACGCTCATTCCACCTCCCAGCCGGTGATGGTGCGGGATTGGGTGGAGAAGTTGACACCGATTTTCACAACCTGACG
>CAJUAR010000038.1 GCA_910584495.1 uncultured Muribaculaceae bacterium
AGGACGCAAGATTTTCATTCTTGAAAGAGCAGTTCGATTCTGCTATGGGCTACAATAACAACAACATCGAAAAAATACAGACAATAACATAAAAATGGCAAACCACGATTCTTCCAAAAAGCGTATCCGCCAGACAATAGCACGCCGTGCACGCAACCGCTACTATGCCAAAACAGCACGCAATGCCGTTCGCAATCTCCGCAAGATGACCGACAAGCAGGCAGCTCTGGCACGCTACAACGAAGTTGCATCCATGCTCGACCGCCTCGCAGGCAAAAAGCATATCTCCAAGAACAAAGCAGCCAACCTCAAGAGCAAGCTCGCAAAGCACATTGCAAAGCTCGCCGCCTAAGGTAGTCTGACAAGATACACAAATCGCCGCAAGGCAGGGTTTATGGCCCATTCGTCTATCGGTTAGGACGCAAGATTTTCATTCTTGAAAGAGCAGTTCGATTCTGCTATGGGCTACGGTTTCAGCTCTGATCATTCGATTAGGGCTGAAATATTTTTATAGCTATGATCAAAAACTTACTTTTCGACCTTGGCGGCGTGATTGTCGACATCGAACGCCGCAACTGCGTGGAAGCCTTCGAACTCCTGGGCCTCGAAAATGCCGACAGCTACTTCGGCGACTATGCCCAGACAGGTATATTCATGGCCCTGGAAGACGGTTCTGCCACCATAGAGCAATTCCACAGCTACCTGCGCCAACGTCTGCCGGAGGGTACAAGCGACCAACAGATCGACGCGGCATTCAACCGCTTCATCACAGGAATACCGGCCCGCCGCCTCAAGGCGCTGCGGGAGCTGCGCAGCCAAGGCTACAAGCTCTATCTGCTGAGCAACACCAACCCTATTATGTGGAACAGCGTCCTGGCCGATGAATTTACGAAAGAAGGCCTCACCCGCGCCGACTACTTCGACGGGATGGTGACTTCGTTCGAAGCCCGCGCCGCCAAGCCCGACAGCGAAATCTTCTGCCACACTGCAGCCCAATGCGGCATCAAGCCCGAAGAAACACTGTTCTTCGATGACTCGCCGGCAAACGTGGAGGCAGCACGCGCCCTTGGCTTCAACGCAGTCCACGTAGAGCCAGGGCACGAGTTCACAGACTACCTGCCAAAATGAGGATAGCCACCATAGGCATGTTCGACGGCGTCCACCGCGGCCACCAGGCTGTGCTGGACGAGCTGCGACTGCTCGCGGCCTCCAAGGGTGCCGAGCCCGTTGCTTTCAGCTTCACGCGCCACCCCGCGGCAGTGCTCAGGCCCGACAAAGCTCCACGACTGCTGACCGACACCACCCTGCGGGCCGACCTCGTACGCAGCCATGGAGGCATAGAGCGCCTTGAGTTCCTGGACATGGACAGAGAGGGCTTCCGTGCCACAGCAGGAGAGTTCGCCGCCAAGTTGCGCCAACGACACGGCATCGACGCGCTGCTCATGGGTTTCAACAACCACATAGGCAGCGACCGCCTCACCGCGCGCGAGCTCGCACAGGTCTGCGGCAACAGCTTCGGCGTGTACGAAGCCAAGCCGCTTAACGGCGACAAATTCACCAGCACGGCTGCCCGCCACGCCGTAGAGAGAGCCGAACTCGCCGCTGCCGAGAACATCCTCGGCCACCGCTTCACAGTGCGCGGCCGCGTGGTGCCAGGCAAACAGCTGGGAAGGACCATAGGCTTCCCCACCGCCAACATCGAGGCCCTCGACCCCCAACAGCTGCTGCCGCCCGACGGAGTATATGCCGTAGCCGTCGCTATCGACGGGACAACCTACCCGGCCATGGCAAACATAGGCACACGCCCCAGCATCGACGACGGCAACGCCCGCAGCTTCGAAGTCCACATCATCGACTTCGACCGCGACATATATGGCAAAACCGTTGACGTAGACATCATCGCCCGCCTGCGTAGCGAACGGCGCTTCCCGTCGCTCGAAGCCCTTGCCGCCCAGCTTGCCGCCGACCGCCAGATGGTTCTAAACCATTTCAGCTAAAGAACGCCGGCAACGAGGCAAAAGAGCTGTCCTAAATTCAGACGGCGGCAGAACGGAAGCACAGAGCTTAAGCTTGATTTTCAACTTTCCCACACCAATCTCAAGCGGTATCGCCCGGCGGTATTGCCGGATTCTCAAGGAAGTTGAAGATGTAGCCAAGGCATTTCATCAATGAATTTGTCAAGCTCATTCAGCTACTGACATACGCCAAGCAGACGGGCCCTTCAAAGCATTTTAACAACACAAAAAGAAATCCCGAAGGCAACTTTTAGGCTTGGGACAGCAAAAAGTGCTGCAAAAAGTCAGATTTTCGCGGTGTTGTTTGCTTTGTTGCTGAAAAAAATATAACTTTGCAAAGTTTTTCGCTTCAAATACAATGGGAAAGTTCTCAACATATAATCTGCCTCTCAAAAGTCTGGGTGTCGGCAAGCACGAATTTGCCTACCATCTGGACAAGCAATTCTTTGTGAATATGGAGAGCAGCGACATCCACGATGCCGACCTCGAAGTGAAGCTCGCCGTTGCATACAACGGCGAATACTACGACCTCGACTTTGCCATCGCCGGGCAGGTGACACTAATATGCGACCGTTGCCTCGACGCCTTGCACTTCCCCATCGACACAAGCTACCACATAGTGGTGAAATACGGCGAAAGCTACAACGACGACAGCGACGACGTTCTCGAGATACCGATGAGCGACAACTCTCTCAACGTGGCCTACATGCTCTACGACACCGTAGAGCTTGCCATTCCTCTCAAACACGTGCACCCGCTGGGCAAATGCAACCGCCAGATGAGCGCCATCCTCAAAAAACACCGCGCCACCAGCGGCGAGGATGCAGAGCTCGAAAACGAACTAATAGACGAAATAGACAATATCGACGCTGCCCGCGAAGAAGCTACCGACCCACGGTGGGATGCACTTCGCAAGCTCTCGGACAGCGATGATTCAAACGATTAAAAATAACTACAATATTTCCTAAAGAACAATGGCACATCCTAAACGCAAGCAATCCAAAACCCGCACTGCCAAACGTCGCACACACGACAAAGCAGTGGCTCCTACTTTGGCTCTCTGCCCCAACTGCGGTGCATGGCACGTTTATCACACCGTGTGCGGCGAATGTGGCTACTACCGCGGCAAACAGGCAATCGTGAAAGAAGAGGCATAACTTCCTCTGCTTTCACAACAGCCTCCTTTGTCGGCCTTATGGCCGCAAGGCCATAATCCCTCCGGGGGTTGTGAGGTTTCCTTTTTGTAAAAAATTTGGGTGCGGACGCGACAAAACCATCGTGCCCCACTCTTGTTTTACAAATACCCTGCCTCCGATACAGCAGCAAACGCTCCGGACCTTGCGTCCGAGCTTTTTACCAGCATTTAAAAATAAAGAAATATGCTTCACGCCCGTATATCCGGCATATCATCCTACACCCCCGACGGCATCCTGGACAATGAGATGCTGTCACAAATGGTAGATACCAACGACGAGTGGATTACCTCTCGCGTCGGAATCAAAACCCGACACATCCTCCGCGACCCCGACAAAGCATCATCCTATATGGGAATCCAGGCCGTTAACAAACTCCTTGCAAGCACCGGCACACCGGCAGAGGAAATAGAATTGGTACTTTGTGCCACATCCAACCCCGACTACCGTTTCCCCTCAACAGGATCGGTGATTTGCGATGGCGCAAAACTCAAAAATGCCTATTCCTACGACATTGAGGCAGCCTGCGCAGGCTTCCTCGTGGCCCTGCAGGAAGCTCGAGCATTTGTATGCTCCGGAATCTACAAGAAGGTTATAGTGGTGGCAACCGAAAAAATGTCGTCGATGGTCAACTATGCCGACCGTCAGACCTGCCCGCTCTTCGGCGACGGTGCCGGAGCCGTGCTCGTCGAACCTACCGGCGACACTTCCGTGGGCGTGATGGATGCAATCTTCCATGTCGACGGCTGGGGACGCGACCACCTGCTGATGGTTGCCGGCGGCTCTGCCAAGCCCACCACTCACGCCACCGTCGATGCAGGCGAGAACTTCCTCTTCCAGGACGGTCGCGCCGTCTACAAACATGCCGTGACCAACATGCTCACCTCCACTCTCGACGTGATGAAACGCAACAACCTGAGCGTTGACGACGTAGACTACCTGGTGCCCCACCAGGCCAACCTGCGCATCATCGAGGCCGTGGCCGACCGTGCACAGTTCCCCATGGACAAAGTGCTGGTCAACATCGAGCACACCGGCAACACTTCGGCAGCCTCAATCCCCCTGTGCCTTGACGAATACAAGGACAAGCTCAAAAAGGGCGACAAAATTGTCCTCACAGCATTCGGCGCCGGTTTCACATGGGGAGCCATGTATCTGGTGTGGGATCTTTGATGGCCCGCACAGGCAAAAAAATTCAATAGGGATAGCACTTTTTGGGTGCTATCCTTGTTGTTTTTATAACACTCTAATAAATAACTGACATGGAACAAGATAAAAACAGGGCAGACGAACTGCCCGTGGCAACTCATAAATCAGGCTTCGTCAACATTGTGGGCAACCCCAACGTGGGCAAGTCGACTCTTATGAACGAGCTTGTGGGCGAACGCATAAGCATCATCACCCAGAAAGCCCAGACAACGCGCCACCGCATCATGGGCATTGTCAACACGCCACAATACCAGGTGGTGTTCTCCGACACCCCCGGCGTGCTCAAGCCCCAATATAAAATGCAGGAAAGCATGCTGGCCTTCAGCGAAGGCGCACTCACCGATGCCGATGTGCTCGTCTATGTCACCGATGTGGTGGAAGACCCCGAGAAAAATGCCGACTTCCTGGCCAAGGTTGCCGCCGAAAAAGTGCCCGTTCTGCTCGTGATCAACAAAATAGACCTCCTCAAAGGCAACGACGACCTCAATGCTATTGTCGACCGCTGGCTGCAACGCCTTCCAAAAGCCGAAATCTACCCCATCTCAGCCAAGGAAAAATTTGGCGTTACCGGGCTGATGAACCGCATTGTGGAACTGCTTCCTGCCGGAGAGCCATATTTCGGCAAAGACGCTCTCACCGACAAACCGGCACGCTTCTTCGTCACCGAAATTATACGCGAAAAAATTCTTCTCAACTACGACAAGGAAGTTCCCTACTCCACCGAAGTGATTGTGGAACAATTCGAAGAGAAAGAGACCTCAATCCATATCATGGCCGTAATCTATGTGGAGCGCGACAGCCAGAAAGGAATTCTCATAGGGCGCGGAGGCTCTATGCTCAAAAAAGTGGGCATCCAGGCCCGAAAGGACATTGAAAAATTTTTCGACAAAAGCGTATATCTCGAACTCTTTGTAAAAGTAGAGCCCGACTGGCGCAACCGCGAAGGCAAACTCCGCCAGTTCGGCTACATCGAGTGAAGAACGTGCGCCGTTTTATCTTCGGGGTATGAGGCCCACCGGCGATAATTCGCTTGGGTATGTCGGCGTTTTTTGTTAATTTTGCATTCAAAGAAGAACTATCAGCATTTTATGGGACAACTCGTTGCCATCGTAGGCCGCCCCAATGTGGGCAAATCAACGCTTTTCAACCGTCTGACACAGACACGCACCGCCATCACCGACCCCACGGCGGGCACCACCCGTGACCGCCAGTATGGCAAAGTCGACTGGAACGGTCGCGAATTTTCAATTGTCGACACCGGCGGCTGGGTCGTCAACTCCGAGGACGTATTCGAAGCCGAAATCAACAAGCAGGTGGAGCTGGCCATTGAGCAAGCCGACGTTATTCTCTTCGTTGTCGACGCAATGAACGGCGTCACCGACCTCGACGACCATGTTGCCGCCATCCTTCGCCGCTCGCGCAAGCCCGTCATACTTGTTGCCAACAAGGTAGACTCCAACGAATGGATCTACAACGTGCCTGAGTTCTACAGCCTCGGGCTGGGTGACCCCTACCCCGTGAGCGCAGTCAACGGCTATGGCACCGGCGACCTCCTCGACGAAGTGGTCAAAGACCTCCCCGAGAAAGACGACGAAGAGGATGCCCTCGAAGACATTCCGCGTTTTGCTATCGTAGGCAGGCCCAACGCCGGCAAATCTTCGCTTATCAACGCATTCATCGGCGAGGAGCGACACATCGTTACCGATATTGCCGGCACCACTCGCGACAGCATCTACACACGCTACTCCAAGTTTGGCTTCGACTTCTATCTTGTCGACACCGCCGGCATACGAAAAAAGAACAAAGTGAACGAAGACATTGAGTACTACTCGGTGATTCGTTCCATCCGCGCCATCGAAGCTTCGGACGTGTGCATCCTCATGATCGATGCCACTCGCGGCATCGAGGCACAGGACGTGAACATTTTCTCGCTCATCCAACGCAACAAGAAGGGCCTGGTGGTGGTGGTCAACAAATGGGACCTTGTCGATGACAAATCGAACGCAGCAATCAAGCACTACGAAGCCGCTATCCGCGAGCGTTTCGCCCCGTTCACCGACTTCCCCATCATCTTCACATCTGCCCTCACCAAGCAACGCATCTTCAAAGTGCTCGAAACCGCAGTGGAAGTCTACGGCAACCGGAAGCGCACCGTGCCCACCTCGCAGCTCAACAACGTGATGCAGGAAGACATAGCCGCCTACCCGCCGCCAAGCAACAAAGGCAAATTTATCAAAATAAAATATATCACCATGCTCAAAGGCGCACAAGTGCCAACGTTCATCTTCTTCTGCAATCTGCCGCAGTGGGTGAAAGAGCCTTACCGCCGCTATCTCGAAAACAAAATCCGCGAGCATTGGCAATTCACCGGCACGCCCGTCAACGTATTTATGCGCGAAAAATAGCACACTCAACACGATGAAACGAACATTCTCCATTATTGCCACGGCTCTGGTGCTGGCCGCTGTCCTCCAGATGGCGGCATCTCCTGCTGCGGCACGCAAAGATAAATTCGCACGCAAGCTCAACACCTTCAACACCATTGTCAAAGAGCTGCAGACAAACTATGTCGACACCCTCGATGCCGACAAGATTATGAACGGCACCATCGAAGCGCTGCTCTACCAGATCGACCCCTACACAGAATATTATCCAAGCGACAACCAGGACGAACTTCGTTCCATCTCCGAAGGACAATATGCCGGAATCGGATCAGTAATCCTAAAACGCGGCGACAACGTCATCATCCACAAGCCTAACGAAGATTCGCCGTCGAAGAAAGCAGGGTTGCGTCCGGGCGACATAATACTTGCCATCGACGGCGACAGCATCACAACCGACATGCAAGTAGGCGATGTGAGCAAGAAGCTCCGCGGACAGCCGGGCACAGAAGTGCGAATCGACCTGCGCCGCCCATATGTGGCCGACTCGCTATTCTCTGTCACAATTGTGCGCGACAACATCAAGGTCAACCCCATTAGCTATGCCGGCATCGACGACGACGGCATTGCCTACATAGGCCTCACCACTTTTAACGAAGCATCGGCACGACGCGTGCGAGATGCCCTGGGGCTGTTCCTCAAGGAGCCGGGCCTCAAAGGTCTTGTGCTCGACCTCCGCGACAATGGCGGCGGCCTGCTGGAAAGCGCGGTGGCTGTGGCCTCCAATTTCGTGCCAAAAGGCACCGAAATCCTGCGCACTCGCGGACGCGACGCAGCCAAAGAAAAGGTCTACAAGACAACTTCCAAGCCGCTCGCCCCCGACCTGCCACTGGCAGTGCTCATAAACGAAGGCTCGGCATCGTCGTCGGAAATTGTCACCGGCGCTATGCAGGACCTCGACCGTGCTGTCATTTTGGGAGAACGCTCCTTTGGCAAAGGACTGGTGCAGACCACCCGTCCGCTCCCCGGCAACGACATCCTCAAAATAACCACCGGTCGATACTACATCCCCTCGGGGCGCCTCATCCAGGCCATAGACTACTCTCACCGCGACGACAGCGGACGCCCCGTGCGTGTGCCCGACAGCCTCACTACGGTGTTCCACACCAAAGCCGGACGCGAAGTGCGCGACGGAGGTGGTATTACCCCGGACATCAAAGTGGAGCTCCCCGAAATGAACCGAATGCTCTACAACATCCAGGCCGACCTCTGGGCTTTCGACTTCGCCAACAAATATGCCGCGACACACAAGGAAATGCCCAATCTTGCCGACACCACAGTGATGAACAAAGTCTTCGACGACTTCAAAGCCTTTATCGACCCCGCTCGTTTCAAATATGACCGCCAGTGCGAGACGGCCCTGGACTATCTGCGCAAGTCAGCTGAAGCCGAAGGATATATGAACGACAGCGTAAAAGCTCAGTTCGACCTTATGGCCGGTCTGCTCAAACACAACCTCAACCACGACCTCGACTTCAACGCCGACGAAATAAAGCGCATCATCGCAGCCGAAATAGCCATGCGCTACCTCAGCGATGCCGAGCAGACAAAACGCATCCTTCCCGACGACGAAGTCTACCTCAAGGCAAAAGAAATTCTCCTCGACCCCGCACGCGCACGCAAAATCCTCCGTCCCTGATGCTTCGCCTTTCAAAGCGTCATGTTCTATGCCGGCGATGATGAATCAGAATTTGTCAGCACTCTGCCCCAAATCAGTCAGAATATTACTATTGCCTTAGTTACACATTCATATACCCATAGAGGCTATCTGAACTCAGGTAGCCTATAGTCCTATAAGATGTGATTCTAATCATCTGACAAGTCAGTTCGTGTCAGTTCGCAGATTTGACAATATTTTTTCATCAAAAAAACTTGAAGTTACGAATTTTATTTCTAACTTTCAGCCGACAACCAAAACCGTCTGAACCATGAGCAGATTTGCGAACCATAGCACTGCGAGCAAACTGTCGAGGACAGTGCGGGCCTCCACCGCCTCTCCTTCTACGTCGCACTGCGCAACGCATGACACGAGCACGAAGGTTTGGACGCGACCAAGCACTTTAGTGCAAGTAACAATGAAAGGGCGACAGCCTCACCTCGCTCGACAGCCATACATTTATTAAATGTTAGCCTCTGTGCAGCCGGGCAACCAACCAGCCGGGCGAGGTGAGGACACCTCGCATCCATGGCTTCGCGCTCGCATCTTGAAAAGATATTGTCAGATTTTCCAGACGGCACCTATGCCGAGGACGAGAATGTCGCGCAGGGGGATGGAGCTGTTGAGTATTTTCTGTCGCACATAGAGGTCGCATGTAGACAGTTCATAGTATAACGAGATTGAGCTGGAGAGGAAGCGGCGGCTGCGCGGAATGTCGAAGGTGAAGCGTTGTCCCAGGCCGAGATGGAAACGCATACGGCTCGAAAAGCCGTAATAGCCATGAGGATAGCGGTCGGGCTCGGACATCCAGAAGTCGCCGTGGATGATGGAGTTTAACGACAGGCTCACCGTGAGAGGGCGGAACGAGAAGGACGAACCATCGCGCTGCAGGCTCCAAGGCAAATATAGTTGGCGTAATGTGGTGGTCCAATAGTGAGAGTGTCCGTATTTCGGGGGCAGATAACCGACGAGGAAATGCGTCTCCCAGTGATTGTGTCCATAAGACCATCCCATACCGGCGGAAATCATGCCGAAATCGCCGGCATACTGCACCACATACATGTCGGGCAGCAGGCGGCTCCAAGCAGTCTGTCGTTTCTGCAGACGTTGTTCGTAAGCACACAAGCTGTCGAACTGCTCCGCGCAGAGCGGGAGCGCACACAGGAGGAGGACAAGGCTAAAAAGCAACTTCTTCATATTCATAGCCATTGTCGGTAATAGTAAAGACAAAGAATGTGCGTTTGCCCATATTGGGGCATTGATAGTATAGCACCCCATTTTTGAAAATATCGGTCACAGCATTCTGATGATTGTGGCCGTTGATGCAGAAGCCTCGTGCAAAAGTGCCGTCAACACGACGATCGTCGTCATCGCGCATGCCGGGAAGCATGCGTATATAGTAGTCGAAAGGCTTGGCAACGTTGTTGTTGAACTGTTCGTCGTATGGCCTCGAGTGCATCACCACCACAGAGTGGGTGATGCTGTCGGGGACAGTCAGAGCATCGTTCTCGATAAACTCAAGGTCAGGCACAGGCCGCGAATAGTCATATTCCAGAGCCACGGTGTTGAGGCACAGAAAATGAACAGGGCCTACGTTGAACGAATAGTTCTGACTGCCAAAGATATAGTCGAAAGTTTCCTCGCCGTTTGCAAGACAGTCGTGATTTCCGATGACAACCACATAGGGCATTCGGGCCTCTTCCAGTATGTCGCGCGACCATACAAATTCCTTGACCAGACCGAAGTCGGCCATATCGCCTCCGTGGACAATGAAATCGATGTCGCCGCGCCGCCTGATCCTGTCTATGGCCTGTCGCGTTTCGTCGAGCGAGCCTTGGGTGTCGGTGATGAAAGCAAACTTGAACGGAGGTTTCAAGCCGGCGGCTTCGAGGAGTGCCGCATTTGCATCGTTGATGCCTGTCTTGCCATCGATTTTCGACACGTAGGGATGGTACTCAAACACATCGCATGCAGGGAAAACGAAGAGTACAAGCAGGATTACAAAAAAGTGATGAATATATTTCATGGCACCAAAATTAGATTTTTTGGAGCCACAAAACAAACCGAGTTACAAAAATGACAAATATATTCTCTTAATCGGAAAACTTCGGAGAGGTCTGATTATTATTCAGGGTAAGAGCCTCTTTGATTTTTGCCTCAATTTGAGCCGAAGTTACATCATAGACAGGGCATAGTGCCTGAAAATTTGAATCTGCCAAGAATCTATCGCTCCGTGTCAAAATCGACAGCAAATTTTTTGATTTAAGCCGATGCCCGGAGTATTTCAAGGCCATTTCTATCATTTCATAAATATTCTCTCCGGCGAGAAGCAAGGAATAGATATCATAATAATCCCTGAACTTGCTACGTCGAAGCATGACCTCCATTTTCATTGCACCAATAGAGCAGGCATCAGCCAGTTTTATATTATTAATAAAGGGTATTTCTTGTTTAACCGGCGAATAGTTGGGATTGGCATAAAATGAAATTTTCACACCATTCACTATAAACTCAACATGGTCCAAATCAAGGATATCGATATTGTCTACAGTTCCAACCTTCTCCAATTGCTTTTTTATTTCCGGCCAGTCGACTTCTCTTTTATCCAATCGATTCTTTCGCCATGACATGAAGTCTAAATCCTCACTCAATCTTGTTCCAAGTTGAATTGCCAAAGCAGTTCCACCGACCAAAGTGTATGGTTGAAGACAGTCCAACCGCGAGACGGCCTCAATAATTGATTGTGTTTTCGGGGCAAGTCCTTTCATGTGTTCAAGTCAGCGAATTGAGATACCTTGTCTGAAGCGATTTTAGGTAGGCATCAGGATTTTTGGCCTTGAAATAATACCAGGCAAAGAAACGATTAAGTGTATATAGATACTCCCCTTCGGGCACAAGAAGTGTCTGCCATGCTTTTTTAATCTTGTTGTAGGGGTAGATTAAAAAGAGTTGTTTTATCTGGTCCAGGTCGAGATGCCGCATAACAAGGGCAATCAGCTGATTGTCCTCGATAGATTCCTCAGTTATAGCGTTGTCGGAGTACGACCAAAAAGCATTTTCCGCCTTGAGTTGACGAAAAAGCTGCATTTTGATATTGTCTTTATATGCGTTCTTACCGACTGGCATTTCTCAAAAGAAAAAAAGTATAACGCAAAATTACAAAAAAAATTGGGACTTGGACCATTATTTGGTTAGAAATGCACCGCCCCCGATCGTCAAGGGGACGAACGGGGGCGGTGTGGTATGGGATGAGTTTTATTTATGGTCTTCGGCGTAGATGTCGGAGGGGTCGTAGCTGGAGCCGTCGAAGCAGTGTGTGCACACGCACTTTTTGTCGATGCCTATGCTGGCAATAAGGTCCTCAATGGTGCTGAAACGAAGCGAGCTAAGGCCCAGACGACGAGCAATCTCGGCAACGAGGCGTTCATATTCGGGCGTTCCGGTGCTTGCATAGCGTTCGATGTTGGCCTTGTCGTCGCCCTCGAAGTCGCGGATAATCTGGCGTGTGATCAGCTCCATGTCGCTCTTCGATGAAGTGAAGCCGAGAAATGGGCATCCATAGACCAGCGGCGGGCATGAGATGCGGGCATGAACCTGCCGGGCGCCGCCGTCGAAGAAGGTGGACACATTGTCGCGCAGCTGTGTGCCGCGCACAATGGAATCGTCGCAGAACACCACACGCTGGCCGCGCAGGATGGCGCGGTTGGGGATGAGTTTCATCTTGGCAACGAGGGCACGGCGGCTCTGGTTGCTGGGGGTGAAGCTGCGAGGCCATGTGGGGGTGTATTTGAGCACTGCGCGACGGTAGGGAATACCGCGCCCCTCGGCATAGCCAAGGGCAAAACCCACACCCGAATCGGGAATGCCGCACACACACTCGGCCTCGGTGGCCTCTTTGCGACCCATGCAACGGCCCGCAGCCTCGCGCACCTCTTCGGCATTTATGCCCAGATAGTCGCTTGCCGGGAATCCGTAGTAAACCCACAGGAAGGAGCAAATCTGCTGCCGCGAAGCCGGAGCCTGGAGCACTTCAACACCATCGGCAGTGAGGCGCACAATCTCGCCCGGGCCAAGGTCACGCAGACGTTCGAAACCGAGATTGGGGAAAGCGCAGCTCTCGCTCGAGGCTGCGAAAGCATCCTCACGCTGCCCCAAAACTATGGGCGTGCGGCCAAGATAGTCGCGTGCGGCAATAATACCGTTCTCGGTGAGGATGAGCATGGAGCACGAGCCTTTGATGCGGCGATATACACGGTTTATACCATCGACAAAGTCCTTGCCCATATTGATGAGCAGGGCAATCAATTCGGTCTGGTTGATTACGTTGGCCGACAATTCGCTGAAATGCATGCGCTGGGCCAGAAGTTCGTCGGCAATCTCGCGCACATTGTTCACCTTGGCCACCGTCACCACGGCATAACGCCCCAGGTGGGAGTTGACAATGATGGGCTGCGGGTCGGTGTCGCTGATAACGCCAATGCCCTGGTTGCCATCGAATTTATCGAGGTCGTCCTCGAATTTCGAACGGAAATAGTCGCGTTCTATGCTGTGAATTTTACGGTTGAACCCATTCTCGGCATCGAAAGTCACCATGCCGGCACGTTTGGTGCCAAGATGGGAATTATAGTCAGTACCGTAGAAAACGTCGTTAATACACTTGTGTTTACCTATTGAGCCAAAGAAACCACCCATTGTGTCAAAAGCTTGTTGATTTTGAAAATGCAAAGTTAGCAATTTTTTCAGAAATGCCGAACCTTGGGAAAGGGAAAAATTTGCACGTTTGCGGTGAAAGACGGAAGGAAGACGGAATCGGGCAGCAGAGCCTCTTATCATTTAATGGTTGGCAACATCGTCAACCCAATGCCCATATTTTTTGACCTGTTGGATTTTTCCTGTACCGCCACATTTATCGCAGTGATAATGATTGTCTATGTGGCTGCAATGATATTTGCCACAAACTTTGCAATTTATAAAAACATGTTCACTCGAACAAGAAAGAGCCCCGCATTCACCATCATAACGTTGTCTAAACTTTTCTCGACCTGTAAGCATTCCGGTACCATTACATCGTGTACATGGGACTGTCCTTGTTTGAGGGACTTCCTGTTGTTTATCTGCAGAATGTGCCACAGAAGAATTACTTGTACTGCCAGAAGTGGCTGAAGTAGAGGGTACATAATATGGCCTGATAATTCCTCGCTGCAAATCGCCATAATATTGCTCACAAAGCCAATCACCCTCATAAATACCCTTCATATACCAATGTCTGGCCTTTGAAAAATCTTTATCGCACCCTACACCATTTGCATAGGCTGTCCCGGCATAATGATATGCAGCCTTAACACCGGCTTCAGCGGCCTTAATAAACCACTTGGCACTTCCTGTAATATTGAGGTTGCATCCTTGTCCATTGATATATGCAACGCCAAGATCATACATAGCATAGGCATGGCCGCCCTCTGCTGCCCTTATTAACAAAGGAAGGGCTTCATCATATCTTCTATTTATCCGCAAAGCGTGTCCATTCTGATAATCGTTCTCCATTTGCTCTTTGCGAGCCCGGGCTTGCCGTTTTTGTTCATTTTCCCTTCTGGTGCGATCATTCTCTCGCTTCTCTTTCAAAGCTTTTTCCTCGGCAAGTGCAGCATTGACCTCATCAAGTCCTTGCTTGGCTTCGTCGTAGCCGTTGGCAATAGATTTTTCGAACCACATTTTGGCCGAAGACAAATCTTTGCGCACTCCGAGTCCATCCCTATAACAACACCCCAAATTGTTCATCGCAATAGCGGCGGAATTGCCTTTGAAACGAGTTGCAGTGGCCCACCACGACACCGCCGATCCATAATTTTGCTTGACACCTTTGCCCTGATAGTAATACAAGCCGAGAGTCAACATAGCATCGACATTGCCTTTCTTTGCTTGTTCTAATTGATTTGCAAAGATTTCTTCATCTGTCGCCAGATTAAAGCCGAAAAAAGTTTCGTCATTTTCAGCAAACGAAGCAAATGAAATGCCTACTACCAGCAAGCTCAAAAGAAGACGAGTGTAAAATCTCAAAATTTTCATGGCAAAATATTTTCTGCAAAGATACAATTTTTAAAAAAAACGCCCTCACTTAATGAAAAAATCTTACCGTAAAAACGACAAAAGCACGCCCGGAGGCGTGCTTTGCTATGAGGGAAGTGCGTTGCTTAGAGCTGAGGACCAGCAGCTACGAGAGCCTGGCCGGCAGCGTTGTTTTCGTACTTCTTGAAGTTCTTGATGAAGCGGGAAGCCAGGTCGACGGCTTTTTCTTCCCACTGTTTGGGATCGGCATAGGTATCGCGGGGATCGAGGATGTTGGGATCAACGCCGGGGAGTTCGGTGGGAATTTCGAAGTCGAAGATGGGGAGCTTCTTTGTGGGAGCTTTGAGGATGGCGCCGTCGAGGATAGCGTCGATGATGCCGCGTGTATCCTTGATGGAGATACGTTTGCCAGTTCCGTTCCAGCCGGTGTTCACAAGATAAGCCTTGGCACCGCTCTGCTGCATGCGCTTAACGAGTTCTTCGGCATATTTGGTGGGGTGGAGTTCGAGGAATGCCTGGCCGAAGCAAGCCGAGAATGTGGGGGTAGGTTCGGTGATGCCGCGTTCTGTACCGGCGAGCTTGGCGGTGAAACCGCTCAGGAAGTAGTACTTGGTCTGCTCGGGGGTGAGGATCGAAACGGGGGGCAGAACGCCGAATGCGTCGGCCGACAGGAAGATAACGTTCTTTGCGGCAGGACCGTGGCTGATGGGCTTAACAATCTTCTCGATGAAGTTGATGGGGTAGCTTACGCGGGTGTTTTCGGTCACGCTCTTGTCGGCGAAGTCGATTTTGCCGTCTTTGTCAACAGTAACGTTTTCGAGGAGGGCGTCACGACGGATAGCGTTGTAGATGTCGGGTTCGCTCTCTTTGTCGAGGTTGATAACCTTGGCATAGCAGCCGCCTTCGAAGTTGAACACGCCGTTGTCGTCCCAGCCGTGTTCGTCGTCACCGATGAGGAGACGTTTGGGGTCGGTCGAAAGGGTGGTTTTACCGGTGCCGGACAGACCGAAGAAGATGGCGGTGTTTTCGCCGTTCATGTCGGTGTTGGCCGAGCAGTGCATCGAAGCGATGCCCTTGAGGGGAAGGAAGTAGTTCATCATCGAGAACATGCCTTTCTTCATTTCGCCGCCGTACCATGTGTTGATAATCACCTGTTCGCGCGAAGAGATGTTGAAGATGGCAGCTGTTTCGCTGTTGAGGCCGAGTTCCTTGTAGTTTGTGAGTTTGGCCTTCGAGGCGTTATAGACGATGAAGTCGGGGGTGAAGTTGGCAAGTTCTTCAGCGTTGGGACGGATGAACATGTTGGTCACAAAGTGAGCCTGCCAAGCAACTTCCACGATGAAACGCACCGACATGCGGGTGTTTGCGTTAGCGCCGCAGAAACCGTCGACAACATAGAGTTTCTTGCCGGAGAGTTCGCTCAGGGCGAGTGTCTTGCAAGCTTCCCAAGCTGTTTCGGAAGCGGGCTTGTTATCGTTGGGATATTCGGGAGTAGTCCACCAAACGGTGTCTTTCGATTTTTCGTCGAGAACGATGAATTTGTCTTTAGGCGAACGGCCGGTGAAAACGCCGGTCATAACGTTGACAGCACCGAGTTCGGTAACGACACCGCGTTCGTAGCCTTCAAGGGTGGGGAGAGTTTCCTGCTCGAAGAGTTCTTCGTATGTAGGATTGTAAACAACTTCGGTAGTGCCCTCTATGCCATATTTGGCAAGGTCTGCCTTGATGTCGGCAAGGCGGGCTTTTTTGATTTCTTCAATCTTGCTCATGTTGTTGAAAATTATGTGTTTTGATTTTAAGTCACTATTATGTTGGCCCTTTGAACCGAGCCTTGTTTTACAAGTGCAAAGTTATAAATTTTTTTCATCATACGAAAACAATTAAAGAAAAATTTCTCTAATCTTTCATAATGACGTTTTTATGCCCCTGCGTGCCCAATCAGTGCCCGATTGCTCTAACAAACAAACTGCCCGAAAGTGAACACCTAAAGAAACTTTAACCACCAATAACAATTACGCGATTATTTTGCCCTTGTAAGGGTGACATGTCAAGCCCACCGATGCCGGTTGCCCGGCTAACAGCATCACGCATGAGTATAAATGTTCGTCTACCGACAGCAGTGGTGGGCGTGACATGTCACGCCCCTACAAGGGTGTACGGTTTCGGACACTTCGGCAACATCTAACTGACTAATAATCAGACGCACTTGACATGGGCACACAAAATTTAGTTATTTTGCGGCATGGACAAGATAATCGACAAATCAGAAATCAAGCGCCAACGCCGCAAACAGTATGTGCGCATCGGTGCAATAGTCGCCGCCTCGGCTCTTGCCGTGTGGGGCCTCACATCAATATATGGCGGTAAGACCGTCAAATCTGCAGACCTGACAATGGGCACGGTCGAGTACGGCCCAC
Source organism: uncultured Muribaculaceae bacterium (assembly GCA_910584495.1). Lineage (GTDB taxonomy): Bacteria > Bacteroidota > Bacteroidia > Bacteroidales > Muribaculaceae > CAG-873. The sequence continues at coordinate 16,999 of CAJUAR010000038.1, forward strand.
TCGAGACCGCCGTGGCAGCTTCCGGACGCATTGTGCCGGCCTATGAGGAAATTATCATCTCGCCGGTGTCGAGCCGCATACTCGAAGTATATGCCCAGCCTGGCGACACGGTGCGCGAAGGCTCGCCGCTGCTGCGCCTCGACCTCAACGAGGCCGAGGCACAGTGCCAGAACCTGCGCGACAGCTACCAGATCAAGAACAACAACCTGCAGCAGCTGCGCCTGGCCAACCGCACCGCCCTCTCCGACCTTGAGATGCAGGGCAAAATCAAGGAGATGGAGGTGAACAGGCTAATCATAGAGGTAGACAACGAACGCCGCCTCGACAGCCTCGGCTCGGGCACCGGCGACCGCGTGCGCCAGGCCGAGACAGCCCTGGCCACGGGCCGCCTCGAACTCGAAGGGCTGCGCAAGAAGCTTGCCAACGAGCGCCTGCGCCTCAAAGCCCTCGAAGATGCCACCATGCTCGAAGTTGGCAACAGCGCGCGCGACCTCGCCATGATGGAACGCACCCTCAGCCGGGGCCGTATACCGGCACCTCGCGAAGGCGTGCTCACCTTTCTGGCCAACAGCATAGGCAGCACCGTCAATGCCGGCGAGCGTGTGGCCGTGCTGGGCGACCTGTCGAGCTTCAAAGTGGAGGCCGAAGTGCCGGAGGGCAGCAGCTACAAGGTGCACACCGGCGCACGTACCATTGTCCGGTTGGGCAATGTGGAGCTGGAGGGCAAGGTGACAAATGTTGAACCGCAGTCCAACTCCGGCGCGGTGCCCATCTCGGTGGGGCTCGACGATTCCTCCAACGCCCGTCTGCGTCCCGGAGTGAGGGTGCAGGTCTACGTGGCTTACGGCTTCAAGGACAAGGTGCTCCGAATCCCCGCCGGCTCCTACTACGAAGGCCCGGGCTCTTATAATCTCTTCGTTGCCGACGGCGAAAAGCTGCTGCGCCGGCGAACAGTGAAACTCGGCGACAGCAACCGCCAGTGGGTGGAAGTAACCGAAGGCCTCGCTCCGGGCGACCGAGTGGCTGTGTCGAACATGAAAGATTTTGAAAAAAACAGTAAACTGAAAATAAAAAATTGATTATGGCATTGATAGAACTCAGCGGCATCAGCAAGGTGTACCGCACTAAAGAAATTGAAACAACAGCCCTGGAAAACGTCAACCTGACGGTGAACAAAGGCGAGTTTCTGAGCATCATGGGCCCGTCGGGCTGTGGCAAGTCGACACTGCTCAACATCATAGGCCTTCTCGACAAACCGACCACAGGCACCGTGCGTCTGCTCGACACCGACTGCAGCACACTGGGCGACAACGCCCTGGCTCATTTCCGCAACGCCAACCTGGGCTTCGTCTTCCAGAGCTTCCATCTCATTCCCTCGCTCAGCGTTGCCGACAACGTAGAACTGCCGCTTATCTACCGCAGCGGGCTGAGTGCCGCCGAACGCCACGAACGCATCGACAAAGTGCTCGAACGTCTCGGCATGTCGCACCGCAAAAACCACCTTCCGGCACAGCTCAGCGGCGGTCAGTGCCAGCGTGTGGCCATAGCCCGCGCCATTGTGGGCCGACCCTCGATTGTCCTTGCCGACGAACCTACCGGCAACCTCGATTCCAAGATGGGGGCCGAGGTGATGGACCTCCTCAAATCGCTCAACAAAGAAGACGGAATCACCATTGTGATGGTTACGCACAACGAAGCGCAGGCACAGCAGACCGACCGCATAGTGCGCTTCTTCGACGGACGTATCATTTCCTGACACCACCCTGCCCTATGAAAACCAAATTACTACAGATAGTCTACGACATGCGCACACAGCCCGTCATTGCCTGGGTGACGGTGATAGGCACCGCGCTGTCCATATTCCTTATTATGACGCTGGTAATGATGCAGCAGGTGAGCCTGCTCTCATTCAAGCCCGAATCGCACCGCGACCGCATGCTCTACGGCAAATATATCGAAGTGCGCTCCATACAACAGGAAAATTCCTCTTCGTCAGGCCCGATGAGCTATGATGTGGCGAAGAAACTCTACGACGGCCTCGAAGGCGTAGAAAAAACAGCCTATCAGACCGACTATTATTCAGTGGACGTGAAAGGCCCGACAAACGAGAAATTCGCCGCCGACCTGCGAAAGGTGGACGAAAATTTCTGGCAGGTTTATGACTACGACCTTATCGACGGACGATATTTCAACGCCGACGAGGTAGATGCCGAGCGAAAAGTGGCAATTGTCAGCGAATTGACAGCCCGCCGGCTCTTTGGCGAAAACCCGGTGGGACAGCACTTCGAGCTTGACCATAACGACTACGAGGTGGTAGGAGTGGTATCAGACGCATCAAAACTCGCCTCGGAAGCCTACGCCCAGGTTTTTGCCCCTATAACCCATCGGGCAGAATGGAGCGATTGGTTCGGGAGCATAAATGCGGCCCTGCTTGTCGAAGAGGGAATCGATTTCCAGACGGTACGCGACCAGGTGAAAGGCCGTTACGCACAGTTTGACACAGAGATAGCCGCCCAAGACGGCAAGACAGTCTACCACGAAGCACCCTTCGACCAGGAAACGATTGCCAGCGGTCATCAGGGCAGCAACACCACGCCCGATAACAGCGGCGAGAAAGCTGTGCGCATCCTGCTCTATGCCATCCTCCTCGTTGTGCCGGCCATCAACCTGAGCAGCATGCTCCACAGCCGTCTGCGCCGGCGTGTCAGCGAGATTGGCGTGCGCCGCGCCTTTGGTTGCACCCGCAGTCGCATCATACTGGACATCATTGCCGAGAACCTCATCGTCACCATCGTCGGGGGCATCATCGGCTTTGTCATGGGTATAATCTTTGCCCAATGCTACGACGGCCTCTACTCGTCCTCGACCGGCGATGCCGCACGCCCGGCACTCTCCCTGCTGCTCGACTGGCACATACTTGTCTTTGCCTTCGGCGCATGCTTCATCCTCAACATCATCAGTGCTTCCGTGCCGGCATGGCAGGCATCGCGCCTCAAACCCGTGGAAGCAATCAATGCAAAATAGGATGGAGGTTATGAGGCCTACGGCCTCGGGTGATGTTGCCGCCGGCAACGGGTGATGAGCCTTCGGCTCGGGTTAAACCGGCGAAGCCGGCATAACCCCACCCATCAAAAAATAACCCGCCGGCATAGCCGGCATAACCTCCATCCAGTCAAAATTAACCCGTCGGCGAAGCCGACATAACCCGAGGCAATTGCCTCATAACCTGTTGCCAAAGGCAACATAACCTCCTTCCAGTCAAAATTAACCCGTCGGCGAAGCCGACATAACCCGAGGCAATTGCCTCATAACCTGTTGCCAAAGGCAACATAACCTCCATTTTGTCAAAAAAATGAAACGCAAACTTATAAAACAGATGAGCAATGAATGGCGCAGCAACCTGTGGATGACCGTGGAACTGGTCATAGTAGGCGCAGTGCTATGGGTGGTGTTCTCGCTCTTTGCCGGCCTGGCATGGCTCCACCAATCGCCCAAAGGCATAGACTTTGAAAACATCTGCGTGGCCCGGATAGGCACCATTCCCGAAGATGCATCGACCTATCATCCATATGCCGACAGCCTCCACAATGAGGACACCGACCTGGAGATGATCATGCTCAAAATAAAATCGAACCCCTTCGTCGAAATGGCAGGAACAGGATCAAATGCCATTCCCTATAACTTAAATTTTTCGGGAAACCAGCTCAGCACTCACATCGCCGACAGTGTGCAGTACTATCTGGGGAATATCCGCATCATGTCGCCGGACCTGATAAGGACTTTCCGACTGACGGGGCTCAACGGCGAGTCCACCGAAAGCCTTGCCAAACTTGTTGAAGAGGGCCAATATCTCATCTCTACCAACGAACGCTCTTATTCTGATTCAACACCAGAGAAATGGGTGGGAAAAGATGCATGGATTGGCTCTGACTCTTCACGAGTGGTGCATATCGGAGCCCTTATCAACGGCATACGGCGCACCGACTACGAGCCTGTTTTCGGCGGTGTGATTGTGCGCGATATTCCCTCCGACTGGATGCCCCAGGATGTTGCCATACGTGTGAAGCCCGGCATGCAGCAGCAATTCATCGAATCGCTCAAAGGCGACGACATGGAGTTTGGCAACGTATTCATCTACAACCTGATGACCATAGAGCAACGCCGCGATGCCGCGCATCACGATGTGAGCATAATCGTACGCAATCTCACAGCCTGCGCGCTTTTTGTGATGATTGCTGTCTTCCTTGGCTTCTTAGGGTCGTTCTGGTACCGCACACAGCAACGCGTACCCGAACTGGCGCTCCGCAAAGTCAACGGATCCACCAACGCCGACCTCTTCCGCCGCTTCATTTCCGAAGGCTTGCTGCTTCTTGCGGTGTCAGCACCGTTCATCATAGGAATTATAGCCCTCGTGCTAACACAATTCGACCTTGAAGATGCCTGGATTCCCATTCCTGCATGGCTTGTATGGTCCATGCTTCCACTCACGCTGCTCGTTCTTGCCATGATGATATGCTGCGGCATATGGCTGCCGGCGCGCAAGGCAATGAAAATTAATCCTGCCGAAGCCCTCAAAGACCAATAATGAAACGCTACTTCATACTCCCCGTTCTGCTGTGTGCCCCCTGGTTGATGGGGCACACGCAGAGCATCCAACTGCCCCTGTCGCTCGACGATGCCATAGCCATGGCACGTGTGCGCAGCGTCGATGCCGCCGAAGCCCTCGACGAGCTCCGCAGCGCCTACTGGCAGTGGCGCACATTCCGCGCCGACCAGCTCCCGGAGCTGTCGCTCAAAGCCGACGCGCCATCCTACGCCAGGCAGTACAGCTCCTATATGGACGAGAACGGCGACTACAGTTTTGTGAGCACCAATACCTTGCAGGCCACGGGCCAGCTCTCCATAGCCCAGAACATCGCCCTCACAGGCGGTAAGATTTCAGTGAATTCATCGCTCGACTTCCTGCGCCAGTTCGACGGCCGCACCGGCAACCGCTTCATGGCCATTCCCGTGGCGCTGACGCTCTCGCAGCCCCTCTTCGGTGTCAACACCATGAAGTGGGACCGAAAGATAGAGCCTGTGCGCTATGCCGAGGCCAAAGCCGCTTTTCTCAGCGCTACCGAAAACGTGGCCCGACAGACGGTGGACTACTATTTCAACCTGCTCATGAGCCGCGAAAATGTGGAAATAGCGCGTCAGAATCTGGAAAACGCCGAACGCCTCTATGCCGTGGCTCAGGAAAAACGTGCAATGGGCAAAATCAGCAAAAACGACTTGCTGCAGATGGAGCTCAACCTGCTCGATGCACGTTCGGCCCTGACGGAGACAACGAGCGAGCTGAAGGCCGACATGTTCCGTCTGCGCGCTTTCCTCGATCTGGAGGAGGATGTGGAGATTGTGCCCGATGTGCCGGCCGATGTGCCTAAGGCATCAATTTCTTTTCCGGATGCCCTGCAACGGGCCTTGACAAACAACAAATTTGTCAAAACAATGCTGCGACGGCAGCTCGAAGCCGACTACGAGGTGGCAAAAGCCAAAGGCGACATGCGCGAAATCAAACTCTTCATGCAGCTTGGCTACACCGGCACCGACACCGAGCTGAGCGGGGCTTATCGAGGGCTGCGCGCCAACCAGCTTGCGTCGGTGGGTTTCTCCATCCCTCTTGTCGACTGGGGTAAACGCCGAGGCAAGGTGAAAGTGGCCGAGAGCAAACGCCGCGTCACAGAGAGCAGCATCCGGCGCGAGAACATGAACTTCAATCAGGACCTCTTCATTCTTGTGGAACGTTTCTCGAACCAACAGGAGCAGCTCGACATTGCCCTGCGTGCCGCCGACATCGCTTCCAAACGCTATCAGACAAACGTCGAGACATACATGATAGGCATGCTGTCGACACTCGAGCTCAACGATTCGCGCTCGTCGAAGGACAGCTCTCGCCGCGAATACATCAACCAGCTTTATAAATACTGGAGCTACTGGTACCAGCTCCGCTCACTCACACTCTATGACTATTCTTTCGGCGGTGATATTAATGTTGATTTTGATAAATATCTAAAAATTCAATAACTTTGCAACATGATTCTGATTGTCGACGACGACCGGGCCATCCGTCTTTCAATAGGTCTTATGCTGCGACAGGCCGGCTACGACTATGACGCAGTGGGCACCGAAGCCGATGCTCTTGCTGCCGTGCGCAAGCCCGGTGTCGAGCTTGTGATTCTCGATATGAACCTAACTTGCTCCACCACCGGCCGCCAAGGCATAGACTTGCTGCGCAAAATCAGGATTCTGGCCCCCAAGGCTGCCGTAATCCTCCTTTCGGCGTGGGGCACGGTTCCGCTGGCTGTCGAAGGAATGAGCCACGGAGCCGTGGACTTCGTCACCAAGCCATGGGCAAACCGCGAGTTTATGGCCAAAATACGCAAGGCTCTTGCCGATGCTCGTTCTGCCGCTGCGGCCGACACAGTCGACACCCTCGACAACACCGAGCGACAGACCATTGTCAAAGCCCTGCGCCAGGCCGACGGAAACCTCTCGGCAGCGGCACAATTGCTCGGCATAACACGCCAGTCGCTCTACCGGCGAATGGAAAAATTCGGTATAAAATAAACCGATTAAAGTTTTTCAAGCTTTAAGGCTTGCAAAACTTAGGTTAAGGGGGTTAAAAGGGTTATGAGCCTTCGGCTCGGGTTAATAATTAGAATAAATTAACCCGTTGCTTTAGCAACATAACCTTCAAGTGAAGCTTGCCAAACTTGAATAAAATGATAAGAAGCCACACATGAGAAACAAGGTCTACTTTATAATCTCCATCGTCCTGCTGCTCGCTGCCATGGTGGCTATCGCCACAGGCAAAACGACGGCGGCTTATATTGCCATGGGCTCGGTTCTTGTGGCACTCATCCTTTTCTATCGCGCCGTGGCACTGCCTCTGCGCACTATCCGCGCCGGCATGGACCTGCTGCGCTCGCAGGACTTTGCCAGCCGCCTTGCCCACGTAGGCCAGAAGGATGCCGACAACATGGTTGACCTCTACAACTCCATCATTACCAACCTCAAAACCGAACGCCTCAAAGGCTACGAACAGAACTGCTTCCTTTCCAAACTCATCGAGGCCTCACCAATGGGTATAGCCATCTGCGACCTGGACGGAAACATCGAGACCCAAAACCAGTCATTCAAGAATTTCAGCTCTCCGCAACTCCTTGAAGCCCTTGCCGGTCTGCCGGACGAAGATTCGTGCACTCTTCGGCCGGGAGGTATGCAGGTGCTGCGTTGCTCGCGCCATTTCTTCATGGACCGTGGCTTCCGCCGCCCGTTTTTCCTGGTGGAACGCCTCACCGACGAAATTGTCCGTGCTGAAACAGAAATGTTCCACAAGATTGTACGAACCATGGGGCACGAGGTGAACAACACCCTTGGCGGTGTGATTTCGGTGCTCGAAACTTTAGGAACTCTTCACGACAACGACCCCGAAGTGATCGAAGCCGTGCACAGTTGCAGCGCAAGTTGTGAGAACCTTGGCAATTTTGTCCGCTCCTATTCCGACATAGTCAAATTGCCCGATGCCGTGCTCGAGTTTATCGACCTCAATACTTTTGTAAACGATTCACTGCCGTTTTTGCGCAAAATGTGCCCGCAAAATATAGAATTGAAGACCGAACTTGCAGCAAAACCTATCCCTGTACGCGCCGATGCCATGCTGCTGCAGCGAGTGCTGGTCAATGCGGTGAAAAACGCATGGGAAAGCATAGGCCACGCCGATGGCTCAATCACAATAGCCACGGCACCAGGCACTCTCCAAATCATTGACAACGGCCCCGGCATAGCCCCGGAAGTGGCCGATAAAATATTCTCGCCTTTCTTCTCGACCAAACGAGCCGACCGCGGCCTGGGCCTCATGCTCATTGCCGACATACTGCGCAAACATCACTGTCTCTTCTCGCTCGCCACAGGGGACGACAAACTAACACGCCTGAGCATCACTTTTCGGTAGGTTTATAGGCCGTTTGCAATAAAAATGTTTTTGCTTCGTTAATATATCTGAAAAGATATGGCACCCGAAGCAAATCTCGACAAAAAAAGACTCTACAAGAACTCCATAAAGCTCTATCTGCGAACGTTCTACACGCTCGCCGTTGGATTGTATAACTCTCGCGTAGTCCTCGAAGTGCTGGGCATCGATGATTTCGGTGTCTACAGCCTTGTGGGTAGTCTCGTGGTGATGTTCGGCTTTTTCACCGGAACTATGTCGAGTGCAATGTCGCGCTTCTTTGCCTTCGAAATTGCATCCGGCAACAGCAAACGCCTCCACGACACATTCGGCACAGCCCTGGTGATTGTCAGTGCTGTTGCAGCAATCATCATGCTTGCCGGAGAAGCCGTCGGTTATTTTTTCCTTGGCGACCTCAACATTCCCCAACAGACACGCGGGGCTGCCGCCGTGGTCTATCAGTTCTCGCTTGCCACGGTCATTGTTACGGTTCTACAGACTTGCTATCTGTCCACACTCATAGCTCGCGAACGAATGGGCATGTTTGCAATTTTAGACATGCTCACAACCACGCTAAAGCTCGCGGCCATTTTTGCCCTCAAATTCATTGATTCAGAAAAACTTATTCTCTACTCAGCCTTGGTGTTCTGTGTCACACTCGGCACCACAATAATAACAATAGTATATTGCCGGAGGCACTTTGCCGAGTGCCGGGCCGGCCTCGAATGGCACAAACCATTGATGTCCAGCCTGCTGGCTTATTCTGGATGGAACCTTTTCAAAACCATGTGCGATACATTGCGCCCGGCAGGAATCAATGTGGTTGTCAATCTATTCTTCGGTGTGATGATTAATGGAGCTGTGGGTATTGCCATGACAGTAAGCTCCAATCTCGCAAAATTCACAGCCAATGTCTTTTTGGCCTTCAAACCACAGATTATCAAGTCCTACGCCATAGGGGCGATAGACGAAATGTCGTCGTTGATGACGGCAACATTCCGTTTTTCAACTCTTGTACTTAGTGTCATAGTGGTGCCCATATTCCTTGAGATGCCTTATGTACTCACATTGTGGCTTGGCGAATGTCCGACCTATGCGGCAGTATTCTGTCGTCTGCTGTGCATAGCCATGTACTTCGAGGTGATGATAGCCATCATAGAGTTTGGCATCAATGCCACAGGCAATATTCGCAACTTTTGCATTATCAACGGTTTGATGACGGTAAGCACAGTAGGCCTTGGCTGGATAGCCTATCGGTACGGGGCACCGGCACCCGCCATCTATGTGATTCAGATTGTTGTTGGTTGCCTCACAGCCATGACCGACATGAGCATTCTTCACCGCCTCGTGCCGCAGCTCGACATTGCCGCCATGTTTGGTGCCGTGGGGCGCATAGCGCTTCTCACTGCCCTTGTTTTCGGAGCATGTTCAATATTTTATATGACTATGAGCAACGGTTTCCTTCGTTTCTTCCTTATAGGTATAACCGACGTAGCCGCAATGGGAGCCCTGACCTACCTTTTCGTTCTCACACCCGCCATGCGCCAAAAAGTCCTCGCGAAAATAAGAAGGCACTAAGGCCAGAGTCCTTAGTGCCTCCTGTAGGGGCGCGATACATCGCGCCCACCGAGCATAAATCACCGAGCATAA
>CAJUAR010000039.1 GCA_910584495.1 uncultured Muribaculaceae bacterium
TAACCCGTTGCTTTAGCAACATAACCTTCAAGTGAAGCTTGCGAAACTTGAATAACCGATAAAACAGGTAGTTTTCACTGTCGAAGCCGAAGACTTCTGCCGTAGAGGGAAGCGCAAGAATTTCCAGATTGGAAAACTTTGGGACGACACCTCTGCGAGGTACGTTTCCGAGGTCATTTACACGATTTCCTGCAAATTCTTTGAATATGTCGAGAATTTTTCCGAACTTTACGATGAAGTTGTGCATAAGCGCGATGATAGTAATCAATGGTTTGGTCGCTGTTAATTAGCTAAATATCAGTAATGTGTGCAACTTTCCATTGTAAATATGTTAAGAATTTAATTCAACCGACAGGTTTATTAAAAACTTAGACCATTCATTAGCAGAATAATCATTGTTAGTATGAAAAACATTCGTAGAATATTACTGAAAACCTGTATAGGTGGACTTTTTCTGTTTTTTTCTGTGGGATGCTTGCATAAAGCTGATTGGCAATTGGACCCTACAAAGAGTGACTTGTCATTTGATAAATTGGGGGCAACTTGGGACGAAGGTATACCTTTGGGAAATGCTACGGTTGGAAGCTTGGTCTGGGAACGTGATTCTGTTTTGAGAATGTCTTTGGACCGCACCGATTTATGGGATTTACGTCCGACTGATAGTCTGTCGGGAGATAATTATAAATTTTCGTGGGTAAAGAAGCATATTGCTGAAGGAAATTACTTACCGGTACAGAAGAAATTTGACTGGCCTTATAGTCAAAATGCGGCACCATCGAAAATACCAGGAGCAGCACTGGAGTTTACGCGTATGGGGGCAGTAGAGCATGTACATTTATATTTGAAGAATGCGCTTTGCGAAACTGTTTGGAAGAATGGGGCTAAGCTTTATACTTTTGTTCATGCAACGGAGCCGGTAGGATGGTTTGTTTTTGAAAATGTTCCGGATTCAGTGGCTCCGGCAATTATTCCTCCGGTATATGAAAAGGAAAAGACTGGTACGGTTGATGCGGTAACAGGACAGGATTTGGCTCTCTTAGGATATAAACAAGGGGTTCTGACAGAAAAAGAAGGGTTGATTACTTATCATCAGAAGGGATGGAAGGATTTTTCATATGATGTTGCAGTGAAATGGAAAAATGAACACGGCAAGTGTATCGGGGTATGGAGTGTGACTTCTTCCTTATCGGGTGATGAGGCTTCTGTTGAAGTGGAACAGGCTTTTGAGCGTGGACTGGAAAAAGATTATGGAACGCATCTGTCTTTTTGGACTGATTTCTGGAATCAATCGTCTGTGGCTTTGCCGGACAGTGTTTTACAAAAACAATACGACAATGAAATGTATAAGTTGGGCTCTGTAGCCCGGGAAAATTCGTATCCGATATCTTTGCAAGCAGTATGGACAGCCGATAATGGTAAACTTCCACCATGGAAGGGTGATTTCCATCACGATTTGAATACGCAGCTAAGTTATTGGCCTACGTATACAGGCAATCATATGAAGGAAGAAAGTGGTTATCTGAATACGCTTTGGAACCAGCGGGATGTTTATAAGAAATTTACCAGACAATATTTCGAGAAGGAAGGGCTGAATGTTCCGGGGGTATGTACGCTCACCGGAGAACCGATGGGCGGGTGGATTCAATATGCCATGTCGCAGACTGCTGCTGCCTGGTTGTCACAGCATTTTTATTTACATTGGAAATATTCGGCAGATGATTTGTTCCTGAAAGAAAAAGCTTATCCTTTTGTAAAAGAGGTTGCTTTGTTTCTGGAAAATCAAACAGAGTTGAATACGGAGGGAATGCGTGTTCTTCCTTATTCGTCAAGTCCGGAGATTTTTGACAATTCGTTGAATGCCTGGTTTAAGACTATGACTAATTATGATCTGTCTCTCATTTCCAATCTGTTTAAAATGGCTTCGGAGATGGCTTCTGCCTTGGATCTGAAGGAAGAAGCTGAACATTGGGACGAACTGTGCAATCAGTTGCCGACTTTGGACTTGGATGAAACCGGTGCGCTTACTATTGCAAAAGGTTTTCCTTATGCCGAGTCTCACCGTCATTTCTCACATGCGCTGGCAATCCATCCATTGGGTCTTATAGACTATTCACAAGGAGAACAGTCGCGTAAGATTATTGACACTACATTGAAAAAGATTGAAGCGTGCGGATCGGACTGGTGGTGTGGTTATTCTTATGCGTGGTTTGGTAATATGAAAGCACGTGCTTTTGATGGCGAGGGAGCTTATAAGGCTTTAAAAACCTTTGCTGACTGTTTTTGTTTGGCAAATTCTTTCCATGTCAATGGAGATCAGTCTGGAACCGGAAAATCGAAGTATACATACCGTCCGTTTACTCTTGAGGGTAATTTTGCGTTTGCAGCAGGTATTCAGGAAATGCTTTTACAGAGTCATACGGATACAATTCGGGTATTCCCCGCGGTTCCTGAAGATTGGAATGATGTGAAATTTGATCATTTGCGTGCACGAGGAGCATTCCTGGTTAGTGCAGAGAAAAAAGATGGTAAAGTAGTTTCGGTGAAGATTCAATCAGAAAAAGAGAACAGATTATTAATGGTTTCTCCATTCACCGGTGAAGTTATTGACCGTTCATTAAAAGCAGGAGAATTAATCGTATTGGATAAATAATTGAGATAAGAAATTTTTTCTACTATGTACGGAAGTGTTACATAGTAGCCAACAAATTCGTTGTTTATTACCTCTGCCATCTGAATGGCGTCGGCTGGAAATTTCAATCAAAAAACATATAGGATTTTTGCGGAAGTTTATAATGCCGCTTCCGAAGGCCATGGCACAAGTTCGTTGGTGTCCTTAAACCTCGGACGCTGTGCTTCGCATGCTTTCAGCGAGTCTGTAAGTTCCCGGGAAAGAGACTCCACAAGTCGGGGCATTGTTGCGGCTAAGTCGTCTTGTTCGCCTATGTCCTTCCGTATGTTGTAGAGTCTGCGTTCCTGAGTTTCCCAGAAATACAGAAGGTGGTAATCTCCCTTCATTATCGCCGAATAGGCACCGTAGCCTTCGGCCTTGTCCGTTGATTCTCCCCAGCGGTTGGGATAGTGCCAGACAACGACACGGTCGCGTTTCAAGGAGGGATTCTTCAACAGGTCGACAAAACTTTTGCCGTCAATCTTCTGAACAGTCTCGTAATGTTCGATACCTGCCATCTCAAGGATTGTCGGATAAAAATCCTCTATCATCACGCGGTTGTCGTTTATCGTTTTGCCCTTTGTCACGCGCGGCCAGTATACAATCATCGGTTCGTGCACACCGCCCTCATAGGCAGAGCCTTTCCCGGCCCGTGCCGGGTAGTTTTGGTCGCGGTTGATACGTCCCTGCCTTGGCCCGACACCTTGCCCGCCGTTGTCCGACATGAACAGGATAATCGTGTTTTGGGCCACCTTCGGATTGTCTTCGAGAAAATCAAGGATGTCGCCGAGGCTCTTGTCCATACCTTCTATCAGCGCGGCATGGTTGATCTCATTCTCGTCAAGGCGCTGGCCTATGAAAGGGTCGAACTTCCCCTTTCCATCGGCATCTGTGTAATTGGCGACAAAGCGTTTGTCCGCATTGCCCCGATAGGGAGCATGAATGGCATAATGCGACATATACAGGTAGAAGGGCTTTTCTTCCGCTATCGGCTTTCTGAGCGCGTCAAGTGCTTCTATGGTAAGCGCTTCGGAAAGGAATGTTCCCGTGCCATAATATTTTTCCAGACCCTTGACATGAAAAGGACCGGTTCCATATTCGTTTTCTGCCAGATAGCTTCCTGGCGCACCGTTGGCATCACCTGCAATGTTGACATCGAAACCAAACGACGAGGGGTCTGCACCGGTGGTTCCCTCAGACCCGAAGTGCGCCTTCCCGCAATGAATGGTATAATACCCGTTCTGGCGAAGTATCTGGGGAAAGGCCGTTGTCAAGGCAGCGTTCATGCGGTCTTTTTCTGTGGCTGTTCCGGCGGGCTGTATGCCATTATAATTCCACTCCGGAAGTATCATGTTTCCTCCGGGAGCGTCCGTTGCCTGATTATAACGCAAGGTCCAGTTTGTGACACGGTGGCGTGAGGCATTCATTCCCGACATCAGGCTGCAACGGCTTGGTGAAGAAATGGCACATGCATAGGCGTTCGTGAACTTCACACCCATATCGGCCAAACGCTCCATATTCGGTGTGCGGTAGCGCCGGTTCAGGTCGCTTGCTTCTTTCCAAAAAGGTACGGAACATTCCTGCCATCCCATATCGTCAACAAGAAACAATATGATATTTGGCTGCTTGGGGCTGGCCAGACAAATGACAGGCAGACATAAGGCACATGAGCCTATTAACAATTTTCGGTTCATTATGTTAATCGATGGTTCAATGTAATACGTGAATTCGGTATAAGAAATATATATTATATAAATAGGTAATATCGCAAATATATTGTGTTTTAATAGTGGTAAAGAACAAGGTATTATAACAGATATAGGCGATGATTACCAAAGACAAAGTTAAAGAGATTTTTCTGTATTATGGATGAGTTTTGTAAGAATTTTGCATCCGATTGTGAAAAAAACTCCTTTTGGAACACAAGGCGCAATGTCACCGCAAGCGCAAAGGGTCCAAAACCAAGGACGAACCTGCACACGTCTCAACCGCGCGCCAAATCATCGGCAGCCGGCGCGCTACAATCATAGAGGGCAGCATCGGCAATCAGAAGCAAAACTACAGTGTAGGACGCATAGCTGCGTTGACTCAACATCGACTCTGCACTTGCGAAATTTTTTTGAAGTTTGGCGAAGTTTTGCTAACTTTGCGGCTTGAAACCGGAAACGACAATGAACGATTTCGCTCCGACCCATCGAAAAGGTCATCCCAAATGCAGTATGGCTGCAGGACGCAAGTTCTGCACTTTGTTTTCGACACTTCCGGCATACCCCTCTACGGCCCGCCTGCTGACCTCAGCAAGCGGGCTGTCGCTTTATATGTTAATTGCTTGCAAACAGAGTACTTACTTTTTCTAAGATAACATTATGTCAACAAGTTTAAGGTTTAAAATGGTGGCTGAGGCCTTCGACCGCAAGGCAACACCCGTTGCCACCCCAAAGGAAAGGCCCGAGCAGTACTATGGCGAACTCGTCTTCGACAACCGTCGAATGTTCGAATACCTGCCCAAGAAAGCCTACGAGGCTCTGATTGATGCCATCGAGAACAAGCTGCCTATAAGTCGCGAGCTTGCCGACGTGGTGGCCGACGGAATGCGCCGATGGGCCATCGACAACGGTGCTCGTCACTACACCCACTGGTTCGCACCCCTCACCGGCGGTACTGCCGAGAAACACGATGCCTTCATCGAACACGACGGCAAAGGCGGTGTGGTGGAGGAATTCTCCGGCAAGCTGCTTGTGCAGCAGGAACCTGACGCATCGAGCTTCCCTAACGGAGGTATTCGAAACACTTTCGAGGCTCGTGGCTATTCGGCATGGGACATCTCTTCGCCGGCATTTATCCTCGGTGAGACACTCTGTATTCCCACCATCTTTATTTCTTATACCGGTGAATCGCTCGATTATAAAACTCCGCTTCTCCGTGCCCTCAACAGCGTTGACAAAGCTGCAACTGCAGTGGCCCGATATTTCGACCCCGAGGTGAAGCATGTGACTTCCTATCTTGGCTGGGAGCAGGAATATTTTCTTGTTGACGAGTCGCTCTACAGCGCCCGTCCCGACCTGGTGATGACAGGCCGCACCCTCATGGGCCACGAAAGTGCCAAGAACCAACAGCTTGAAGACCACTATTTCGGTGCTATTCCTTCGCGTGTCGAAGCTTTTATGCTCGACCTCGAAATCCGTTGCCACCGCCTCGGTATTCCCATCAAGACACGTCACAACGAGGTGGCCCCCAACCAGTTCGAATTTGCCCCTATCTTCGAGGAAACCAATCTTGCCAACGACCACAACCTTCTGTTGATGTCTGTGATGAGCGAGACTGCCCGTCGCCATAATTTCCGCGTGCTTTTCCACGAAAAACCCTTTGCCGGCATCAACGGCTCGGGCAAGCACAACAACTGGAGCCTCGGCACCGACCGTGGGGCCATGCTTTTCAGCCCCGGCCGCACACCTATGGACAATCTGCAGTTCATCACCTTTGTTGTCAACGTCATGGCCGCTGTGCATCGGCACAATGCCCTGCTTAAAGCATCTATCATGTCGGCGACAAATGCTCATCGTCTCGGAGCCAACGAGGCTCCGCCTGCAATAATCTCGATATTTGCCGGCAGCCAGCTCAGTAACATCCTCGAGACTCTCAAAACCAGCAAGGAAGCCGACCTCAGCAAGATCAAAACCAAATCGGAGTATTCGCTCGGTCTCGCCCAGATTCCCGAAATATTGATTGATAACACCGACCGTAACCGCACGTCGCCTTTCGCCTTCACCGGCAACCGTTTCGAATTCCGTGCTGTCGGTTCTACGGCCAACTGTGCTTCGGCAATGATCGTTCTCAATGCCGCTGTTGCCGAGCAGCTTGCCGACTTCCATGCGAGAGTGGAGGCACGCCGTGCCGGCGGTGAAGAACTGCATCAGGCAATTTTCGCCGAAGTGCGTCAGCTCATCATCGAGCACGATGCCATCCGTTTCGACGGCAACGGCTACAGTGACGAATGGAAGGCCGAAGCTGCACGCCGTGGGCTCGACTGCGAAACTTCCGCGCCCGTAATGTTCGATGCCTATCTCCGTCCCGAATCCATCAAGATGTTCGACTCCACCGGCGTTCTCTCAAAAGTCGAGCTCGAAGCCCGAAATGAAGTCAAGTGGGAGATGTACACCAAAAAAATCCAGATCGAGGCCCGTGTGCTCGGCGACCTTGCCCTCAACCACATCCTCCCGGTGGCTACCCGCTACCAGTCAACTCTGGTCGACAACGTGGTCAAACTCCGTCAGCTCCTTGGCGACCGGGCCGACAAAATCAGCAGCGGCGACCTCGAAGCTATCGAGAAAATTGCCGGTCATAGCGATGTGATTCGCCACACTGTGGCCGAGATGGTGGCTGCCCGCAAGCGTGCCAACTGCATCCACGATGAACGCAGCAAAGCCATAGCCTACCACGACACCGTGGTGCCGGCAATGGAAACTATTCGCTACCATATCGACAAACTCGAGCTCCTGGTAGACAACGAAATATGGCCTCTGCCTAAATATCGCGAACTCCTTTTCATACGCTGATGGAGCAACTAAAACACGAATGTGGCATTGCGATGATTCGTCTTCGCAAGCCACTTTCTTATTTTAAAGAGAAATACGGTTCTTATACCTATGCGCTCGACCGCCTCTATCTCCTCATGGAGAAACAACACAATCGCGGTCAGGAAGCCGCCGGTGTGGGAGTTGTGAAAAACAATGCATTGCCCGGAAACGAGTATATCTTTCGCGAGCGTGCTCTCGGAACAGGTGCCATAGACGAGATTTTCGGTAATATTGCAAAGGTTGTGCCGCGCCATGTCAACAATCTTGATGTTGAATATGTCGAAAGCACGGTTCCTTTTATGGGAGAAGTGTATATGGGACATTTGCGTTACAGCACCACCGGCCGCAGCGGTCTGGAGTACACCCATCCTTTCCTTCTCCGCAACAACTGGCGCTCCCGCACGCTGATGCTGTGCGGCAATTTCAACATGACTAATGTCGATGAGATTTTCGAGCAGATTTTGTCTACAGGCCAGCACCCCATGCTTTATGGCGACACTGTTCTGCTGCTCGAACAACTTGGCAACGCCCTCGACAAGGAAAATCACCGCATCTACCGCCAGTATCGCAATGAGCTACGTGATTTGGATCTGGCCCGGCGTATCGAAGACGAGCTCGATGTGGCCAATGTTCTTTCGGCAGCATCGTCGTGGGACGGCGGCTATGCAATTGTCGGGGCTGTCGGTTCGGGCGATGCTTTTGTCCTTCGCGACCCCAACGGCATTCGTCCGGCTTTTTATTATCTCGATGACGAAATTGTTGTGGCTGCTTCTGAACGTCCTGTCATTCAGACGGTTTTCAATGTGACGGTTGACAAAGTCAACGAATTGGCCCCCGGATGTGCACTTATCATCGACGGTAAGGGAAAGAATGTTCGCACACAGCGCATACTCCCGGCCTCCGACAACCGTCGGTGCTCCTTCGAGCGTGTTTATTTTTCTCGTGGCAGTGATGTCGACATATATCGCGAGCGTAAGGCTTTGGGGGCAAACATTGTTCCTGCGTTGCTCGACATGATTGACGGCCGATTCGACACCACTGTTTTCTCCTTCATTCCAAACACTGCCGAAGTGGCTTTTATGGGCATGAGCCAAGAACTGACTCGCGCTCTCGACCGTCGGCGAATGGATGAAATCTGGCAGCTCCACAGCAAAGGCACGCTCACCGACGACAAACTCTACGACATACTCCGCTGCAAAGTGCGTGTCGAAAAGATTGCTATCAAGGACATTAAATTGCGAACTTTTATTGCTGAAGGAAGCTCGCGCAACGACCTTGCCGCACATGTCTATGATGTGACATATGGAAGCATTCGACCGGGTATCGACAGCATTGTCATTATCGACGACAGCATTGTCCGTGGAACAACGCTGCGCCAGTCCATTCTCCGCATCCTCGACCGTCTGCAGCCTGTGCGTATAATCATAGTATCGTCGGCACCGCAGGTGCGCTATCCCGACTATTATGGCATAGACATGCCCAATTTGTCGGAACTTGCCGCCTTCCGGGCCGCTGTGTCGTTGCTGCACAAAACCAATCGAGCCGATGTCCTCGACGATGTCTATGGCAAGTGTATTTCAGGCAGCAAAGTGAACGAAGTCAAGGCTATATATGCACCGTTTACCGACGAGGAAATATCAGCAGAAATGGCTCGGCAGCTCCGTCCGGCCGAAATAAATGCCAAGGTAGACATACTTTTTCAGACTCTCGACGGGCTGCATCGAGCCATTCCCTCATGTCCCGGCGACTGGTATTTTTCCGGGGATTATCCTACTCCCGGAGGAACACGTATGGTCAACCGCGCCTTTGTCAAATATTACGAAAGCCTCAGTAAGCCCGTCTGAGAAGCTGTAGCCCCGGGCGTACCATTGTCCCGTGGTCGAAGCCGTCGACTTTCAGCAGTTTGTTGCTGGTGTGGCCGTTGAGGCGCAACATACGCCATAGATAGGCATTTTCTTCGTATCGCCCGTAAAGCTCAAGCTCCGCATCGCCGGTGATGAGCGTTATGGGCGCTGCGTTTCCTCGCACATGGTAGAGCGGCGCGTATTTGTCGATGGTCGGTGTCAGGGCCTTGATACCCTGGCTGTCGCGGTGTGCAAAGTGGGTGATGGTTTGCGGCGACAGGGCCACAACGCCTTCGAGCGAATCGGCATCAATGCCGTGTGCTGCCAGCCATTGTTTGTCGAGGGCCATCATCAGCGACAGATAGGCTCCGGCCGAGTGTCCCGAGATGATGATGCGGCGAGGATCGCCGCCAAAGCGCGAAGCGTTTTCGACAGCCCATGCAACGGCAGCTGCCGCATCGCTCAGGCAGCTGTCTATGGGCACTGCGGGCATCAGTCGATAGGCTGGTGCGATGACCATCGCACGGTCGTCGCGCAGTTCTTTGGGCACGTTTTTGTTTCCGCCGGTCAGTCCGCCGCCATGCCACCATATCACTACCGGTAGGTTCTTTGCGCTGTCGGGGGCATATACATCGAGCCGGCAACGTTCGGTGCCGGGTTGTTTCTCCGGGCGGTAGGGAATGTCTTTGGTCAGTGTTCCCTTGGCGTTGCACAGCAAAACGGAGGAGAATAGAAATAGGGTTAATAAGGCTTTTTTCATTGTTGTTTGAATATGACAACCGTCCCTTCGGCTGGTTTGCGATGAGGGACGGTTGTTTTATAGATTATTAATGATGGTGTAAAATTATCTTGGGCCGATGGCCGAGCGGAACCAGGCTGCGGCTTCGGTGTTCATCTTTTGGTCGTCGACAATGCCGTCGAGGCGGTTGTAGCGTTCGCGGAAATCGCGCAGCAGTGCAAATGCATTTACGGGGTCATAGAGCAAGGCCTCATAAATGGTGGCCATGCGTCCGAATTCCTCGGTGACACGCAGACCGGCATCAAGGTCTTTGATGCCGCCGAAGGCATTGACAAAACGTTTCATATTGCCAATGGTGCCGTCGACAAAGTTGGCATCGGAGGGGAAGGTGAGTTCCACAACTTGTTTTTTATTGCACGATTCGTAGGGAAGATTGATAATAACAGCGAGCTCTTCCGGTTCATAGTGGCTGTAGGAAATCTGACCGTTGACTTTTGCCATCGAAGGCATTACAGTGGCAGGGATGCGGAGCTGGTAGGCGCGCTTTTCGGGCATTTCGCGGTATTTGCCTTTTCGGGGGTGAATTGTAACGGTGAGATTGGAGCCGTTAAGCTGTGATTCCACAACTGTTTTGGCAAATTCGGTCTCGTAGAGCTGGTCGTCGCCAAAGTCTTCGTAGAAAGTGAATGTGTCGCTGCCGCCGGGATA
Organism: uncultured Muribaculaceae bacterium; assembly: GCA_910584495.1. Taxonomy (GTDB): domain Bacteria; phylum Bacteroidota; class Bacteroidia; order Bacteroidales; family Muribaculaceae; genus CAG-873. The sequence continues at coordinate 10,537 of CAJUAR010000039.1, forward strand.
GATTTCGAAAGCAATAGGGGCATTGTTTGTGCGGAGGTTAGATTCGCGCTGGGCGTGGACGGGGATGATTGCTCCGGCCTTGATGTATACCGGTACTTCGTCGATAGCAAAGGTCCGTGTGTAGGTTTTGCCGCCGTCGAGCATTGTACCCGTAGCTTTTTCATACCATTTGCCATCGGGCAACCATACATCGATAGTGGCGAAACCATCTTTGCCGGGTGTCGTAACGGGACGTACAATCATTTGGTCGCCGAACATATACTGGTGTTTGTATGCATAGGCTTCGTCGGCAGTAGGATAGTCGTAGTACATGGGACGAACCATCGACACGCCTGTGTCGTGGGCTTCACGGGCAATTGTATAGATGTATGGAGCCAGACGATAACGTTCCTGGATGGATTGGCGGATAGCACCCAAAGTGGGCAGGTCGAAGCGCCATGGCTCTTTTTTGAGCAGTGCGTTCTTGGTGGAATGAGAGCGAAGAACGGGCGAATAGGTGCCGAATTGCATGAAACGGACATAAAGTTCGGGGTCGAACGATTTTTGTTCGGGCAGAAGCATGTGGCCGCCTATGTCGTGGCTCCAGAAGCCGTAGCACACGTTCGAGGCTGTTGAGGTGAAGTATGGCATGTAGTCGAGCGTGGTCCATGTGGCATAGGAATCGCCGGAGAACCCAATTTGATAGCGGTGGTTTCCAAGGCCGCCCCAGCGGTGGTAGAGCAGAGGACGGACATCAGGACGGTCCTTCTGCATTTTGCTGAAGAACACATAGTTGAGCCACCATGTGTTGCTCAGGTTTTCAATCTTTGTGTCGAAGGGGTGCTGCTGCCAGTCGAGCCACCAGAAGCTCACGCCGTTTTGGGTCATTGGGTTGAGAATGTGGTCGAATACGCTGTTCATCAGTGTCTTGTCGCTCGAAACCCAAGGAATGTCTTCGTGTGTCGAGGGGTCGATACCGTTTTCGCGGGCAATTTGGGGATAGGCAGCTTCGAACTTTTTGATGCCCGATGCCGGATGGAGATTGAGGGTGATTTTCAGGTTTTTGTCGCGAAGGAAGTTGAGGAATCTTTCGTGCTGGGGGAAGAGCCATTCGTTCCATGTCCAACCTGTCCAGCCGCCGTGTGCGGGGTCGGTGTAGTGCCAGTCCATGTCCACAACGAGCACTTCGACAGGGATTTGGTAGTCTTCGAAGTTCTTGAGAAGCTGGCGGAATTCATGGTCGGAATATGCCCAGTAGCGCGACCACCAGTAACCGAAAACAAAGCGCGGGGGCAGTGACATTTTCCCGGCAAGAGTTGTGTAATCGTTCAGAGCGCTCTTATAGTCGTTGCCGTATGCCATAAAGTACCAGTCCTGGTATTCGGGCCATACGTCGCGTTGCTTCACCCATTCCCATTCCGGATCGTTGTCGAAAAGGAAGTTGTGAGTATCGTCGATAAAAGTCCATCCGTCGCGAGCCAACAGGCCGTCGTCGAGCTGGCCTTTGGAGCGGCTGTTGTCGCGGGCAACAATGGTGTCGCCGTTCCAGCGGTCGAGGGTGCGCGTGGTGCCTTTGAGGTTTTCTTTCTGCACCATGCCCGGACGCCATGTGAATTCTTTGTCGAGACCTTTGCTTTCAATCACTAGGTTTTCGGGAGTGAACTTGCCGCTGTCCTTGAGGTAGCGCAGCTGCATTTTGGCCGTGGTGATGGTGACTGTTGTTTTGTCTTTCTTTACTTTGGCTTTGATTTTGGGATATTTGCGGTTGACGGCAACAAACGATTTGTCATCGACAAATTTGCCGTCCGGCGAATATTCCATTCGGATAAGGCCGTCGGTGACCACGGTGAAACGGACGTGTTTGTCTTTATAGGCCACGTTGGCATCGAGCTTGGGTGCTGCATGTGTTACTGTGGCACTTACAAAGACTGCAAGCAATGTGGATAGCAGTTTTCTCATAGTGATAAAAGTGGAAAGATTTATATGGATACAAATGTAGCTATAATTTCTGAATATACAAAAAAGGCTGCGCTTGGCGCAGCCTTGTGTGGGATAAAAAGATGCTATTCCTGTTGTTGCTGTTCGGCAGCCGAAGGGCTGTCGGATAATGGTTTTTCTTCGGAGGGTTCTGCACTGATGCTGTCGTTTTTGAATGTGTCGCTTTCTTCGTTCTTGGGACGCGGCTTGCGTTTGGGCCTTGGACGTTGTCGGCGTTCGGTTTTGTCGGCAGGCTGCATAGGTGCAGATTCTTGTTCGGAATCAGATGCTGTATCGTTGTTTTCGGCAGGAGGCAGCTGATGGTCGAGAGGAACGGAAGCCTTTGGCTGTGCTTTTGGTTTAGTTTGTTCTTTGGCCTTGGGCTGACTTTTTTGCTGCTCGTTCTGCTTGGCTTGTTCCTTGGGCTTGTTTTGAGCTTTGGTCTGCTCCTTGACAATTTCTTTTGGTTTGTCCTGGGCCTTTGTCTGTTGTTTGGGCTGTTCTTTAGGCTGGTTTTTGGGCTTCGGTTCTGTTTTTTCCTCGGCGGCGTCGTTTCGTTTAGCGGTTTTGTCGGCATTTTTCTTTGCCGAGCTTTTTCCGCTGTCTTTTTCTTCGACGAGGTTCAGTTCTTTACCTTGGGCATCAATCACACGATACTGCAGATATGCCAGCGACTGGTCGGCAATCACTTTGAATTTGCGGCCGTAGCGGCGGCGCCATTTGGCATAGATGTTTGTAAAGAATCCTTTTTTGATATATGCTTCCACAAATGGGTGAACATACATGATGAAATTCTGCAGTGAGAGAGTCTGGGTGAGATATTCGATTTTTTCTTCGAGGGTGTCGGTGAAAAGAATCGAGGGCTGCACTTCTCCTTTGCCGTGGCAAGAGGGGCACTCTTCGTTGGTGTGTATGTCCAGGGCCGGGCGCACGCGCTGACGGGTGATTTGCATCAGGCCGAATTTGCTCAGCGGCAAGATGTTGTGGCGTGCACGGTCGTTTGCCATCACTTCGCGCATGTGCTCGTATAGTTCCTGCCGGTGCTCGGGCTTTGCCATGTCGATGAAGTCGACCACAATGATGCCGCCCATGTCGCGCAGCCTGAGCTGGCGTGCTATTTCGTCGGCGGCGCGAAGGTTCACTTCCAGGGCATTGCTTTCCTGGTCGCTGTCGGCTTTTGTTCGGTTGCCGGAGTTTACGTCGATTACATGCAGCGCTTCGGTGTGTTCGATAATGATGTAGGCTCCTGATTTGAACGACACCGTTTTTCCAAACGATGATTTGATTTGTTTGGTGATGCTGAAGTGGTCGAAAATCGGGGTGTCTTTCTCGTAGAGCTTTACAATGTCGGTGCGCTCGGGGGCTATGATGCTCACATATTTGAGAATCTGGTCGTATATTTCCTTGTCGTTGACATAGATGCTCTCGAACGAGGGGCTGAAGACATCGCGCAGAAGGCTCACCACGCGGTTTTCTTCTTCGAACACCAGCGATGGGGCTTCGGAGCGCTGGGCTTTGAGGCAGGTGTCGTAGAAGAGTTGAACAAGAGTTCTCAACTCGGTGTAGAGCTCGGCACTTTTCTTGCCTTCGGCCGAGGTGCGGACAATTACGCCAAAATTGCGAGGCTTGATGGATTCGACAATTTGGCGCAGACGCATTTTTTCGGGCGACGACTTGATCTTTTGCGAAATATTGATTTTGTCGCAAAAAGGTGTGAGCACCAGATAGCGGCCGGTGAAGGATAACTCGGTGGTTAGGCGCGGACCTTTGGATGAAATGGGTTCTTTGACAATCTGCACAAGCAAGGGCTGTCCGGGCTGGAGCGCCGAGGCTATTGTGCCGTGTTTGTCGATTTCGGGCTGGAGCTTGATTTGCTCAAGCTTGACGGGGCTTTTTTTCTCGCCAAGGACGCGGTCCAGATATTCTTTATAGGTGGAGTAGCGGGGGCCGAGGTCGAGATAGTGTAGGAATGCGTCTTTTTCATAACCCACATTGACGAAGGCGGCGTTTAGACCCGGCATCAGCTTCTTGACTTTGGCAAGATAGATGTCGCCGACGGCGTAGTCGATGTTGCGTGCTTCTTTTTGGAGCGACACCAAACGGCCGTCCTCGAGAAGTGCAATCGAAAATTCGCCTGCCTGAACGTCTACAATCAGTTCGCTTTTCATCAAAGTTCAGTTAAGAGGTGGGTTTTAAAAAATGAGTTTTTTACAAAAAAGAAAGAACAATCTTCAGCCGCAAGATTACTTCCCGCGGGCCGAAGTTTGCTCTTGTCTGTCTTTACTGAGAAAAATACTCTGTCACAGAGACTGTATGAAGCCGACTGCGGCTTAGAGGTGAAGTCGAAGAATCTTATTTCTTCTTATGACGATTCTTTCTCAGACGTTTTTTGCGCTTGTGAGTAGCCATCTTGTGGCCTTTTCTTTTTTTTCCGCTGGGCATTGTTCTAAACGCTTTAGGGGGTTAAATAATAGTTTTTTTGAGAGGCTGGAGGAGTGGAGTAAGCTTGTTTATTTTACCTCGTCCATGAACACGCGAGAAGGCTTGAAGGCGGGAATCTTGTGCTCGGGGATGATGATGGTGGTGTTTTTGCTGATGTTGCGGGCTGTTTTTTCGCAACGGGTTTTGACGATGAAGCTGCCAAAGCCACGGAGGTAGACGTTCTCATCGTTTGCGAGAGAATCTTTCACAACTTCCATGAAACGTTCGATTGTTGCCAAAACGGCAGCTTTGTCGATTCCGGTGCTTTTAGCAATTTCGTTGACAATGTCGGCTTTAGTCATTGTTATATGTTTTTTTATTTGATAGGATGTTTTGTTTTAGTTGTGCTGAAACCGTCCGGTTCGAGGCCTTCTTCGGTTTCGCGGTGCAAATATCGTAATTTTTTTTAAATCAACAGCAAAAGATAGGCTAAAAAAAGCATTTTAGGGCTTGTTTTGTGTGTTTTCAGGCTATATCGAGGCCCTGACAGGGGTGATTCCTAGACTTTGCGGCACATAATGGCTCCCGGACCGACGTTTGTATGTCGGGCAATAATGGCAGTACGTTTTGCGTTATCATTAAATATGAGTAATTTTGCCCTCAAAATAGGCCATTGCCGTTTTATGAAGATAGTAAAGACAATCCTTGTTGCCATACTGCTGTTCCTGCCGGCTATCTCAGCTCAGGCACAGGACGGGAGTGCGGCATATAATTTTCTCAATGTCACATCATCGGCCCGTATCTACGGTCTTGGAGGCATGAACATTACGCTTGTCGACGATGATATTGCCGTTGCCGACCAAAACCCGGCCTTGCTGGGCGGCGAGATGAGCGGACAGATCGCACTCAACTATATGAGATATATAGGGGACAGTAATTTTGCAGGCTTTCGTTATGCTCACAGTGCCGGCGAGCACGCCGCATGGAGTGCAGGCCTGCAGTATTTCGGTTATGGTTCGATGAAGGAAGCTCTGCCCGACGGTTCTGTTGTGGGCACTTTCTCGCCCAAAGATGTTAGTTTCGGCGGTTCCTACAGCCACGACATTACCGACCGTCTGCGAGGAGGCATTGCGCTCAAGGGTGTATATAGCAGCTATGCCGAGTTTTCTGCCTTCGCCATAAGCACTGACCTTGGTCTGAACTACTATGACCCCGACAACGATTTGTCGCTGTCGCTTGTTGTTGCCAATCTCGGCGGCCAGGTGAAACGCTTCAACGAATCCTACGACCGTCTGCCATTCGACATCCGCCTGGGATGGTCGCAGACTTTCGAAAATTTCCCACTTCGATTTTCCGTAACAGCGTGGAACCTGACCAAATGGCATCTGCCTTATATCGACAACGGCGATGGAACGTCTATGACCGAGCCTGTGGTGAAGGACAAGTTTATGAGCAACCTCTTTCGTCACCTTGTGTTCGGTGTCGACTTGATTTCAAATCCAAACTATTATATATCTCTGGGGTATAACTATAAGGCCCGCACCGACATGAGCACGTATTCGCGCAGTTTTATATCGGGCTTTTCGCTCGGTGGCGGACTTAAGGTGAAGAATTTCGGTATAGGCCTGGCTTTTGCCCAGCCGCACACCGGGGCTTCGACATTTATGTTCAACCTCAGTTGCAACATCAACGAATTTTTGAAATGAAACAGCCAATTATAGTAGCCATCGATGGCTTTTCTTCGTCGGGCAAAAGCACAATGGCGCGTCGCCTGGCAGCAAAGACCGGATACAGATATATCGATTCGGGCGCGATGTACCGTGCCGTGGCTCTTTATGCCCTCGAACACGGCATGATCGACGACAACGGCCAGCCGCTGGCCGATGCGCTGATTGCCGCGCTGCCCCACATAGAGATAGACTTTGTTCCGCAAGCCGACGGCAGCCAGCACACAATGCTCAACGGACAGGATGTGGAAGCCGAAATCCGACGTCTGCGGGTGTCGAATGTTGTATCGCCGGTGTCGGCCATAGCGCAGGTGCGAAAAGCCCTTGTGTCCATGCAGAAAGCCATGGGAAACAACCGGGGCATTGTGATGGACGGCCGCGACATTGGCACGGTGGTATTTCCCGATGCAGAACTAAAAATTTTTGTGTGCTCGTCGCCCGAAACACGTGCTCAGCGCCGTCTCAAGGAAATGATTGAAAAGGGCGCGGCTGTAACCTACGAGGACGTGCTGGCAAACATTGTCAACCGCGACCATATCGACAGCACACGCGCCGAGAGCCCTCTGCGTCGTGCCGACGATGCGGTGGACCTCGACAATTCCAATATGACCATAGCTCAGCAAGACGAATGGCTCATGCAGCAATTCGAGAATGCTCTCAATAAATAACAGCCTTCTATGGTAAACATCGAGATTGACAACGATTCGGGCTTCTGCTTCGGTGTGACCACCGCAATCAGCAAGGCTGAGGCCGAGTTGGCCGGAGGCAAGCCTCTTTACTGTCTGGGCGACATTGTGCACAACCAGGCCGAGGTGGAGCGTCTGCGCGGCAAAGGGCTGCACACCATTACCCATGCCGAACTCGACAAGCTCCACGATGCCAAGGTGCTCCTTCGCGCCCATGGCGAGCCTCCGTCGACCTACCGCACTGCCGAGCAGAACAACATCACCATTATCGATGCCACGTGCCCTGTTGTGCTCAAGCTGCAGCAGCGCATCAAGGCCAACTTCGATGCTCCTGGACCTAAACCGCAAATTGTGATTTATGGCAAGCTGGGGCACGCCGAGGTCAATGGCCTTGTGGGACAGACCGAGGGAACGGCTCTTGTGGTGGAAGACATCGACGGATTGTCGAAGATTGATTTCAACCGCGACATAGCCCTCTACTCTCAGACTACAAAATCGCTCGAAGGTTTCAGGCGCATAATCGATGAAATTGAGCGGCGCAAAGCCCCGGGAGTTAAGTTTACAAGCTACGACACCATCTGCCGTCAGGTTGCAAACCGGGTGGAGCGTATAACCGATTTTGCGCGTGGCAAGGATGTGGTGCTCTTTGTGGCCGGTGCCAAGAGCAGCAACGGCAAGGTGCTTTTCAATCACTGCCTTGACGTGAATCCTCGCACCCATCTCATAGGCACGCCCGACGAAATCGCCCCTTCGTGGTTCGAAGGCGCGCATTCGGTGGGCATCTGCGGGGCCACATCGACGCCGCGCTGGCTCATGGAGGAAGTTGCGGCACGCTCTGCTGTCATTGTTGGACAAGCCAATGGATAATTTCATAGCTATTGATGTGGAGACAGCCAACGGCTCGCGATCGAGCATTTGTTCGATAGGAGCCGTAAAAGTGCGCGACGGCGTGATTGTCGACAGCCGCTATTCGCTCGTCAATCCCGAACCGAACTACTATTCATGGTTTTGCACCCGTGTGCACGGCCTCACCGATGACGACACCTGGAATGCTCCGTCGTTCGGCGAGGTATGGACGCTGTGGCAGGACTGGCTCGAAGACTTGCCGCTCGTTGCTCACAATGCGCCTTTCGACCAGGGCTGTATTGCGGCCGCATGCGGCATCTATGGCCTCGAGCCTCCCGGACAGCCCTTTTTGGACACTTTGTCGGCCGCCCGGCGCAGCATTCCTCGCGGTATGTGTCCCTCAAAAGCCCTCGATGCGCTGTGCAACTTTTTTGGAATACCTTTCAACGACCACCACAACGCACTTGCCGATGCCGAGGGGTGTGCCAAACTTGCAATGATTCTGCTTTGAAGACAACAATACTCATCATAATTAACATAATTCTCTTGTCAATCCTCGCCGGATGTTATTCCGATGATGCAAAATCGACAGCTGCCGAACTCGACATGGCGGCGAAAGCCGGTGTCGAAGCCGCGCAGCAAGCAATGGCGCTGCCGCCGGGATCCTACGAGCGCGACGATGCCATCCTTGCCATTCGTGCCAAGGAAACAGAGCTGCGCATGGCCGGTTTCGAAGAGTGTGCCGACAGCTTTGCAGCTGCCGCCGGGCGCATTATTCTGCCAAAGTTGTGATTGTTCAACAATCTTTTCGTAACTTTGCAATCCGATATGAGTCAACATTAGGTACATTCCAGGATGAAGACATTTGCCAAAATATTGTGTATCACTTTTTTAGGCGCTGTCGTTGATGGTGCGCAAGCACAAAGCGACGTTCAGATAGACTACCAAGTGAGACTGCTCGCCAATGCATCGACGGGCAACCATGCGCCCTATATGATTGGTTCGTGGAACTATGGGCGAGTAACCGGAGATGCCGGTGTTTGGAATAACTGTGAGGCTGTAAAGAGCATGGACCTCAACAGCCGTTTCTCATGGGGCGCAGGTGTCGAATATATGTTGGGCTATGGCTCGGCTGCCGACTATCTCCGTTGGGACAACGATCTACAAAAGTTCTACACCAACCATATGCGTCAAGCTCCGGTGCGCCTGCAGCAGTTTTATGGCGAAATTAAATTTCGAGGAGCATTTATCACGGTGGGTATGAAGCACTCCCATTCGGGCATTGTCGACGATACAATGTCGTCGGGCGATTTTACCCGAAGCAACAACGCTCGTTCTGTGCCGGGGGTGGCTGTGGGTTTTGTAGATTTCCAAAACATCCCTTTCACCGATGGTTGGCTGCAGGTTAATGGCGAACTGATGTACGGCAAAATGACCGACACGGGTTTCAAAAAAGACATGTTCAACTACTATAACGGAGTGCTGGGAACCAACCTTATGTACACATATAAAAGGTGTTACTTCCGCACCAAGCCTACACAGCCCCTTGTGTGTACCTTCGGCATGCAGACGGCAGCCCTTTTTGGCGGCACGTCGACATTTTATAAAAAAGGCGTTGTCACAAGGCAGGACCATCATGGTTTTGAGTGGCGTGACCTGGTAGACATGTTCTTCCCCATTGAGGGCAACGAAGACTACTACAAAGGCAGCTCGTTGGGCTCGTGGGATTTCAAGGCTGAATATTTTTTTGAAAACGGCTCGATGCTCAAGGCCTATTTCGAGTGGCCGTGGGAAGATGGGTCCGGGATTGGTCGTCAAAACGGCTGGGACGGCATATGGGGCTTGCAGTATAACTTTGCAAAGTCCGGACCGGTGAGTAAAATTCTTTTTGAATATCTTGACTTCACCAACCAGTCGGGCCCCATACATTTTGCTCCCGGCGACTTTGACAATACCGACCTCACCTCGCAGGCCACCGGCGGCGACGACTATTATAACAATGGATACTATGGCTCGTATGCCAACTATGGCATGTCCATGGGTACGCCTTTCTTGAAATCGCCGCTTTACAATAAGGATGGTGCGCCGTTGTATCTCAACAACCGCGCGCGAGGGTTTCATGCCGCCATCATGGGCGAATTTGGTAGTGCGTGGGCCTATAGGGCAATGTTAAGCTACCAACAGGCCGGAGGGTCTGGCCGTTTCCCGGCCAGGCACAAGCTCTATGACACTTCGATGATGGTGGATGTCATGTGGTCTCCAGCCCGATTGAAAGAAGGCCTGTCGCTCCATGGCATGGTGGCTTTTGATGCCGGTCATCTTCGAGGCAACAATTTTGGCTTGATGGTGGGGGTGAAATATAGCGGTGATCTCGTCCTTAAAAAAAATAGCAAAAAATGAAGTCAGTCAAATTATTCTTTGTCATTGCCCTTATGGCGGTTTTCGGCGGATGCACGCAGAACAATGGCCATATAGGCAAGCTTTTCGGCTCGTGGGGCTTGGAACTGATGACTGTCGACGACCAGCCGGTGGTGTTTGAGGATGGCGGATTTGCTACAATGAGCTTCCAAAGCAATATTGTGATGGCCATTTATAATGATAAATATCATAACTCGCTCAAAAGCTACGGCACCTGGAAGCGTTTCGATTCGGTTCTCCAGTTCGATTTTGAACACAAAAGCAACAACGACATTCCGGGAACAGGTGCTTTCGCGCCGCCTGTATGGCTTCAATTTCCCGCCGGTGTGAGCGATTTTGTGATTGTCGAGCTTTCCGACAGCAAGCTGTGGCTCATGCGGACAGACAACAAGGGCAAACAATATGTATATATTTTCAAAAAAACATGGTAGATAGCAGCAAAACAAAAGTTTTGGTTACGGGAGCCGACGGATTTATCGGTTCCCACCTTGTGCAGACTCTCTTAGCTCACGGTTTTGACGTGCGTGCATTGGCACAGTACAATTCATTCAACAACTGGGGCTGGCTCGAAGACTTTGCCGGCACCGAGGGGCTGGAAATTGTAACAGGCGATGTTCGCGATCCAAATCTGTGTCGCGAGATATGCCGAGGCATCGACACTGTCTATCACCTTGCCGCCCTCATTGCAATTCCATATAGCTATATAGCCCCGGACAGCTATGTGGACACAAACATAAAAGGCACGCTCAACATGCTTCAGGCAGCACGAGACTGCGCTTGCCGACGAATTGTCGTAACATCTACCAGCGAGGTGTATGGCACCGCGCAGTATGTGCCTATCGACGAGAAGCATCCGCGCCAGCCTCAGTCGCCATATTCGGCAACGAAAATCGGAGCCGACGCTTTGGCCAAGAGTTTCTACAATGCCTTCGATCTGCCGGTGGTGATTGCCCGTCCTTTCAATACCTACGGGCCGCGCCAGAGTGCACGTGCCATTATTCCCACCATCATCACCCAGATCCTTTCGGGAACCAAAGAAATCAAGCTCGGCGACCTGCGGCCCACTCGCGACTTCAACTATGTGGCCGACACTGCCGAGGGCTTTGTTGCACTTGGAACCACTCCCGGCCTTGAAGGAATGGAAATCAACATTGCCACCGGTACTGAGGTGTCGATGGCCGACACTTTGGCTGCGATAGCTCGTCTTATGAAAAGCGATGTGGCCTTTATATGCGACCGGCAGCGTCTGCGTCCTGCCAAGAGCGAGGTGAACCGTCTGTGCGGCGATAACTCCCTAATCACATCTCTCACCGACTGGCATCCGCGTTACACCCTTGAACAGGGCCTTGCCAAGACTATCGAATGGTTTTCGCAGCCTTCGAATATTGCCAAATACAAAAGCGATATTTATAATCGATAAATGCCTGTAGATCAAAACTTATAATATAATTAAAGTTTCGCAAGCTTTAAGGCTTGCAAAACTTAGGTTAAAGGGGTTAAAAGGGTTATGATCCTTTGGCTCAGGTTAAGAATTATGGATAAATTAACCTGTTGCTTAGCAACTTAACCCATCGCTGCAAGCTATATAACCCGTTGCTTAGCAACATAACCTTCAAGTGAAGCTTGCGAAACTTGAGTAATATAATTGCACATGTGGCACTGCCGGATGTGCAAACTTTTTATTGCGAGCGGTTGTTTTATAGAGGAAAAATAACTAATTTTGTTTCTAACTTCAAAACAGCATTGCATAACTAACTTAAAACACGTTCGCTATGAAGAAATTACTTGTGATGGCTATAGCCATGATTGCCACTCTTGCCGCTTCGGCACAGGCATATACGGGAGGCGCGATAGGCTTTATGCGTAATACCAGCGCCAATAAAACCACTTTTACAATTGCTCCCGAACTGGGCTTCAATCTGAGCGATACATGGGCTATTGGAGGTGTGGTCGACTTCTCTTATCTCAAGACCAAAGAAGGACATTCAACAATGTTCGAAATCGACCCGTATGCCCGTTATACATTCTACAAAGCCGATAACAGCAAGCTCAAACTCTTTATCGACGGTGGTGTGGACCTTGGATTTGGCAGTTCCAAACTCAAAGGCGAAAGTTCTGGAACGGCAGTATCCTTCGGTATTGGCTTGAAACCCGGCGTTTCATACGCCCTCAGCGACAATTTCAGCCTGGTGGCTCATCTGGGCTTCCTCGGCTACAAGGGCGGCAACGGCAAGTATAAACAGCTCCATGACGAAGTGTTCGGCTTCGATTTCAGCACCATGAACCTTTCCTTCGGCTTCTACTACAACTTCTGATTCTTAGAGAGTGTTTGAATTTAACTTTATGAAATCTTTAGAGGACTTTCCGGCCTGTTTTGAGTTTTCATTCAGTTATTATGGAACCCCATAATTCCTTCATTCAACCTCAAAACAATCTCGGAAATCTTCTCTAAATCTTAACATAAGTCAATTTCAAACACTCTCTTAACATATTAGAACCGGTTCGACAATGTTTGTTAATTCTCTGACAGACATGGCCGAACCGGTTTTTTGTAACTTTATAAAAAATTTGAGGCTGAACAGCAGACCAAGGATTTGATGCGCCATTCACCGGGTTGCCCGTGCCGGTATCGACAAACACATCACCTGGCATTGCATCCATCATAGCTGCGGAACGAATCTGTTGAGCAACGGTGCCAACATCAAAACCGTAGCCAGCATTCTCGGACACAGCGGCCTCGCCCACACCGAGAAATACACACGCGCCGTCGATTCCCTGAAACAAGCCGCCATCGACTCCATGCCGCCACTCGAACTGTAGCATGGCTCACTCGGTATTTGGATAGTGGCAAATAATTTTGCGGCTTCTTAGGTGCCGAATCCATCATTTCTCGAAATACCATAAAAGAGTATGTGTAGTTTTCACCATAATATAGTGATTGTTCCAACTGTATTTATTAAATTTGCACATATAATAAACCAATATGACTCAAATAGAAACTTGTACCGCAGAGAATCGCATTAAAGCTATACTCGCTGACCAGAAAAAGACAAATCGATGGTTAGCGGAATATCTCAATGTAAGTGAAAATACTATTTCACGATGGTGTTCCAATAAGGGTCAGCCATCATTGGCACAACTCGGGAAAATAGCTATTGCTTTGAATGTCGATATACGTGATTTATTAAGACCAACCAAACCGGAATTTTGAGATGTCATTTTTAGGTCACTTATAAATCTATTTCCAATGAAAACAACAGAACAAGGATACGTATATATACTGACAAATCCAAGCTTCAAAGAAGATTGGGTAAAGATTGGCAAAAGTTCACGCCCGGTCGACGTGCGTTCGAAGGAGCTGGATAACACCGCTGTGCCATTACCATTTGAGATATTTGCAACTATGAAAACTTGTAAATTCGCTGAAGTGGAGAAACTGGTTCATAAAACCATTGATAGGCTCACAGATTTACGCATCCGCCAAAACCGTGAATTTTTCAATGTTTCACCACAAATGGCCCTTGAGATTTTAAGGGATATAGCTTCAACCATTGATGATGCTTTAATTGAAGAATACGAGAACAATATACCCAAGATTGCAAACAAACAACACAATGGTGATAGCTCTGAAGCTGCTCATACGCCAAAAGCAAAACGTCCGCGATTTAAATTCAGCATGGTAGATATAAAGATTGGCGAATATGTAACATTTGGCCCCACAGGAATAGAAGTAAGAGTCGCATCAGATGATTCTGTGGAGTATGAAGGCCGTATATATAAGTTATCACCATTTGTGGGCACTTTTTTGCCAAATGATATGCATACACCATCAGATTCATATCAAGGTGCTAATTATTTCTATTACAAAGGACGAAAATTGAAAGATTTGAGAAAGGAAAAAGAAACCGAAAAGAAAAAAATCACGAAATGATTCGTTTTATAATCTCATGTTAGTACCACAATCAGAATTATTATGCACTACTCGTCTTGGCAAAGTTTTTGACAAGACAGTAGCTACATATAAGTATTTCTGGTTTATATCGATTTTGCAAACGCACGCCAAAACAGGCAATACGCAAATGAACGTATGGGATCTTGTAATTCGTATGGTTGCCAACGCGTGGTACCCAATTCACTATTTCCGGTTATCTTTCGGCAAAAGCGATTCTCTTTTTGATATAGTGATGGCTTTACAGAATGAACTTGGAATACCCATTGATTCAGATATAGAGACTGTTATCGCAGCAATAACCGAGCATCGTAATGAGATTCCCATCAAAAATCGTCTGAGAATCCTAACCTTGAACGTGCCATATCGTTTTCTTCGTCCCTGGATAGACACTTCAGATGATAAAGAAATGATTGCACGTTCGCAATCTTTTGAAAATGAGTGTTTGTACTCTTTGCGTAGAATTGAAAATGAGTTTTATATAAACCTTAATCTCGTTTGGGATATTTATTTGCATAATCATTACGCGATATTGATTGATTTTGCATATTGGAATTTGACACAATTCTTACAAGTCCGAAATCCCAATGTTCCTGCCCTTTCTAATAAGTTGATACGCCCAGAAAAGCGTAATCCACTAACCGCCCAGCATAAATATTGGGATATGGTTATAAATCTCGGTGGACCGATCAGATGTATATACACCGGCAAAGAGCTATATCCTTCCAACTATGATTTGGACCATTTCATACCTTGGAGTTTTGTTTCCCATAATCTTAACTGGAACTTAATCCCATCAGACGGAAGTGTTAATTCATCGAAAAGCAACAAGTTACCAGAATTGTCTTTATATCTTCGCAAACTTACAGATGTTCAGCATACGTCATTACGCATTTGCATCAAGGCCAATAAATCCCCAAAAATTCTTGAAGATTACCTTTCGTTAGGTTTCACTCCACGAGAATTGGCTGAAATGGATGATATTCATTTCATGGAGATATATGAGAGGACATATAAGCCATTGAATCAAATAGCAATGAATATGGGTTACGAAATTTGGAAACAAACTTGATTATGGAAATAGAGAAAATAAATCATCCGTATCTAACGGCTATTAAACGTAGCAACATTTCAGTCCCTACTCGTTATCTTCTCAGCCATAATCTGCTGAAAGGACGTATTCTTGATTTCGGCTGTGGCTTTGGCTATGATACTGATGAACTTAAGAATAGAGGGCATGATATTGTAGGCTATGATTACTACTATCGCGCGGACTATCCCGATGGTAAATTCGATACCATAATCTGTAATTATGTTTTAAATGTACTGGAACCTTACGCGCAGGCCGAGGTGATGATGAACGTCACAAACTTATTACACCCGAATGGTACAGCATATTTTGCAGTTCGCAGAGACCTTCAAGAGGAAGGGTTCCGATTACACGCAATTCACAAGCAATATACATACCAGTGTAATGTCCATTTACCATTTAAAAGCTTGGTATGCAATAGTAGTTACGAGTTATATCAATACAACCATTTTAATAAACTCTCCCGAATTGAAGGAGAAAAATGTCCATTTTGCCGCCTTTCAAGAAGAGTAGAGATCATTTGTGAAACTGCAACTTGCGTTGCATTTTATGATGGCTATCCGATATCACCAGGCCATGCTTTGATAATACCGAAACGTCATGTTGCATCGTATTTTGACCTTTCCAATCATGAACGAGAGGCAATGAATGTGATGCTTCAATATGTTAAGCAAAAAGTTGATGAGCGTTTTCATCCCGATGGTTATAACATCGGCATAAACGTAAATGAAGCCGCCGGACAATCCGTCTTTCATGTTCACATGCACCTTATTCCACGCTACAAAGGAGATGTTCCCAATCCTAAAGGAGGAATTCGAGGTGTAATCCCAGGGAAGCAGAAATACAATATTTAAAATTATGTGAATTGTATAATAC
>CAJUAR010000040.1 GCA_910584495.1 uncultured Muribaculaceae bacterium
GTGTCCTGAATGCAGAAGTTATATACGTTGAAACCCATTTCGCCCAGCGACGATGCTGCCGAAGCACCGGCAAGGCCGGTGCCGACGACGATAATGTCGAGGTTGCGCTTGTTGGCGGGGTTTACAAGGTGCTGATGGGCCTTGTAGTTGGTCCATTTCTCAGCGATAGGACCTTCGGGAATCTTTGAATCGATGGTGTACTCAGGCTGCTTGCCGGTTTCGATGTCGGCATATTCGTGCATGATGGGGCTGGAATCGATCATGCCCTCGAGCTTAGTTGTATTTGCCATATCTCTGAGTGATTATTCGTTTTCGTTATTTTGAGCGGGTTCGGCAGTGGCTGCTGGAGCGGCCATCTGTTTGGCGCGTTCGGAGCGTGCCTGAATGAACTGGCTGAACTGGTTCATCTGGGCAAGTTCGGGTTTGGTGAAGCCCGGAGCCTGGATGCCGGCAAATTTGGCGATGTTCTCGGCTGTTGTTGCATAGTAGTCGCCGCGCTGTGCAAAGAAGTTTGTTGCTGCATCGGCATCGGTCTGGTCGAGAGCTCCTGTTTCGGCCTGGTATTCCTCGATGAGGGCTGCGGCTTTTTCGTTCCAGAATTCGCCGTACTGTTCAACAAGTGCGGGGTCTTTGAGGAAGAATTCGTTGTGAGCCTGAACGGTGAAGAGAACGGCCTGGGCTGCGAAGAGAAGGATGACGATGGTTGTCCACCAGCATGCGATTTTCTTAGTGCGTTCGAGCCAGATGCTGCCGTTCCAGCCAATGGTCTGGAACATGGACCAGAAACCATGGTTCATATGGAACCAAAGGGCTACGAAACCGATGATGTAGACAACGGGTGTCCACCAATTCTGGAAGGCGAGCTGGAGGAAGAGTGTGCCCATGGCAGGCGAGGCGGGAGCTTCGTTGACGGTGGGCAGGGCAGTGAGGTCGTGGCTGATAAGCTCCTGAAGCTGCATTTTTGCCCAGAATTGAATCAGGTGAACGAAGAGGAATGCCAGAACAACGATGCCCAGCACGAGCATGTTTTTCGACGACCATTCCACACCGGGAGCATGGCCGTTGATGGCATAGCGGTCGTTACCGCGAGCCTTACGGTTCTGAATAGTGAGCCAAAGGGCATAAATAATGTGGATGATGAAGAGCAGCGCAAGGCCGGCCGATGCCACGAGGGCATACCAGTTGGCCCCGAGGAACTCGCAGACCATGTTATAGGCTGCGGGCCACAGCAGTGCCACGGAGTTCATCAACACGTGAAAAGTTACGAATAGGACAAGGCAAATGCCCGTGATGGCCATCACGAACTTCCTTCCTATAGATGAGCTTGTTAACCACATAAGATGATTGTTTAGTTGAATGAAATTATTGATTTGTTTGTGTTGTGTCGCAGGGTGTGCTCGCGGCCACTGCCGCTTCTAATGTGCAAATTTACATAGTTTTTTGCTTATGCCACAATAATTGGCGAAAAATTTCTTCAATTTGGCTTTTTTTTGTGCTTTCGAGCCTCTTTTTTGAGGCTCGCGGCCGAACAACATGGCGGCTACCCTTGTTTCAATGTCATAAGTCTAACTAAAAAATTCTGACATTATGTTTAAGAAAGTTCTCTTATCCCTCGCTCTTGGCGTATCGACAATGTTATGTGCTTCGGCCCAGAAAGCCGAGCTTACGCTCTCCTATGGGGCCTATACCCAGATGGACGGCAGCGACATGCACGATGGCTGGCACCATGTCAACACTGCTTGGGGTGCCCTCAATGCCGGACTAAATTTCAAAATTGCCCCCAAAATATGGGTAGGTCCGTCGTACACTTTCTCTTCGACAACCACCAAGGGAGGACCCGAATGTAGCCACGTTGCCTATCATGCGGTGATGATGAACGGTCGATACCATTATTATACCAACAGCTACGTCACTCTCTATGCCAAATTTGGCCTGGGCGTGGAATTTTCCTATATGCAGCCCTACGAACACGACAATTATACGAAAACATATTGCGCTTTCCAGGTTGTTCCTGTAGGGGCTTCGGTCGACATCAGCCGATCTCTGGGCATGTTTGCCGAACTGGGCTATGGGGCTCAGGGTGTGTTCCAGTTCGGTGTTAAATATCGTTTCTGATAAATTTATCACGCTATTGCCGGTGGAAGGCTCTTATTGCCTTCCACCGGCTGTTGTGCCGAATCGTATGTTTTTATTGTCCCAATTTGTGTTTTGTGCTTTGCGAAATGATAAAAGTTTGTAACTTTGCAGCGTATAACCAATCGGCACAATTTTTTTATAAATCGTTGTTGATAATTGATAAGAAGTGAACGTGACACTTAATAGGAATAGATTGAAGATGTTAGGCAAAATATTGCCGGTGGGGGTGATAATGCTCTTGGTCATGCTGTCGTGCCACGGGGCGACCGATAAGTCGGGCCTTTCGGAGAGCGAAGCCCGAGAATTTGACAGTTTGATAAGCTTTGTCAATAAAAACAAGACACAAACCGACAAGGCCGATACATTGATTTCATGCTTCAACCGCATTTTCGCCTTCCCGGCCGAGGAACTGTCGCATACCCAGCGAATTGCGCAAATCAACTGCTATCGCGGGGCGATGGGGGCATATTTGATTAAAGGACGCCTCGAGGATGCTATAATAGCCAATCTCGAAGGGAACTCACAAGCACATGAAATGGGGGAGAACGAAATAGAACTTCGGAGCACGATGGGCATGCTCAACATTGTGTCGGGATTGAGAATGACGGAACTCACCGACCAATATCGCCGCAGCATGCTGGAGCTTCTCAAAAAATCTACCGACACGTTGAATATTGTTGAGGCGCTTCTTGTCGGTGCCGGAAGCTATACCAACGAGAACAAGGCAGATTCGGCACTGGCGCTTTTCCAACAGCTCGACCGCTTTATGGCCGGCGACAGCACAGTGCTCGACCACAGTGCCAACGGCCGTTACCTATATGCGTTCGAGAAAGGGTGGCTCTATAGCGAAATTCTCGATTCGGCGCAGGCTGCAGTCAAGGTGCTGATGCCAATCTATGAGCAATATCGGCCGGTGCGTGCTGTTTTTCCGGGCTATGAGATGGTTTGCCTCAATATCGCAAAATCCTATGAACATGCAGGCGATCAGCTCCTTGCCGACAAGTACTATGACGAGGCTACGGACTTGGTGTGTGATTACCCGTCGTTTCTGCGCTTTGAGGCTGTTGATTGGCTTCAAAAGAATTATATCGGAAAAAGGGACGACAAAAAAAACATTGATGTTGCTGCCTATGTTCATGAGTCTGCAGGAACAGTTCTACAACTACCGCAATGCGTCGATGTTCTCTGCCTACAACGCGCAGTACCGACTTGCCGAAAAGAACCATCAGATTGAGCTTCAGCAGCGAGAGCTCGAACGCACGCGATGGAGAGTGTTTTTCCTTATTGGTGTCGTCGTTCTCCTTTTGGCTCTGTGCGTGTGGGGCCTGCTTTTCTGGCGCGACCGTAAACGCAAACTGCGCGTGCTTTTCACCGCCATTCTCGATCGCCAACGTCAGTGGCAGCATATGCTGACGGCTAATGGTGTTGTGGCACAGCTGCCTGGGCATGAGGTTGAAAATACCGACGAAACAAGGACGGAAGATTATGCAGAAAGGCTCACAGCCGAGCACTACCAGCGTATTATTAATGTCATGGAGAAAGAGCGTCCGTTTGTTAATCCCGAATTCAATATCGAGAACCTCTCCCGCCTTGCGGGGCTCAACCGCAGTGTCACCAGCCGTGCCATCAACACCATGTCGGGACAGAATTTCAGCAACTGGCTGGCCGGTTACAGAGTGAACTATTTGATTGAGCTATATATCAAAACGGAAGCGTCGGAATCGTCGATGGAAACTCTCTACGAAAAAGCCGGTTTTTCGTCGCGTTCGAGCTACTATCGCCAGTTCAAAGCTGTTACAGGTATGACACCGCGTCAGTTCCGCGATCAATACAATAGAGAAAAAGAATGATTGCAAACAGCAAGCGGCCGACATTTTGCAACATGTCGGCCGCTTGCTGTTGCCGGTATGCGATGATTATCCGAACTTGCTGATTTTGCGCAGCTGGTGCTCGTTGATAATCTTGATTCGACGTCCGTCGACTATCAGCACTTTTTCGTTGACAAAAGTCGACAAGGTGCGGATGGCGTTGGACGTTGTCATATTCGACAAGTTCGCCAGGTCCTCGCGCGACATATAAATTTTCAACGTGCAGTTGTCGTCTTCAAATCCATAGTTGTCGAGCAGAACAATCAGCGCCTCGGCCAGGCGGCCGCGGATGTGTTTCTGCGTAAGGTTGACAATGCGTGTGTCGGAGCCTCCAAGCTGATGCGACAGCTCGTGGATGAAGAACCATGCCACAATATTGTTGTTGCGGATAATTTCTTCGACCAGCGACAGTGGTATAGCCCCCAGCGTCGATGGCTCGAAGGCAAGGGCACTGCTGACGTAGGGTTCGCGTGCAAAATAAGCTCGATAGCCGAAATATTGCACCGGGCGGATGAGGCGCAGAATCTGCACACGTCCGCCAACCCCCTCTTTTGTCTTTTTGACCTTGCCTTTGAGGAGGCACCACAGAAATTCAGGCTCTTCGCCCTCGGCGTAAATCAACTGATTTTTTTTGAATGTATAAATCCGAAGACTTTCAATGATACGACGGCGCTCTGACTGTGTCAATATTTTCCAAATCGCTGTCAAATCGTCATGATTGCCTTTTTCAAGAGATGATTTGAGCAGCTCTATGATATTTTGCATGCCTTACAACTATGTTTTACAACTTGCAAAGATACTCATTTTTTTTCAATCGCCAAAATTTTTGTAATTTTGTGTTGTTTATGAAAGTTTCGCAAGCATAAGGTTGGCGGAAGCTCAGGCTGGTTAGGATTAAAGGGCTATGAGCCTCGGCTCGGGTAAAACTATTCTGAATTAATAACCCATTGTTTTAGCGGTATAAGCTTCGGTTGAAGCATGCGAAACTTGAATTTGTTATCAAAAACTACTATGGCAGATAATTATTTGGAAAGCAGAATGGAAGCATACCATAGCGGCAAACTTGCCTCTGCGCGCTCGGCATCCCGTCGTCCGTCGGGCTCGCTGGCCCCCGGGCTGCACCTTGTCTTCCCGTCGAGCCTTGTGCTGGTATTGGCCGATGAGGCTCTCGATGCCGTGCCTTTTCTGCAAGTTTTTCGAAGCGCAGGCTTCAATGTCGGTTTTTCGTGCACCAATGGCGGGCAGCAGGCCGTCAAGGCAGCGCAGCGTTTTGGCGTGCGCTACTATCCCGACAGCTCCGCACTGATGGCAATAGTTCAAGATATTTGCCGGACATATAAAAAAGATGTCGACCAAGTGCTTGAT
Organism: uncultured Muribaculaceae bacterium; assembly: GCA_910584495.1. Taxonomy (GTDB): domain Bacteria; phylum Bacteroidota; class Bacteroidia; order Bacteroidales; family Muribaculaceae; genus CAG-873. The sequence continues at coordinate 5,370 of CAJUAR010000040.1, forward strand.
TTGCGCAGCAGTCCCGCCGCAGGTGCCATTTTTCCAACCGAAGCGGCAAAAGCGGTAGAGCCACAGCTCCTCGCTCGCCAGCTCCTCTTCCTTCTCCATCCCGACAACGCACCGCTCTTCGCTCACCAAACCCTCTTCGCTCTACGGGCAAGTGAATGTAAACAATGAACAGTGGCATCTGCACTTATTTTGTCCTTGGCTCGCAAAAGGCTTCTGTCGGTGCTTTTTTTGCCGCTGTCTTTGCTTTTCACCGTGCAAATGGACTGTGATTGAAATTTTTTTATTAAATTTGCAGTCGGAATATACAACTCAACAAAATGATAAACGCACAAGACATCAAAAACGGCACCTGCATCCGCATGGATGGCCGTCTGTACTTCTGCGTGGAGTTTCTCCACGTTAAGCCCGGAAAGGGCAACACTTTTATGCGCACCAAACTGAAAGACGTGGTCGACGGCCGCGTGCTTGAACGTCGATTCAACATTGGCGAAAAGCTCGAAGACGTGCGCGTAGAACGCCGCCCCTATCAGTATCTCTACACTGACGGTGACGACGACATCTTTATGAACAACGAAACCTTCGAACAAATTCCCATCAAGAAGGAACTCGTCTCCGGCGCCGCCTTTATGAAAGAAGGCGATACTGTAGAAGTCGTTTCCGATGCTTCGACCGAAACGGTTCTCTTTGCCGAAATGCCCATAAAGACCATTCTCAAAATCACATATAGCGAGCCCGGCATCAAAGGCGATACCGCCACCAACACCCTCAAGCCCGCCACCCTCGAAACCGGAGCAGAAATCCGTGTGCCCATCTTCGTTAACGAAGGCGACTATGTGGAAGTTGACACTCGCGACGGTTCATATATCGCTCGTGCCAAAATGTGATTAATTAAAGTTTCACAAGCTTTAAGGCTTGCAAAACTTAGGTTAAAGGGGTTAAAAGGGTTATGAGCCTTTGGCTCAGGTTAAGAATTATGGAGAAATTAACCTGTTGCTTAGCAACATAACCCATCGCTGCAAGCTATATAACCCGTTGCTTTAGCAACAGAACCTTCAAGTGAAGCTTGCGAAACTTGAATGATTAACTTTTATCGTTACAACAACAAGGGCCGGAAATCTGATTCCGGCCCTTGTTGTTGTAACTCTCACTTTGTTTTGTCGGCAGGCTCTTCGGCTTCAGGCTGCTGATAGGTTGGCTTTGCGGCTTCCGCTGACGCTACTGTAATATCCTTGGCCGGCTTCGAATCGTTTGCTTTAGCATTGCGTGCCTCGCGATTTAATCGGCCGATAATAAGACCTTCCAGCAATGTGGCAGCTCCAAAAAGAATGAATGCGCACCCTGTTACCCACATGATAACGTGTTCGCCGCCGGTGTCGGGCTTGAGTAGGAAAATATATACCGCACCTCCGACGAGAATGGTGGGTACCACAAAAAACCAATTGTTGAGTTTGTGAGGCTTGGAGCCGAAAATAAGTAAGCCCATCTGGAAAAGTGCTGCAAAGAGTATGAGCACGGCAAACATGAACCCAATCAGAGCTGTGAAAGCCTTGCTGAAGATGAGCATGGCGAGGCCAAGGATGACGGCTGCCGCGCTTGCCACCCATCCGAAAGCAGTGCCGAACGCACCCATCCGTGCTCGCCCTTGCTTGTCGCGCGAACCTAAGAAAACACTCATGTTCAGGAGCCCGGCAATGACAAAAATTATACCGGCTGTAAGCACAACACCGCCGTCAGCCAGCGAGTTGCGGAATATGACCAAAATTAAACCCAAGGCGATTCCAAGCAAGCCCATCAGAAAAAGATTCTTCCCTTTCATGTCGTTTTATGCCCTATCTTTAGATGTTATGTTTGTTGTCAGCTAATAATGATGATGCAAATATAACAATTATGGAGCTACAAGGGTCGATAATTCGAGGAAATTTTATAAATTTGCACAAAAATATAGCCCATGCAACCGCAAGTTCCTTGTCCACCCCCTCGTCCCATCAGTGCCCGTGCCGCCGAGAACGGCCTTGTAATCAGTATATCCATATGCGTGCTCTTGATTCTGGCAGGGGGAGCCACGGTCTATCCAATGCTGTCGCTGTTTCTGTGGGCCGGTAGCCTGGCAATGCCCGTTGTCCTCTACCGTTTGATGCGTCGCAGTTATCTGGGCTGTGGCTGCTCGATGAGTTTTGTCGAAGTCTGGGCCGAAGGCATTGCTTCGTTCTTCCTCGGCAGTCTTTTACCGGCCGTTGTGGCCTATTTGCTTCTTAAATTTGCGTTTCCCGACTTCATCGCCCACCAATACCAGCAAACCATCGACACCTTTGCAGCCATGGGGACACCCGAGGGCGACCAATGGGCTGCCACTTTGCAGAACATACGCAGCCATGGCTCTCTGCCTGGTGCTTCCGATGTGGCGGCAAACATAATTTCGTTTAACATCATTGTGGGCACGGCAATAGCTCTGTTCGATACTCTTGTGCTCCGTTCGCGACACCGTTGTGCCGTGCCACCCCAAGCAAAATCGTAAATGGATATATCTGTTGTAATACCTCTTTATAACGAAGAAGAATCGCTGCCCGAACTGCACAGCTGGATATGCCGTGTGATTGATGGCATGGGTCTGGATTACGAAGTGATTTTTGTCGACGACGGCTCCACCGACAAGTCGTGGGCCGTTGTAGGCCAGCTTGCCAGGAAAGACCCACTTCACGTGCGAGGTGTCTCCTTCCGTCGCAACTATGGCAAGTCGCCGGCACTCAATACCGGCTTTGGCATTGCTCAGGGCCGAGTGGTAATCACCATGGATGCCGACCTCCAGGACAGCCCCGACGAGATTCCAGAACTTTACCGCATGATTACCGAGGAGGGCTACGACCTTGTGTCGGGCTACAAGAAGAAACGCTACGACCCTCTGTCGAAAACCATACCCACCAAGCTTTTTAACGCCACGGCGCGACGTGTGAGCGGAATCCGCAACCTCCACGATTTCAACTGCGGCCTCAAGGCATATCGTAGCGAGGTGGTGAAGCACATCGAAATTTACGGCGACATGCACCGCTACATTCCCTATCTTGCCAAGCTTGCCGGCTTCCACCGCATAGGTGAAAAAGTGGTGCAGCACCATCCTCGCAAATATGGCCACACCAAATTTGGCCTCGACCGATTTGTCAACGGTTATCTCGACTTGCTCACACTGTGGTTCACTGGCAAGTTTGGCAAAAAGCCGATGCACTTCTTCGGTCTTCTTGGCAGCTTGATGTTCTTCCTGGGATTTGTGGCTGTTATTGTGGTGGGTGTTGCCAAACTCTATGCCATGCATCATGGCTCGCACTATATCCTTGTCACCGATTCTCCATATTTCTACATATCTCTGGTGCTCATGCTTCTGGGATCGCAGCTCTTTCTTGCCGGTTTTATCGGCGAACTTGTGGTGCGCAATTCCCAAAAACGTAACGAATATGAAATAGCATCGCGCATCGACATTGAAAAAAATACGTTATGACAGAAAATAAATTTTCAGCTCTTTCGCACGAACGTTATTCGTGCCGACATTATAGCACTGATATTCCGGCCCGCAGCATTGTGGACAGTATTCTGGGCCTTGCAGCCCTCGCACCTTCGGCATGCAACCGCCAGCCTTGGCGCATGATGATTGTCGGTCCCGACGACATTGCCGCACGCGCTGCTGTCAAAGCTTCCTATAGCCGCGAATGGATTGGCGAAGCTCCATATTATGTCATAGTGTGCGGCGTTCCTGCCGAAGCCTGGGTGCGCAGTTTCGATGGCAAAAACCACGTTGATATCGATGTTGCCATACTCACCGAGCACATCTGTCTTGCAGCAACCGGAGCAGGCCTTGGCACTTGCTGGGTGTGCAATTTCGACCCAGCCGCGCTCGGTAAAGGTATTGCTTTCGAGGATGGGGTGCTGCCTGTTGTCATTCTCCCCATGGGGTATCCGGCTGAGACGACCATGCCGGAGAAAAAACGCAAAGAGTTGAACGATATAATTTTGCGGCCTTGAAAAAGCTGCTTGTCATAGTTTGCCTTGTCGGTGCTTTGTTGGCTGTGTTGGGCTCATGCAGCAACGATGGCTGTCTCGACAACAAGAACTCCTTGCCTAAGGCTGAGTTTCTGTCTTCTGCCACAAAGAATGCCATAACGCTCAACATGCTCAAAATCCACGGCATAGGTGCCCCGGGCGATTCTTTGCTTGTCGATTCGGGCGAAGCGGTGAGCACCATATATCTGCCCATGCGTTCAACTGCAAACACCACTGCATGGTGCTTTGCCTACAAGGCCGAGGGGCTGGATCATCCGTCGCTTAACGACACCGTTGCTTTCGGCTATGAATCGCAGCCCTATTTTGCATCGGACGAGTGCGGGGCCATCTTTCGCTATTTAATCACTGAATGTCGCACTACCACGCACCTGATTGATTCGGTGATTGTCATCGATTCGCTCATTACCAATGTCGACCGTGTGCGCATCCAAATCTATTTCCGCACGGCCGACGAACCGGAAACCGACACCGAATGAAAGGACGAATAATCATTATTGCGCTGCTGGCTGTGTTTGCCGCCACTGCCGCCACACCTCCGCGGAGGCGTGTGTCGCCGGTAGAAACATCGGCCACACAAACTGTGGCCATCAACGAGACTGCCAACGACACCTCGCGTATCAATGCCAAGCGACGCGCAGCCGCCGACAAGCATTATGTGAACAAAAACGGATTCACTGTCTATGTCGATTCTATTACCGGCGACGAATGGATTGATTCAACGGCACAAATGCACATTCCCAAGATGGAGTTTCCGCTATGGCATGCCATGTCGGTGGGCCTCAATGTGTGGGATCCTCTTATGAGGGCTTTCGGTCAACATTACGGCCTGGCCGAGGCCTGGGTCGAACTCTCGCTTCACAACCGCTACCGTCCTCGTTTCGAGGTGGGGCTCGGCATGGCCAGCAACAAGCCCAAGGACGGGAACTTCACCTACCGCACTCCGGTCAGCGTATATTTCCGCATTGGAGCCGACTACAATTTTCTGTTCAACTCCAATCCCGACTACAGCTTTTCGGCCGGCTTGCGCTATGGCTTCTCGCCTTTCAGCTATACTATAGAGAATGTGACCATCGATTCGCCATACTGGGGAGAGCAGGCCAAATTCAATATTCCCCGACAGCGTACCACGGCCGGATGGGTTGAGATAGTAGCCGGTCTGCGCGTCAAGCTATGGGGGCCGATATCGGCCGGATGGGCTTTCCATTTCAAGGCTGCCCTCAAGCATGGAAATATGAAATATGGAAATCCATGGTATATACCCGGCTATGGAAGCCGCAATTCCAACATCGGGGCCAGTTTCTCGATTGTCTACACCATACCGCTCAATCATCTGAACAAGAAAGCCGCTGCAGACGTTGATATTGAAACATCCGCCGAAGGCTCTGAAACACTCCCGGCGGAACAACACGTCGAAAACCAATGAAAAAAATCATCATTATTGGCGCATCGTCCGGCATAGGCATGCGTGTGGCTACAGATTTTGCACGCCTTGGATGGCGCGTGGGCATTGCAGCCCGCCGCGAAGAACCCCTCAAAGCTATCAAAGAACTATATCCCGACAGGGTAGAGTACCTTTGCATCGATGTGACAGCAGACGATGCCGTGGACAAGTTCTACAAACTGATAGAGCTCGTCGATGGCATGGACTATATGCTCTATGCCGCGGGCTGTGGCTGGCGAAATCCCGACCTCGAACCGTCACGCGACGATGAGACAGTCAGGACCAACGTACTTGGATTTACAAGAATTATAAACGCGGCATACAAATACTACAAATCCACGGCTAATCTGCACCGGGGGCATATTGCCGCCATTACATCCATTGCCGGCACAAAGGGCATAGGAATATCGGCAACGTATAGCGCTTCGAAGCGCTACCAATGGGCCTATCTGCAAGCATTAGACCAGCTGGCTCATATACAGCATGTCAACGTGGCCGTTACAGACATCCGTCCCGGCTTTGTCGACACCCCGCTGCTCGACGGCACAAAGAAATACCCCATGGAGATGAGCATCGACTATGTGGCCCCACGGCTCGAATGTGCTGTGGTTGCCGGGCGTAGAGTGGCCGTCATCGATTCGCGTTGGGCTGTGGTTACGGCCTTGTGGCGGATGATTCCCAATGCTTTATGGAGGCATCTTTCCATAGGTTTATGAAAACCCGACAAAAAAACTACGATAATTGGCAGACTATTCCAAAAAAAATAGCTAATTTTGCCAATTGTAGTAGCACACTAAATGACTATGAGAGTAAAAATACATCACGAAGGTACCGGCTTGCTGGTAATAATTGCCGCAATTCTGCTGGTTATCAATGCTCCGCTGTGGGTTTGGGTCCGTCCTATTGTTTGGGCCATAGTTTCGACAGCGGTCAGTGGCGTATTGTTTTTGCTCGCCCTTAATTTCTTCCGCTCTCCTCGACGAATCTTTCAGGGCGACCGCAAAAATGTTGTCGTAAGTTCTGCCGATGGCACTGTGGTAGCCCTCGAAGAGGTCTACGAGCCTGAATACCTCAAATGTCGCTGTATACAGCTGTCGGTGTTCATGAGCATTCTCAACGTGCACGCAAACTGGTTCCCTGTCGATGGCGAAGTGGAATATATCAAGCATCACCATGGTCGTTTTATGGCTGCATATCTGCCCAAATCGAGTACGGAGAACGAGCGTTCGACTGTTGTTATCCGCACTTCTGCCGGGCAGCAGGTGCTCATGCGTCAGATTGCCGGAGCTATGGCTCGGCGCATCGTCACTTATGCTCGTCCCGGTGAGGAAGCAAACATAGAAGACCACATGGGCTTCATCAAGTTTGGTTCGCGCATCGACCTCTTCCTGCCATTGGGAACAACAATTAATGTCAAAATCGGAGATAAAACCACCGGTGGTATAACGGTGGTGGGTCGCCTGAATCCTCAGAACAATGCCTAAAAGCATAACTGCATACATCCCAAATACAATTACGCTGCTCAACCTTGTGTCGGGCTGCGTGGCCATTTACATGGCATTCAACCTCGATGTTTATTTTGGTAATTTCAATGGTGGCACCTGGTGCCTGATTGCCATCGCCGCCGCTGCTCTGTTCGACTTTCTCGACGGATTCTCGGCGCGCATGCTCAAAGCGTTCTCGCCCCTGGGCGGCGATCTGGATTCTTTGTCCGACCTGGTGAGCTTTGGCGTTGCTCCCGGCATGCTCATGCTCAACACCATGTTGGCCGGAGGCTCCCCGCTGTGGATTTGTTTTGCCACGTTGCTTATCCCGGCTTGCGGTGCGTTGAGACTTGCCAAATTCAATGTCGACACCGAACAGACAACCTATTTCAAAGGACTTCCCATACCTGCAAATGCCATTTTTTGGATTGGTGCCTACGGCTGGATTCAGACCTACTACTATCCCGGATGGGGTGTGGTGGTGCCGCTGATTGTGCTCGTGTCGCTTGCTATGGTTGGTAATTTCAAAATGTTCTCACTCAAATTCAAAAACCTTGATTTTGCCGAGAACTTCTGCCGCTACGTCATCGTTGTTGCGGCCATCGTTTTCACAGCCTTCTATGGGCTGTCGGGCCTGATGTGGACAATATTGCTATATTTCCTGCTTTCGCTGATGAAGCGCAACCGCATCTGAGCACCTTCGTTTATTTCTACAATCTTCTATCTCTAAAAACATTTGTCTTTATGTTTGGATTCTTTTTGTTAATCCTTTTGCTGGTAATTCTGTGGCCGTTGCTCAAAGCAGGGTGGCAGCTGTGGAGCAACGTGCGCAAGGTGCGACAATTCATGGCAGATCCTGCCGAATATTATCGCCGTCAAGGCCAAAAAGCTCAAGACAGCTATGGCTCAGGGCCCAAGCCACGGCAAAAATCAAAAAAAATCAGCCGTGACACCGGCGAATATGTGGCTTTCGAAGAAATATCTGTCTCGGCTGAGCAGCGTGCTGCCGACAATGCAAAAAATGTGACTTTCAGAGAGGAAAGCCAGATTACCGACATCGATTGGGAGGACGTGAAGTGATGGACGAACTCTATGACTTTCTCCACCGCCTTTCGGAGAATAACAATCGCGAATGGTTTGCCGCCAATCGTGCAGAATACGACCGCCTGCGCGCGCAGTGGATTGTTGATGTCCAGAAACTTATCAACGAACTGGCGGTATATGAACCTTCGCTGCGCCATGTCGAGGCCAAGCAATGCCTCTACCGCATATATCGCGACACTCGTTTTTCGCTTGATAAGACACCTTTCAAAACCTACTTCTCGGCCTTGATTTCGCCCATGGGTCGCCACTACGACAAGGCTTGTTATTATTTTCACGTCGGTGTCGACGAAACAGCACTCTATGGTGGTTTGTGGAGCCCGGAACCGGCAGTGCTAAAAAAGCTCCGTCGCGCAATAGTGGACAACATCGAGGAATTTCGTCCATTGGTCGAGAACAAAGAAGTCCTCGAAGCTTATCCCACATGGTGGGGACGAAAGCTCAAAACAGCCCCCAAAGGCTACGACCGCGACCATCCCGACATCGATTTGTTGCGTCTCACCGAGTATGGCCGTTGCCATGAACTCCAGCCTTCGTTTTTCCATCGTTCCGACTGGCATGCCGAGGCCGCCCGCATCTTTGCCCTTCTCAAACCAATGAACGACTTCCTGAACTATTCCATCGACGAATAGGAGGTGGGAGCTTTCGGTAAGGTATTCAACCTTGAGGTGGTTTTCTATTGTGCATGGTTGTGACATTTGTTTGGGAAAAAAGTATTACTTTTGTAGTACTAAATCGCAAACCAAGACAAAAATGAACGAGATAGAACTGATTCTGATCACTATATCGGGCGATGACCGTCCGGGCGTAACTGCCCAACTCACCGAAATACTTGCACGTTACGAGGCTAAGATATTAGACATAGGACAGGCCGACATCCATCATCTGCTGTCGCTCGGCATACTGTTCAAGACCGACTCAACACGCTCGGGTGAGATTATGAAGGACTTGCTCTTCAAGTCGTACGAACTTGGCGTTACGATACGCTTCACACCAATCTCCATTGAAAATTACGAGCAATGGGTTGGCCGTCAAGGCAAAAGCCGCTGGATTATCACCATCCTTGGTCGTCAGCTCACGGCCCGTCACATAGCTTTGGTATCGGAAGAGATTGCGCAGCAGGAACTTAATATCGACAGTATACGTCGTCTTACCGGTCGCATGCCACTGAGCGAGAATGAAGAGCCTCAGTCTAAATCGTGTGTCGAATTTTCGGTGCGTGGCAATCCGATTGATATCAACGCCATGCGTAAACGTTTCATGGCTATTTCTCAATCGGAGGAGTTCGATATATCGCTGCAGGAAGACAACGTGTTCCGTCGTACACGCCGCCTGATATGCTTCGACATGGATTCCACGCTGATCGAAACAGAAGTTATCGACGAGCTTGCCGACCGTGCAGGCGTGGGGAAACAAGTGAGAGCCATCACCGAGTCGGCCATGCGAGGCGAAATCGACTTCTGTGAAAGTTTTACACGCCGAGTAGCCCTGCTTAAAGGTTTGGACGAGAGCGTGATGAAAGAAATTGCCGAGAATCTGCCCATAACCGAGGGTGTGGAGAGAATGATGCAGGTGCTCAAACGAGCCGGATACAAGACTGCCATTCTTTCGGGCGGTTTCACCTATTTCGGCAACTATTTGCGCCGCCGTTTTGGTTTTGACTATGTCTATGCCAACGAACTTGAGATTGTCGACGGCAAGCTCACCGGCCGCTATGTCGGCGATATTGTCGATGGCAAACGCAAAGCCGAACTGCTGCGAATCATTGCTCAGGTGGAGAACATCGACATTGCCCAGACCATAGCTGTGGGCGACGGTGCAAACGACCTTCCGATGCTTGCCACCGCCGGCCTGGGTATTGCCTTTCATGCCAAACCAAAGGTGAAGCAAACAGCACGCCAGTCGATTTCAACCATAGGGCTCGACGGAGTGCTCTATTTCCTTGGTTTTAAAGACAGCTTTATTCAGTGAGCATGGCTGGGAAAATACGCAATTTCCTCATGGCAATAGCCTTGACTGCCGGCGTGGCTGCTGCTGCACCGGCCAACAATTCCGTCGGGCTTGTGTTGAGTGGCGGGGGGGCCAAAGGAATTGCGCATATAGGTGTGATTAAAGCCCTCGAAGAAAACGACATACCCATAGATTATGTTGCCGGTACGTCGATGGGTGCCATAGTTGGTGGTCTCTATGCCTGTGGATATACGCCGGAGGAAATGATGGAGCTTATCACAAGCCCATATTTCGCATGTATGTCGACAGGGCGCATCGATCCCGCTTTCACATATTATTTTGCCTCGGAGGCGCCGTCGCCAAAGATGATTACAATTCCTGTGCATGGCGGCAACAAAAAGCCCGACAAAAACATTTTCAATCCTCAGTCGTTTATCAATCCAACGCCAATGTCGTTTGGTTTTTTGGAAATTTTCGGTCCCTATCAAGGGCCGTGCGGTGGCGACTTCAACAAATTGTTTGTGCCTTTCCGTTGTGTGGCTTCGAATATGAGCCAGAAAAAGAAACATGTTTTTGCCAATGGCTATCTGCCCGATGCCATACGTGCATCAATGAGCTTTCCGCTCGTATTCCAGGCTGTTGAAATCAATAAGCAGATACTCTACGACGGCGGTATTGTCGACAACTTCCCCGTGGACGTTATGAAGGCCGACTTCGCTCCCGGCATTATGCTCGGTGTTGACGTCTCGTCGGGCAGCTCGGGTCTCCCTAACAGCTATCTCGACCAGCTCGATTTCCTTGTTTCCGACACGCAAAGCTATGAGCTTCCTGCATCAGAGGGCATAAAGATGCGCGTCAATGTTTCTGACTTCGGGCTGCTCGATTTTGACAAAGCTCGGCAAATATACCAACGCGGCTATGACGAAGCCATGTCGATGATGGACAGCATCAAAGCCCGAATCCCCGGACGTATGCCCCGAGAAGCTCGCGAGCTGCGAAGAGCTGTGTTCAAATCGTCGGTTCCGGCCATGAATTTTTCAAGTGTGGAGGTGCAAGGAGGCACTCCCTCGCAGGACAACTACATTCGCCAGCTCTTCTATTCCAAACACAAAAGTGACACAGTGGTGAGCATAGACAGGGCCAAGCTGGCTTTCTATCGCGCTGTGGCATCGGACAAACTCACCTACCTTCGCCCCCGCGCCGAGGCCTACAACGACACCACGCGCACCTATAAACTTAAGCTTTCCACTCAGGTGAAAAGCAACTACGAGGTGGGGGCCGGAGCTTTCGTCACTTCGTCGAACAACAGCTATCTCTATCTAAGCACGCGTTACTCCTCGCTGAGCTTCCGTTCTGCCAATGCGGGCCTCGAAGCATGGGTGGGGCAGAGCTATATGGCAGGACGCTTCGACGGCTCCATTAATTTTTCCGGCAGCCTTCCTTCGGCTCTTCGTCTACAGGCTGTCGTATCGCGAAACCGTTATTTCCAAAACGAAAAGTTCTTTTTCCGCGAAGCCGAACCTTCGTTTGTCATTGATTATGAATATTACGGTAAACTGTCGTGGGACATGGCCTTGGGCCGCTGCTATATGGGGCAGATTGGCGCAGGCTTCGGCAGGCTCTATAATTCTTTTTTCCACAACGATAATCCTGAGAGCTACAAGGCCGGGCGCGACCATGTGGGCTTGAATATAGGCCAGGTATATGCCGGAGTCAGCGCATCGACCATTGATAACATCAATTATCCCACTTCGGGCTACGAGCGCAAGGCCACGCTGGCCTTTGTCGGAGGTTCGGCACATCTTTTTTCGGCTTTGAAGGCGGAAAACGAGCAGAATGTCCGCTCCAATGAATATTGGGCGCAGTTCTCTTGGCGAGAGCGTGATTACCTGAATCTTGGCAGCTCGTGGTCGTTGGGTGTCGAGGGGCAGGCGGTGATTAGTTCGCGCGAGTTGCTCGACGACTACTATGCCTCGGTGAGCCTTGCGCCGTCGTACTGTCCCACGCCGGCTGCCGGCAATGTGTTCGACCCAAAGATGAGGGCAAACAGTTTTGTGGCCGTAGGTCTTGTGCCAGTCTACAAATATAATTCAACTTTGTCGGCACGTTTCAATCTGAATGCCTTTGTCCCTGTGCGGAGCATAGTTGAAACCACCGGCGGTGCTGCACGATATGGGCGCTGGTTCGGCTCCGCGCATTTTTTCGGCGAATTCGACCTGGTGTTGGGAATGCCATTCGGCAACATCTGCGCCTATGCAAACTATGCATCGTCGCGCTCCAAATTTAATGTTGGCATAAGCCTCGGCCTTTATCTGTGGGCCCCGTCATTTCTGCAATAATTCGAATTATGAACAAAGTAATACTCCTTGGCAATGTAGGTCGCGATCCCCGCATGCGGATGGTCGAAACAACACCTGTTGCCGAATTTTCACTTGCCACCAACGAACGCCGGCGCGGCAAGGATGCCAACGGCAACGAAGTTGAACTACCCGAACTCACCGAGTGGCACAACATTGTGATGTGGGGCAAAGCCGCCGACTATGCCGAAAAATATATCCGCAAAGGCTCGCGTCTGCTTGTGGAGGGAAAGTTGCGCACTCGTTCGTGGGAGGACCGGAACGCCATTAAGCACACCATTACTGAAGTGTTTGTCGAAAACTTTGAACTCCTGCCCCGTGGAAATTCTTGACGATGAACGCTATATGCGGCGGGCACTGCAGCTCGCCGCAAACGGGCGTGGCCATGTGTCGCCCAACCCGATGGTTGGTGCGGTGGTGGTGGCTCCCGGCGGTCGTATAATCGGCGAAGGATGGCATCGCCATTACGGCGGCCCGCATGCCGAAGTGAACGCTATCAATTCAATAGGCAAAACCGACATGGCCTTGTTGCCGGAATGCACAATGTACGTCACGCTCGAACCTTGCTCGCATTGGGGCAAAACACCGCCATGTGCCAAATTATTGGTGGATAGCAGGGTAGGGCATGTGGTTGTGGGTGCCGGCGACCCAAATCCAAAAGTATCGGGCCGTGGCATTGCCATGTTGCAACAGGCTGGTATAGAGGTGCGTCAGGGGGTGCTGGCCCGCGAGAGCATAGCCCTCAACAAAACATTTATGACAGCCCAAACCCTTCGGCGTCCCTTTGTGACACTGAAATGGGCGCAGTCGGCCGATGGATTTATGGCAAGTAGCAGAGAGCACAAACATAAATTCTCGACAGCTGCCAACGCAGTCCTTGTCCATTCTCGCCGTGCCTGCCACGATGCCATACTTGTCGGCGCATGTACTGTGCTCTGCGACAAACCAGCCCTCAATGTCCGCCACGTAGAGGGACGCAATCCCCTGCCGGTGGTTCTCGACCGCCAAAAGCTTCTCGCCGACAGCGACCTCTGCTTTCCGGCAGCTTCGTTCGTCCATATTACCGACGATATGCCTTTGCAGAGATTGTTGGAAAAACTATATTCCGAGCACGGCATCACATCGGTTCTTGTCGAAGGCGGAGCTTCTGTCCTGCAACAGTTCATCGATGCAGGCCTTTTCGATGAAATATATGTGGAGACCTCGCCGCAAAAGCTTGGCGACAATGGCTCTACAACGGCTCCGCTGTGCCCTTGTGGCCGTTAATCTTTATTCGCACATCAATCTCAGTCAAGTTAAAAACATATAAATGCGCCGCAAAAGGGATGTTTTAACATCCCAAGTTTGTGTCGTTGGCCCTAAAATGTTAATTTTGCATCTTGAAATATCGTAAGAACTAATGAAGAAACTAACTGGCATTAGCCTTGCGGCTCTGCTTGCCGCATCGACATTCGTAGGATGTAACTCCGACTATACGGTTCCGGAGACAGTATATCAGAACGTTGCTGTGCAGTCGTTCAGCCTCGCCGAAGATGACAGCGTGCTTGTGCACCTTGATTCGGTGTTTTTTTCCATAGACCTTGGCCGTGGTCGTATTTTTAATGCCGATTCGTTGCCATATGGCACCAAAATTGACCGGCTTATCCCAAAAATAACGATGATGCAGACAGTGTCGAAGGCCGAACTTAAAGTGACACGTGCAAACGGTACGGACACCACATATAACTATCTCGAAAATTCCACCGACAGCATCGATTTCTCTCACGGTCCGGTCATCCTCACCCTCAACTCTTTTAGCGGAACAACATCTGCCCAATACTCCATAGAGGTCCTTGTTCATAAAGAAAAAAGCGATTCTCTCGTTTGGAATCAGACGGCAGTTCGTCCGCTACCTTCCACATTGGACAATGTGAGCATGCAGAAAACTGTGAGCCTCGACAACACGGTCTACTGTATGACAACCGACGGACAAGCTTATGACCTTGCCAGCAAGGCCAATGGAACGGAGGCGTGGAACAACGCTACTCCGGCTCTGCCCGAAAATGCTCGTATAGAAACTTTTTCGGCAAACAACGAAGCTCTTTTTATCATAGCCGGAGGCCAAGCGCAGGAAAACGGTAAACTCTTCATTTCTACCGATAAAGGCCTGACATGGAGCGATACAGGCACGGAAATGGCCTATATCTATGGGGCTTATGGCTCCAAATTGCTTGGCAACAGCGTGAAAAACTCTTCATACTACCTTGCTTATTACCCTGCAGAGGCCTCGGAACAACTCGTGCCCGATGATATGCCTGTTGCCGAAACATCACAGACCTGGGACTTTACATTCCCCATGGCGCAGAACATCATGACCGTCTTCGTCGGTGGCGAGAAGTCCAACGGCACCCAGTCGAACGCCACATGGGCCTACGATGGCAGCTCGTGGAACAATATTTCGGTGAAACCTCTGCCTGATGCTATAGCCGGCATGACACTTGTGCCGTTCTATTCCTTCACTGTCAGTCCATCGCTGGTGGCAACACAATATGAGGTACTGTTGGCTTTCGGAGGCACCGGCCGAGACGAAGCAAACCGCACCGTCTACATTTCATATGACTATGGCATGACATGGGACAAAGGCGGAGAATATATCCAGCTTCCCGACTACATCCCATCGCTCCACGGCAGTCAGGCATATATTGATACAACGACATTCTATGCCGCCCGAAGCTGTAATGACTGGCGCGAGTACCTTCCCTCCTATCGTATTCCGGCAAATGCTATGTTCGAACTTCCTTTCGCAACGGCTTCGCGGGCAACACGCCCTGTTGCAGAATGGGAGTGCCCGTTCATCTACCTCTATGGCGGTAAAATTAATGGTGGCAAATGCTCTGACACCATCTGGCGCGGAACTATCAACCGGCTGATGTTCAAACCAATCATCTAACAGCAGAACAATAATGATGTTATCGGGCAAAAAAATGCGCATTTTTGGCACATCGACACTTGTCGTTGTGCTTGCCATGCTTTTTGCGCCAATAACGAATGCTCAAGAAGCAAAATATAAGTTTGATATTGGTGCCGGTTTGGGGATTAGCGGTTATCTCGGCGATGCAAACCGCTCGAATCCTTTCAAAAAGACAGGCTTCGAAGCCCATGCCGACATGCGTTATATTGGTGATTCACGTTGGGCCGTGCACGGAGTGCTTTCCACGCTTAGCCTCAGCGGCACAACCGAGGGAAAGGGTAACGTCCTCCCCGGCGGTCAGATTCTCGATTTCAAATCGCAGGTATACGAACTCAGCGTGCGTGGCGAATTCAATTTCTTTGCCTACGGCATTGGCGAGACCTATAAAAGGCTTCGCCGATGGACTCCTTATATTACGCTGGGCGTGGGCATTGCCATGGCATCCACAGGCGGCAATACCTATGTCGCACCAACGGTTCCAATGGGTATGGGGCTTAAATTCAAGCTTCGTCCGCGTCTGAACCTGGGCGTGGAATGGACCATGACCAAAGCTTTCAACGACCATTTCGACAGCAAAGAACTGGCCGATGTAAATATGATTAAAATCAAATTCTATAAAAATACCGACTGGTATTCGCGCCTCACCATTGGCATAAGCTATGAATTTGGCGAGCGTTGCGAAACCTGCCATTACGTTGATTGAAGCATGAGCGATAAAACAACGACACCTCAGGGAATACCGGCCCACGTTGCTATTATCATGGATGGCAACGGCCGCTGGGCCCAGGCTCGGGGCCTCGACCGTTCGGCAGGACACGTCGAGGGAGTAGCCACCGTGCGACGAATCACCGAGGAAGCCTCGGCTATGGGGCTGCGCTTTCTCACCCTCTATACTTTCTCAACCGAGAACTGGAACCGTCCGAAAGAAGAAGTCGATGCCTTGATGCACCTCATAGTCACTGCTATTGAACGTGAGACCCCCGACTTGATCAAGAACAATGTGCGGCTTACCTCCATAGGCGATTTGGGTCGTATGCCCGAATTTGCTGCCGAACGTCTGCGCAAATGCATGGAGCAAACCTCGCACTGCGACGGCCTGACTCTTGTGCTTGCATTGAGCTATTCGGCTCGCTGGGAAATTATCCGTGCGGCACGCCGCTTGGCTGCGGATGCCGCCGAAGGCAAGATTGCGCCTGCCGACATCGACGATGAATTGTTCGCTGCCAACCTCTCAACTGCCGATATGCCCGATCCCGACCTGCTCATCCGAACAGGCGGCGACATGCGAGTGAGCAATTTCCTGCTCTATCAAATTGCTTATTCCGAACTTATTTTTACCACAACATACTGGCCCGACTACAGCCGCGAAGAATTCCGGCGCGATGTTGCTTCGTTTGGCAACCGCCAACGCCGTTTCGGTCTAACCGGCGAACAAGTCCAAGCCACAAATACGGCCGAGGATTCCAAGGCCTGACCTTCGTTCTATAGACAGATTTATAACACATTATGCGTTCTAAAATACTTTTGCTCCCACCGTTGCTGTTGCTCGCCGCCTATTCTTCGCAAGAACTGATGGCTCAGACTGCCAACGATACCATCTACAATCCCAAAGTGATTTATTCGGCTATGCCGAAAACATACGAGATTGCCGGTATTTCTATCGAGGGTGCGCCCAACTACGACGATTTTCTCATTCTCGGTTATGCCGGTCTTAAAGTGGGCGAAAAGCTCACTATTCCCGGCGACGATATTACCAATGCCGTGAAGCGTCTTATGCGCCAAACTTTGTTTGCCCAGGCTCAGATTGTGCTCGAAAAAACTGTTGGCGACAAAGCTTGGCTCAAAATTGTGCTCCGCACGCAGCCCCGTATTTCGGCCGTTAACTATAATGGTGCTAAGAAAGGCGAAATCAAAGATCTTCAGGAGCGTCTGCAGCTCGTCAAGGGCAATCAGATTACCCAGAACATAGTCAACCGTGCTGAGGCTATTATCGAAAAGTACTACGCCGACAAAGGTTTCAAGAACGCTACTGTCAACATCCAGCTCAAAGAAGACCTTTCGAACGAGAACGAGGCAATTGTAGATATCAATATCGACAAGCATTCTAAAATCAAGGTTCACAAAATTTATATCGACGGCAACGAGGTGCTCTCCGACCGCGCAATAAAACGCGCCATGAAGAAAACCAACGAGAAGGGCGACATTCTCAAGCTCTTCAGCCAAAAGAAATTTGTGGAATCGGACTATCAGGACGACTTGAATCGAATTCTTGAAAAATATAACGAAAAAGGCTACCGCGATGCACGCATTGTCTCGGACAGCGTTTCGACATATAGCGAGAACACTGTCGATGTGCATCTCAAACTTGACGAAGGCAACAAGTACTTTATCAAAGACATTACCTGGGTGGGCAACACCATATATCCCGAAGAAGTGCTCGACGATTTCCTGGGAATGAAACCCGGAGATGTTTATAACCAAAAACAGATGCGCAAACGCCTCAATGAGGACGAAGATGCCGTTGCAAACCTCTATATGGACAAGGGCTATCTCTTCTATCAGCTTGTGCCAATCGAAAAAGAAATCGAAGGCGATTCCATCAGCCTGGAAATGCGCATGATGGAAGGTCCACAGGCTCGTATCAACAACGTGGTTATCAACGGTAATGACCGTCTTTATGAAAAAGTCATCCGTCGAGAACTTCGCGTTCGCCCCGGCGATCTCTTCAGCAAGTCAGACCTCATGCGTTCGGCCCGCGAAATTGCGCAGACCGGTCATTTCAACCCCGAAAAGATGGACATCCAGCCAGAACCGAACGAAGAAAACGGCACTGTCGACATTGTGTTCAATCTCGAATCGAAAGCTAATGACCAAATAGAATTCTCGCTCGGCTGGGGGCAGACCGGTGTCATTGGCAAACTGCAGCTCAAATTCACCAATTTCTCAATCAAAAACCTTCTCTATCCGAGTACCTATCGCGGAATTATTCCCCAGGGCGAGGGTCAGACATTCTCTATCAGCGCCCAGACCAATGCGCGATACTACCAGAGCTATGCCATCAGCTTCCTCGACCCTTGGTTTGGTGGCAAACGACCCAACTCCCTCTCTGTTTCGGCCTACTACAGCCGCCAGACAGGTGTCAACTCATCGTTCTACAACAATTCCTGGGCTAATTCGTCGATGTGGGGCTCCGGCATGGGCTACTATCCCGGAAGCTACTACAACGATTACTATCAGAACAGCTACCAGCAGTCGCTCGACCCCAACAAAGTGCTCCAGATGGTGGGTGTAAACGTCGGCTTTGGCAAACGTCTCAAATGGCCCGACGACTACTTCACTTTCACAGCCGAGCTGGGATATAACTGGTACTATCTCAAGAATTGGGACTACCTCTACTATATGAACAACGGAACGTCGAATGCCATAGTCTTCGGCCTTACCCTTGCCCGCAATTCAATCGACAACCCCATCTACACCCGCAGCGGTTCGCAGTTCTCGCTCAATGTTCAGTTCACACCTCCGGCAAGCTTGTTCACCGGCAAACGCAACTGGAAGAAACTCTCCGAAGAAAACACTACCGAATCAAAGAAAAAGCTCTACGAATGGATTGAGTACTGGAAGATACGTTTCAAATCGCGCACTTATACACCGCTGTCGACAAGTCAGCAGTGGACACCGGTGTTCATGACACGTTTCGACTTCGGCTTGCTGGGCAGCTACAACAAATATCTCAAGTCGCCTTTCGAAACATTCTATGTTGGCGGCGACGGTATGTCGGGTTCTTACACCTATGCAACCGAAACCATTGCTCTGCGTGGCTATGACAACGGTATATTCACCCCATGGGGCCGCGAAGGCTATGCCTACACCCGTATGGGCATGGAATTGCACTTCCCTCTCATGCTCCAGCAGTCGACAACCATCTATGCCTTGGCCTTCCTCGAAGCCGGTAATGCATGGACATCGGTTCGTGAATTCAATCCCTTCACCGTCAAGCGGAGCGGTGGTTTGGGTGTCCGCATCCAGCTACCTATGGTAGGCCTGATGGGTATCGACTGGGCCTATGGTTTCGACGTTGTCGACGGCCAGCGCGGCGGCTCTCACTTCCACTTCATCCTTGGCCAGGAGTTCTAATAAACCTTTTGGCTTGTCAAGCGTCTTATATTGTATAGGTAAACACGCAAAAACACCCGAATATGAAGAAAATAACATTGATTATCGTCCTTCTGCTTGCCACAGCAGGTGTGGCAAGCGCACAGAAGTTTGCCATGGTCGACATGGAATATATCTTTAAGAACGTCCCTTCCTACGAGATGGCAAACGAACAGCTAAACCAGCTTTCGCAGCGTTGGCAGAAAGAAGTGGAAGCCAGCGGCAAACAGGCTGAGACAATGTATCAGAACTACCTTGCCGACAAGGTTTTCCTCACCGACGAGCAGGTTAAAAAACGCGAGGAAGAAATTGTGGCCAAAGAAAAAGCAACCACAGAATTGCGCTACAAATATTTCGGCCCCGAGGGCGAACTCTATCAGAAACGCCAAAGCTTGCTAAAGCCAATTCAGGACGAGGTGTACAACGCCGTGAAAAAAGTTGCCGAAGAACGTGGCTTCCAGGCTATTTTCGACCGTGCCTCGGCTTCGGACATTGTTTATGCTTCGCCGCGTATCGACATAAGCAACGAGGTGCTCGCCAAACTTGGCTATTCCAATTAAAAAGCGTATCTTTGCACTCGTATTAACACAAAAAGTAAAAATTAATAAAATCAAAATATCAACCACAAGAAACTATGTTCAAAAAAGTTCTTATTGCCTTGGCTCTCTGCCTGCCAATGAGCGTGATGGCTCAGAAATTCGGCATTGTCGATGCCGACCAGGTGATTCAAGCCATGCCCGAAGCTACCGCTATGACTGCCAAGCTGCAGGAAACATCGAAGAAGTTTGAAGACGAGTACCAGAAACTTCAGGAAGAGGTCAACAAACTCTATGCTGAATATCAGAAACTCGCAGAAGATAGCACAACACCCGACGCAATCAAGGAGCGCCGCATTCAGGAAATCCAGGAACGTGCGCAGAAAGTAGACCAATTCCGTGCAAACGCCGCTCAGGAGCTCCAGAAAATGCAGGAAACTGAAATGGCTCCCATTCAGGCTAAGTTTATGGAAGCTGTCAAGTCTGTTGGCACCGAAGGTGGTTTCACCTTTATCTTCCCCAATGAACAGGGTTTGATGCTCTATACAGGCTCTGATGTGGTCAACGTAACCGCTCAGGTCAAAACGAAACTCGGTCTCAAATAAGATTCGGATTAATAATCGAGTAGGAGGTAAACACTAATCATAGGGTGTTTATCTCCTACTTTCG
>CAJUAR010000041.1 GCA_910584495.1 uncultured Muribaculaceae bacterium
CAACATCAAGCGCCTGATGGATATCGGCTGCTACCGCGGCATCCGTCACCGCAACGGCCTCCCCGTCCGTGGTCAGAGCACAAAAAACAATGCCCGCACCCGCAAAGGTCGCAAGAAAACCGTTGCTAACAAGAAGAAAGCTACTAAATAACATACCATCATGGCAAAGAAAACAGTCGCAGCTAAGAAACGCAACGTCAAAGTTGGCGCAGAAGGCCAGCTCCACGTTCATTCCTCATTCAACAACATCATTGTTTGCCTGGCTAACAGCGAAGGACAAGTCATCAGCTGGTCGTCGGCCGGCAAGATGGGCTTCCGTGGCTCGAAGAAGAACACACCCTATGCTGCCCAGATGGCAGCCCAGGACTGTGCCAAGACAGCCTACGACCTGGGCTTGCGCAAAGTGAAAGCCTATCTCAAAGGCCCCGGTAACGGTCGTGAATCGGCAGTGCGTACAATCGATGGCGCTGGTATCAAGGTAACGGAGATTATAGACGTTACTCCGCTTCCCCACAACGGATGCCGTCCTCCCAAACGCCGCCGCGTCTAAGAGACAACGACAATGGGTGCCGCGAGCCACGGCTCGCGCCGCTTTCTACTTTTAGTAAACAAACAACATATCTCACTCAGGGGCGCGGACCCAACCGTCCCTGCCTGCAAAAAAATACCGGTGACACCGCGCTTGGCGCGGTCTCTTACCGGCGGCACGGCGAATAGACCATACAACATTCACCTCTCTATGGTCGCGGCTGCGCCAAGCCGCCCCGTCAGGCACCGGAAACACACAGGCAAAGCGAAGGCCTTCGGGCCGAAGCCGCCCCAAACCGTTTAAGTCAATAACAAAATGGCAAGATACACAGGTCCCAAGACCAAAATAGCCCGTAAATTTGGCGAACCCATCTTCGGCGAGGACAAAGTACTCGCCCGTCGTAACTTCCCGCCGGGCCAGCACGGAGCCAACAAGCGCCGCAAAACATCGGAATATGGTGTACAGCTCCGCGAGAAACAGAAAGCTAAATACACCTATGGCGTTCTCGAACGTCAGTTCCGCAATCTCTTTGAGAAAGCATCGAACCTCAAAGGTATCACCGGCGAGATCCTTCTTCAGCTTCTTGAAGGCCGTCTCGACAATGTTGTATACCGTCTGGGTATCGCTCCCACACGTGCCGCAGCACGTCAGCTGGTTCTTCACCGCCACATTGTAGTCAATGGCGAAGTTGTCAACGTTCCTTCGTTTGCTGTCAAAGCCGGCGACGTTGTCGGTGTCCGCGAACGCAGCAAATCGCTCGAAGTAATCGCCGACGCACTCGCCGGATTCAATCACAGCAAGTATCCCTGGCTCGAATGGGACGAAAGCACACGCAGCGGCAAATTCCTTCATGTGCCCGCCCGTGAGGACATCCCCGAGAACATCAAGGAACAGCTGATTGTCGAGCTCTACTCCAAGTAATAAATAACAACATAAGATCCATGGCTATATTAGCATTCCAGAAACCTGAAGAGGTAATTATGGTAGAAGCTTCCAACTTCTACGGCAAGTTCGAATTCAAGCCTTTGGAACCCGGCTATGGCATCACCGTAGGCAACGCTCTCCGTCGCGTGCTCCTTTCATCGCTCGAAGGATATGCGATTTCGTCGATTAAAATCGACGGCGTAAAGAACGAATTCGATGCTATACCCGGCGTTAAGGAAGATGTGACCAACATCATCCTTAACCTCAAACAAGTAGACTTGAAACAGAAGGTGGAAGACACCGATGGCGAACGTGTCACCATAACCGTTTCAGGCAAAGAAGTGTTCACAGCCGGCGACATTGCCAAGTCCCTCAGCGGGTTCGAGGTTATGAACCCCGACTTGGTAATCTGTCATTTGGATCAAAACGCAAGTTTCACAATCGTACTGACTATCAACAAGGGTCGCGGCTGGGTTCCTGCCGAGGAAAATGTCACCCCTCAGGATGACATCGACACCATCGCCATCGATTCCATCTACACACCCATTAAAAACGTCAAATACACAGTCGAAAACTATCGCGTAGACCAGAAAACCGACTACGACAAACTCACTCTCGAGATAAGCACCAACGGCTCTATTCTGCCCAAGGATGCCGTCAAAGAAGCAGCAAAGATTTTGATATATCATTTCATGCTCTTCTCCGACGAGAAAATCACCCTTGAGACCTCAGAGCCCGATCCCGGCGAAGAATTCGATGAAGAAGTACTGCACATGCGTCAGCTTCTTAAGTCGAAACTCGTCGACATGCAACTCTCTGTCCGTGCCCTCAACTGCCTCAAGAGTGCCGAAGTTGAGACTCTTGCCGAATTGGTTGTTTTCAACAAAACCGACCTTCTCAAGTTCCGCAATTTTGGCAAAAAATCTCTCGTCGAGCTCGAAGAGCTGCTGCAGAGCCTAAACCTCTCTTTCGGTATGGACATCTCAAAGTACAAACTCGATAAAGAATAATCCCCGATGCGACACAATAAAAAATTCAATCACCTTGGCCGCAAAACTCAGCACCGTGCGTCGCTGCTGGCCAATATGACAGTTTCGCTCATCTTCCACAAGCGCATCAACACCACTCTTGCTAAGGCCAAAGCTCTGCGTGTCTATGCCGAGCCCCTTATCAACCGCGCCAAGGAAGACAACATGGCAAACCGCCGCCTTGTTTTCAGCCACCTCCAGAACAAAGAGGCTATCAAAATCCTCTTTGGCGAAATAGCTGAAAAAATCGCCAACCGTCCCGGTGGCTACACCCGTATCCTCAAAACCGGCAACCGCCTGGGTGACAATGCTCAGACTTGCTTCATCGAGCTTGTTGACTACAACGAGGCCATGCTCAAGGATGCCAAGGAAAGCAAAGGCAAAACCCGCCGCAGCCGCCGCAAGAGCAATGCAGCTGCCGAAGCTCCTGCCACCGAAGCTCCTGCCGAAACCGAAACTCCCGCTGCAGAATAAGCAGCTGTCGAGCAATATTTTTCACAAACCCCGCACGGCATATGTCGCGCGGGGTTTTGTTTTGCGGCAGAAAAGTGTTATATTTCCTCTAAGAAAGCCAAGGCCGGGACTATCTTTGTGAGGGAAAAAGAGTGTCTAAACCAATGAAATGGCATCTCATGTGCATAACAACCTAAGCCTCATAAAGATAAAAGGAGAAACAAGAGATATGTAAATTTCCTCTACGAGATTAAGACTCAACCGGGTGTCCTACTCCACCCGAAGCGTCAGCCACTTTGCGAAAACGGGTTGCTGACACCACAAATATATTGACCTTGCAACGGGTGGCAGTATCATAATTCAACAGCAGGGTGAGCCGTTGAGTAATGATCGGATGGTTTTTGATAAGGGACTCCGTCTTTCAGGATATACCATACGGCTACCAGCATCTTGCGTGCGATTGCGACCTGTATTTTCATCCTGTTCTTGCGTCGCTCCACACATTGCCGACATGAGAACTCTGCGAAGAAGGAATCCTTCATGCGGGAAGAACTCCATGCACATTCTATCATGGTTTTTCGAAGGAATTTGTTTCCATGCGTTATACGGCGTGATTTAATTTTACCGGCGCTTTCCTCGTTACGGGGTCTGAGCCCCACCCAAGACACCAACTTTTTAGGAGTCTGGAAATGATTCATGTCTGTGCCGACTTCGGCGATTATTGAGGTCGCGCTACGTTCTTTCACCCCGGGTATGGTCTGGAGATTGGAGAATTCCTTCGGGAACCACTCCTCGCAGAGAGAGGTCATCTTTTTCTGGGCTTCGTCCTTGTGCCGCTGCTGCATCTCTATTTCCTCGACAAGCTGGCCTATGATATCAATGTCGGTGTCGTTCACCACTCCCGTGAGCGCCTTTATAAGCGTCTCACTTCCATGCTTTTTGATTGTGCGGCCATGTAGCTGCGCCACAAGGACTGTCGCATCTTTGACGCCTTGCGATATGAGCTTTACGATGGAACGGTATCCCTTTGAGTCCGTTGTCGAGATGTAGTTGCTTATGCGGATGTTGCATCGCTGGATGCACTGGTCGGGTTTGACCAGATTGCGACTTATGGATGTGTTCAGGTCGAAGATGCGACGATCGTACTGCCTGAGCCGCTGAATCTTGTCATCGGGGACAAAGCTCGATGCTATCAGGTTGTTGAGCAGACAGGTGGCTATCCACTCGGCATCCTTGACATCGCTCTTCTTGCCAGGAAGCTGCTTGATGAAGTAGGGATTGACAAGGTGTAGTTTTACAATCGTCTCAAGCACACGCCATATCGGCATCCAATAGATACTTGTACTCTCCATGGCGCACTCTTCAACGCCTTCCGACTCCATCAAATCGCGTAACGAGATGAGTTCTTCGGTCAAAACTCCGAATTTGTGTTGGATTTTTCGTCCGTCTGTGCACTGAATACAGCAAAAAACACTATCTTTGTGCACGTCAAGACCGCAGACTGTTCTTTTCATGGGTTTTACTTTTATTGGGACACCAAGCCCGTTATTTAACACTCTATGAGGCAGGGGAAACCCCCAGACCTCTTTTTACCCACAAAGATAGTCACGGTCTTGACTTTTCTTATACACCGGGCGTAAAAAATCGCGTTTTTTATGTACCTTTGCGTCAAATAAAAAATCCAACGCCGTGAAAGTATACTGTAAGAACATCGAAGAGCAAATCGAAGTGGCCGGAGGAACCACTCTGGCCCGGATTGCCGAAAGCATCGCTCCGCGCCTGGGCTTCGAGCCTGTGTGCTGCCGTGTCAACAACAAAACCGAGGACCTGGGCTTTCGTGTCTTTCAGCCCAAACTCTTGGAGTTTCAGAGTATAACTCAAGGCTCCGGCCCCCGTGTCTACACACGTTCGCTTTGCATGATGCTCTATCGAGCTGTTTGTGCCCTGTTGCCCGGCGCAGAACTGGTTATCGAACACTCTGTAGCTCACGGTTATTATTGTCATCTTCTCGGGCATACTAAGGTTGATGCCGCCACAGTTGAAGCTCTTGAAGCATATATGCATAAACTTCATGAGCGAGCATTGCCTTTTGAACGTCACGAGGCTATGACAAGCGAAGTCATTGAACTTTTCGAGCGTGCCGGACTGAAGTCGAAAGTGCGTTTGCTCCGTACTAATCGCGAGCTCTTCAGCTCTTATTACACCCTCGATGGTATTGTGGATTCCTACTATGGCGCTCTTGCTCCCTCAACAGCACATATAGGAGTGTTCGCCCTGCATCCCTACAAGGAGGGTTTTCTGCTGATGCCTTTCGATCCTGCCGATCCGTCGCAGCCGGCACAGCCCATAGAGCAGGAAAAGATGTATAAAGCTTTCACCGATTATGTGCAGTTCAACAACATTATGGGCGTGCGCAACGTGGGCGAGCTCAACGAATTTGTTGAGCGTCACCGTTCGTCCGACCTCATCAATGTGGCCGAGGCACTGCACGAGAAGGCCCTCGCTCGCATAAGTGATGAAATAACAGCTCGCTATCAAGCCGGAGGCGCAAGGATTGTGCTCATCTCCGGCCCGTCGTCGTCGGGCAAGACAACTACCACCAAGCGCCTTGCCATCCAGTTGATGACCAATCTGCTGAAACCCAAAATGATTTCGCTCGACGATTATTTTGTGGACCGCGAAAACACGCCTCGCGATGCTTCGGGCGATTACGATTATGAATCGCTCTATGCATTGGATCTCGAAAAGTTCAATAACGACCTCGCCACCATCCTCAAAGGCGAAGAAGTGGAACTGCCCACCTACAATTTCGAACTTGGCCGCCGACAGTACAAAGGCCGCCGACTGCGTCTCGATTCGGGCTCGATATTGCTCATCGAAGGCATACACGGGCTCAATCCCGAGCTTACGGCGCACATTGCCGAACATATGAAATATCGTGTCTACGTTTCGGCCCTCACCACCTTGTCGATCGACGACCATAACTGGGTGCCAACCACCGACAACCGCCTTCTTCGCCGCATCATCCGCGACTATAAATATCGAGGCACATCGGCCGAAGAGACAATCCGTCGCTGGCCAAGCGTGCGGCGGGGCGAAGAAAAATGGATTTTCCCCTACCAGGAAAATGCCGATGCCATGTTCAATTCGTCGTTAATTTTTGAACTGGGAGTGATTCGCGACTATGCCGAGAATATTCTCCGCTCTGTGCCGTCGGACGTGCCGGAGTATGCCGAAGCATATCGTCTTCGCAAATTTTTGAGATATTTTCTGCCTATAGGTTCTCATTTGCTACCATCCACAAGCCTGTTGCGCGAGTTTTTGGGCGGCAGCTCGTTCCGTTACTGATGTATCGATTTCTTGTTATATTGACTCTGGTGCTCGGCTCGCTGTCGGCGGTGGCCTTGGCTCCCGACAGTGTGATGGACCGTCGTGCAGACCGTGCCTATCGCGCTGCCGAATGGACATCGGCCCAGACGCTCTACAACATCCTTGCCGACCGCCAGCCTGCCGATGCCCTCGTTGCAGCACGCGCCATCACATCCGGACTTATGCGCGGCGACACGGCGGCACTTATCCCGGCTGTCGAAAAATCTTTGTCGGCCGGCACGCCCATCGATTCTCTCATAGGCAGCCTGCAGACCGAGGCACTCAACCTGCGGCGCATCGACCTCTACGAACACACTCTTCATACCATGGCTGTCGGTCTGCCTTATCTCCGGCGGCCTATAAATGCACGATTGCTGGCCTATTATCGATTTCGCAACGATGCCGACAATGTTATCCGCTATGCGGGAATGATGCTTGCCGGTGTTGCCGACGACCCTCGCTATCTCAATCCACTGGCGTGGGCCTATGCGCAAAAGGGCAACATCGACAAAGCTGTTGAAACATGGCGGCGTGTTCTTGTCGTAGAGCCCGACAATATCGAAGCCTTGCTGTCGGCAGGAAACGCACTCGCGGCCACCGACCCGACCGCCGCACTGCCGTTGTTGCGTCGCGCAGCCGCCATCCGCCCCACGCCATACCTTACCTCACTCATCGGCAAGCTCCAAAGCTCCAAAACTACCCGATAATTGCCTAAATTTCAAAACTATGGACGACAATAATCAGGTAATAATATACCAAAGCGACGATGGAAGAACACATATCGAAGTGAAATTCACAGGCGATACCGTGTGGCTCTCGTAACAACAGATGACTGAACTATATCATACGACAAGGCCTAATATAGTTCAACATATACGCAACGTGTATGCCGATGGAGAATTGGACGAACCGGCAACCTGTAAGAATTTCTTACAGGTTCGCCAAGAGGGTAACAGACAGGTAACTCGCGAAATACCTTTCTACAAAGAAACTAAGCTCAAAAGCAAAAGGCTCATCCAGTTGTTAGTCGCGACGGCGAGAGGATAGTGCAAGGGAGAGTTCGTAGGTGTTGAGGGCTGCGATGATGGAGGTCAGGGCTATGATGAGCCAGGCGATAACGTTGAAGTGGCCGACCAAAGTATGAACAAAAGCATTGTCGGGCAGGGTAGGCTGCCAGTTTGCAACGGCAACCTGCAGATAGGGCAACAGTAGCGAGCAGAGGAAGCCGGCAACAAAGCCGGCCAGGGCGGCAAATACCACAGCTCTGCGGCAACGAGCCTTGACCTGAGCGGTCTGCTGTTTGACAAACTCCACCGAATCGAGCCGTTGTTCCAGCCGGGCCATAAAATCGAAATCAGGGCCCATGTCGGGTTTGAAACCGGCGAATAAGGATTTTATATCATTGTCTTCCATAATTTTATTGTTTGAGGAGGCCTCGCAGATGAGCCCGGCCGCGTGAGAGATGTTGTTTGACGGCATCTTGCGATGCATTTTCTATTTGGGCAATTTCTTTGATGGAATAACCTTCCATGTAGAAAAGCAGCACCGAGGACCGTTCCTTGGGCGGCAGTTTGTCGAGAGCGGCATAGAGTGCTTGGTATGCAAAGGAGCTGTCGGCAGTTTCTTCTGCCTTTGCCTCTCTCGCCTCTTCGTAGCCTGAGGAGGGACGCTCGGCGCGTCGGTGGTTGATGAAAGTTGTGTAGCCAATGCGATAAATCCATGCGGCGAATTTGTCGGGCTCTCGAAAGCTGTCGCATGCAAGGTAGGCTTTGATATAAGCCTCCTGCGCCACATCGTCGGCCAAAGCGGCATTTCCGCAGCAGAGGGCCACCAGAAAGCGGCGGAATGCTCTCTGGGTGGCCTCGACTTTCACTATGAATTGCTCGCGTGTCATTAATTTTTGTCGGTCGCTTCGTCGTTGACGTTGCGGCGAGTTACAAAGAAGACCACAAGGTAGCTGATTCCGATGGCGAGAGAAATGCCGCCGAGCATCAGGCCCATATTATCCTCGATAGTATTATAGCTATCTGAATCGATGATGCCGAATATGGCCAGTGCCAGACCTATGAAAGTGAAGATGCAGCCGCGCAGCAGACGCAGGTTGAGAATCTCTCGGGCTGTCTTGACAGGTTTTTTGAAGGCTTCGGCCAGACGGTCGGCATCGATGCCGTTGTTGCTTTCAATGGCCTTGATGAGTACTTTGGCGCGTTTGTTGTCGCTGTTCATCGATGCGAGAAACACAATAAGGACAATAGCCACGGGCAGAACCACGCACACAAAGATGGGAACAAGTATATCTTCCATTTTTTCTATGAATTTATGTTTTACAAATTACGTTGTTTTTTTGAGGGTCCTCGCATGATAGACACAGTTCAGGCTCCAAAGGTGACATCGCGCCAACAAATTTAGCGAAAAAAAGTTTCACATTTACGAGTTCTTTGCCCTATGTCCTTTTTTGCTGTCTTTGTCGATGTTGACAATGAAAAAAAGGAGGAAAATTTTCTGAGGGGTGTTTAGTGCTTGACTGACAATTTTTTTGTAATTTTGTGCTTGCTAATTGCGCAAATTAACAAACACCATAATGAAACCAATTATTGTAGCACTCGGAGCTGCGGCCCTGCTGGCGTCGTGCAGTTCAAAAACCAACACCGACATGAGCGACAATCCCTTCCTGTCGGCCTATGACACACCCTATCAGATTCCGCCTTTCGATAAAATCGAATACGGCCACTATTTGCCCGCCCTCGAGGCCGGTATGGCTCAGCAGAAGGCGCAGATCGACAGCATTGTCAACAATCCCGAAGAGGCGACTTTTGAAAACACAATCGCAGCCCTCGACCATTCGGGCGAAATCCTGGAGCGTGTCAGCGCAGTTTTCTTCGCCCTCGACGAGTCGAATTCGTCGGACGAGATGGTTGAAATCGGCGAGAAGTTCTATCCCGCCATGTCGCAGTTCTCGGACGAGATGATGATGAACGACAAGCTTTTCGCCCGTGTGAAGCACATCTACGAAAACCGTGAGGGCCTCGATGCCGACCAGAAGCTGGCCGTAGAGAAGCTCTACAAGAATTTTGTCCGCAACGGCGCTCTTCTTGACGAAGCTAAGAAGGAAGAGCTCAAGGCTGTCAACACCGAGCTCGCCAACCTCTACCTGACTTTCAACAAAAACCTGCTCAACGCCACCAACTCGTTCTCGGTAGTGATTGAGGACAGCGCACGTCTGGCCGGCCTACCGCAGTCGAGCATAGCCGTAGCTGCCGAAGAGGCTGCTAACCGCGGTCTTGGCGAAGGCAAATGGGTTTTCACCCTCCATGCCCCCAGCCGTCTGCCGCTGCTGCAGTTTGCCGACGACCGCGACCTTCGCCGTGAAATCTACCAGGGCTATACCACCCAGGCCAGCAGCGGCGAGAATAACAACCAGCCTGTCATCAACAAAATTCTCCAGGCCCGCGCCCGCAAGGCCCAGCTCCTCGGTTTCAATGATTACGGTTCGTATATGACCGACAACGTTATGGCCAAAACCACCGAGGCCGCCGAAAACCTGCTGATGCAAATCTGGCGCCCGGCCGTTGCCAAAGTGAAAGAAGAAGTTGCCGAGATGCAGGCCATCGCCGATGCCGAAGGCAATGGTGTGACCATCGAACCCTGGGACTACTACTACTACGCCGAGAAGGTTCGCAAAAAGAAATACGACCTCGATGAAAACGAAGTTCGCCAGTATTTTGCCGTTGATTCGGTGCGCAAAGGCATTTTCACCATGGCCGAACGCCTCTACGGTGTCAAATTCACCGAAATGCCCAACGCTCCCAAATATTACCCCGAAGTGATTGTCTATGACGTGACCGATGTGAACAGCGGCGAGCATGTGGCCGTGTTCATGACCGACTATTTTGCACGTCCCAGCAAGCGTCAGGGCGCATGGATGAGCGAATTCAAGGGCTCGTGGCAGGAAGGCGACAGCAGCTCGCGCCCCATCATCTACAATGTAGGCAACTTCAGCCGTCCCACGGCCGAGACCCCGGCCCTTCTCACTCTCGACGAAGTTGAGACCATGTTCCACGAGTTCGGCCACGGCCTCCACGGCATGCTGTCGCGTGCGCGTCTGAAGAGCCAGGCCGGCACCAATGTCGACCGCGACTTTGTGGAACTTCCCTCGCAGATTCACGAGCACTGGGCAATGGAGCCTGAACTGCTCAAGGTATATGCCCACCACTGGAAGACCGGCGAAGTTATTCCCGATGCCCTCATCGCCAAGCTGCAGGCATCGTCCACTCACAATCAGGGCTTTGCTACCGCCGAACTTGCCGGTGCCTCGCTTCTTGACCTCCAGTTCGGCAAACTCAAGCCCGAAGGCGACATCGACATTGTGGCGTTCGAAAACCAGGTGTCTGAAAAGCTTGGCATGCCCAAGGAGCTCACCTACCGCTACCGTGCACCCTACTTCAAACATGTCTTCGGCAGCGACGGCTATGCCTCGGGCTACTACACCTATCTATGGGCTGAAGTGCTCGATGCCGACGGTTTCGAACTTTTCAAGGAAAAAGGAATCTTCGACCCCGAAACAGCCAAAGCATTCAAAGAAAATGTGCTCGAAAAAGGCGGCAGCGAAGACCCCATGGCACTCTATGTCAAATTCCGTGGCCACGAACCCTCGGTTGACGCCCTGCTGCGCAACCGCGGCCTCAAACCCGTGCCCAACGTAGATACCAACTCAAAATCAGGAAAATAAATGTACAGGACCAAAACTTGCGGCGAGCTGCGTCTCGCCGACGCCGGAAGCACCGTCACCATTGCGGGATGGGTGCAGAAGACGCGCAAAATGGGGGGTATGACCTTCGTCGACCTCCGCGACCGTTATGGCATTACGCAAGTTGTGTTTGACAACGACCACAATAGCGCTCTAACCGAGGCTGCAAACCACCTCGGGCGCGAATATGTGGTGCAGATAAGCGGCAAGGTGGCCGAGCGCACCGCCAAGAACCCCTCGCTGCCTACAGGCGATATAGAGATTATTGCCGATGAACTAAAGGTGCTCAACCCCTCGGAAGTGCCCCCGTTCACTATTGAGGACGAAAGCGATGGCGGCGACGACCTGCGCATGCGCTACCGCTACCTCGACCTGCGCCGCAACCCCGTGCGCCGCAACCTTGAGCTGCGTCACCGCATGACGATGGAAGTTCGTCGCTACCTCGATAGCAAAGGCTTCCTCGAAATCGAGACCCCCATGCTCGTAGGCTCTACTCCCGAAGGCGCACGCGACTTCGTTGTGCCCTCGCGCATGAATCCGGGGCAGTTCTACGCACTTCCCCAGTCGCCTCAGACGCTCAAGCAGCTTCTGATGGTATCGGGCATGGACCGCTACTTCCAGATTGTGAAATGCTTCCGCGACGAAGACCTTCGCGCCGACCGCCAGCCGGAGTTCACACAGATTGACTGCGAAATGAGCTTCGTGGAGCAGAACGACATCATCGAGCTCTTCGAAGGCATGGCCAAGCATCTCTTCAAGGAAATACGTGGCATTGAGCTAACCGAGCCCTTCCTGCGCATGCCCTGGGCCGATGCGATGAAATACTATGGCAGCGACAAGCCCGACCTCCGTTTCGGCATGCGTTTTGTCGAACTGATGGATGTGCTCAAAGGCTACGGCTTCAGCGTGTTCGACAATGCGGCCTATATCGGCGGCATCTGCGCTACCGGCGCCGCCTCATATACCCGCAAGCAGCTCGACGCGCTCACCGAATATGTGAAACGTCCGCAAATCGGCGCCAAGGGCATGGTATATGCCCGTGTCGAAGCCGACGGCAAGGTCAAGTCGAGCGTTGACAAATTCTACACACAAGAGCAGCTTCAGGAGCTCAAGAAGGCCATGGATGCCAATCCCGGCGACCTCATCCTCATCCTTAGCGGCGACGATGCGATGAAAACACGCAAACAGCTGTGCGAGCTTCGTCTCGAAATGGGCCGCCAGCTGGGCCTGCGCGACAAGAACCAGTTTGCCTGCCTGTGGGTTGTGGACTTCCCCATGTTTGAATGGAGCGACGAGGAGCAGCGTCTCATGGCCATGCACCACCCGTTCACCCATCCCAAGGACGAGGACATCCCCCTGCTCGACACCAAGCCCGAAGAAGTACGCGCCGATGCCTACGACATGGTTATCAATGGCGTAGAAGTGGGTGGCGGTTCCATCCGTATCCACAACAGCGAGCTCCAGGCCAAGATGTTCGAAATTCTGGGCTTCACGCCCGAAAAGGCTCAGGAGCAGTTCGGCTTCCTTATGAATGCTTTCAAATTCGGAGCCCCGCCTCACGGAGGTCTGGCCTACGGTCTCGACCGCTGGGTGAGCCTCTTTGCCGGCCTCGACAGTATCCGCGACTGCATTGCCTTCCCCAAGAACAACAGCGGCCGCGATGTGATGCTCGATGCCCCCGCACGCCTCGACCAGAAGCAGCTCGACGAGCTTAATCTCGAAATTGTCGAACTTAAGAAATGAATATAGACCTGATAATAAATGCCATTGAAAGCGCCGCCCCCCGGCGCTTTCAAGAAGCATGGGACAACAGCGGCCTGCAGGTGAGCCTGCCCAAAGGGCAGACCGACATCACAGGCGTGCTGTTGTGTCTGGATGTGACCGAGGCTGTCGTCGACGAGGCATTGGCCAAAGGCTGCAACCTGATTGTGTCGCATCACCCGCTCATTTTCAAAGGCTTCAAGAGCCTGACTGATGCCACGCCTTCGCAGCGTGCAGCCATTGCCGCCGTTCGCGCCGGTGTGGCCGTCTACAGTGCCCACACCAGCCTGGACAGTGCACCCTGCGGCGTGTCGCATGCCATGGCGCGCCGCATGGGCCTGGATGTGAAGGGCGTGCTCGCACCCTCGCCTGCCGATACCTCGGTGGGGCTCGGCGTAGTGGGCGAATTTCCGGCCGACGGCCTTGCCGCAGCCGACTTTGTGCGTCTCCTCAACAAATGTTTCGGCACAAAGGCTATCAAGCTCAGCGGCAATTATATGCCCGGCAGGATGATTCGGCGTGTGGCCCTCTGCGGAGGATCGGGCGGCGAGTTTATCGGCACGGCACGAGCTTGCGGAGCCGATGCTTATGTGAGCGGCGATATACGCTACCACGACTTTGCCGATGCAGCCCAGGAGGACATGCTTGTGGCCGATATCGGTCATTTCGAGAGCGAATCGTGCGCAAAAGACATTTTTTATCAACTTATTACAAATAATTTTCCTAACTTTGCAGTCTATTACTCGGAGACGGCTACGAATCCGGTAGTATATATGACTTTCGACGGCGAAAGCGAATAAAGAACAAACTATGGCAACAGATAAGAAAACCGATGCACCCCGCAGCGTTGAAGACCGACTGAAGACCCTCTTCGAGCTGCAGACCATCCTCACCGAAATCGACCGCATCCGCAACGTCCGCGGCGAACTCCCCAAGGAAGTCCAGGACCTCGAGTACACCATCGAAGGTCTTCGTACACGCATACAACGTTTCCAGGGCGAGATTGAAGACCTCAAAAGAAAACGCGTAGACGAACAGAACAAAATCGAGAATAAAAAACTGCTCATCGAACGCTACCGCCAGCAACTCGACAACGTGCGCAACAACCACGAATTCGACAACCTGACCAAGGAAGTTGAGTACGAAACCCTCGAAATCGAACTTGGCGAAAAGAACATCACCGAGATTGAACGCTCCATCGACAACCGCAAAGCCGATATTGCCAACACCGAGCAGGAAATCGCCGATCAGACACATATCCTCGACGAGAAGAAGTCCGACCTCGACAACATTGTCAGCGAGACACGCTCCGAGGAAGAGAACCTTCTCATTCATGCCAAAAAACTCGAACCGCTGGTTGACGAACGCACTCTCTCTGCCTTCAAACGCATTCGCAAGAATGCCCGCAACGGCCTGGGTATCGTAATGGTCGACCGCAACGCCTGCGGCGGTTGCTTCAACCGCATTCCGCCGCAAAAGCAGATTGACATCAAGAGCCACAAAAAGGTGATTGTGTGCGAATACTGCGGTCGAATCATGATTGATCCCGAACTGGCACAGGTGGCAGCCGACGAAGCCAACAAAGTGACCGGTGGGAAAAAATAATTATTCAATAGAATAACTTCCTGATAATGGACGCATCCCATGCACCGGTGCGTCCATATTTTTTTCAACTGATGAAAGAAAGAGCACTCGAACTCCTTGCCCGATACTATGGCTATCATAGTTTTCGCCCCGGGCAGTACGAAATTATCGAAGCCGCGGCCTCGGGTCGCGACACCGTTGTCATTATGCCCACCGGAGGCGGCAAGTCGCTGTGCTACCAGCTGCCGGCCCTTCTTTTTCCCGGCAAAGTGGCAGTGGTGGTGTCGCCTCTGATAGCCCTGATGCAGGACCAGACACTGAACCTTGTGTCCAACGGTATTGCTGCCGCCGCCATGCACTCCGGCCAGCCCGAAGGTCTGAATCAGGACATTTTTGCACGTGCCTCTCGCGGCGAACTGAGCTTGCTCTATATTTCTCCCGAACGATTGCTCGCCGACATCGAATCGTTCAAACAACTTCCGGTAAGTCTCTTTGCCATCGACGAGGCTCACTGCATTTCGCAGTGGGGCCACGATTTCCGTCCCGACTATGTGGAACTTGCAGCGGTCAAACAACATTTCCCCTCGGTGCCTGTGCTCGCCCTGACAGCCACTGCCGACCGCTTGACGCGCGACGATATTATACAACGCCTCGGTTTGCACGACCCGTTCTGTTACCTCAGTTCTTTCGACCGCCCCAATATATCGCTTCGCGTCATCTCCGGTAGTTCGCTGCGCAGCCGCGTGCTTTTTGTCAAGGAAACGGCGGGACGTTACCCGCAGGATTCGGGCATTGTCTACTGCCTTTCGCGCAAAGGAACCGAAGAAATGGCCAAATCCCTTAAAGCCAACGGAGTGGAGTGCGTTATCTATCATGCCGGCATGACATCGACACAGCGTGATGCTTCGCTCAACGCTTTCCTGTCGGGACGCGTGCGAGTGGTGTGTGCCACAGTGGCCTTCGGCATGGGCATTGACAAGAGCAATATCCGCTGGGTGATCCATGCCAATATGCCCGGCAACATCGAGAGTTACTACCAGGAAATTGGCCGTGCCGGCCGCGATGGCTTGCCTGCCGAAGCCGTGCTCTTCTTCAACATCCAGGACGTGATTATGCGCCGCAAGTTTGCCCAGGATTCGGGACAGCCCGAAATCAACCTTCGCAAGCTGGAACGCATGACGGCCTATGCTCAGGCGCGTGTGTGCCGCCGGCGCATCCTTTTGAGCTATTTCAGCGAAGAGCGTACGTGCGACTGCGGCAACTGCGACAACTGCCGGCGGCCTCCGCAGCGCTTCGACGGCACCATCATTGCACAGAAAGCCCTTAGCGCCGTCATGCGCACGGGGCAGAGTATAGGCATCAACCTGCTCATAGGAATATTGCGCGGCAGCCAGCGCTATGACATCCGCAACATGGGCTATGACCACTTGCCGACATTCGGCGTAGGCGCCGACCTGATGCAGGAAGAATGGGCCGACTATATCAACCAGCTCATACAGCTCGGTCTGCTCGAAATTGCCTATGACAAAGGCAACAAGCTTACTGTCACTCCCTATGGGATGCGTGTGCTTCGCGGTCAGGAAAAACTCACTCTTTCGCGCTATGTGGAGGAAAGCACTTCGCGGCGGAAAAAGCCCGAGCAGCCCGCAATTGTTCTCGACCCCACCGAACAGCTCATATCGCAGCTCAAGGCCGTGCGCTCCGACATTGCGCGGCGTGACAATGTGCCCCCCTATGTGGTGTTCAGCGATGCAACACTCCACGACATGGCTGTCCGCAAGCCCACCGACATCGATTCCTTCCTGCAGGTCAACGGTGTGGGCGAAGTGAAGGCTGTGAAATACGGCCGCCGATTCATCACCGCCATTCGCGACTTTGAAGGGCTGGGCAAAAGCCAGGTGAAAGGCACAAGCCTGCGCGAAACACTCGTACTGTTCAACGCCGGTATGACTGCCAGCGAGATAGCTCAGACCAAGGGAGTGAAAATCGACACCATCCACGGCCATTTTGCCGAACTCATCGACAAAGACATAATCACCACCTATCATACCCTCATCTCATCGGCGGCGTATACCGACATCAAGAACACCCTCGAATCCCGACCCGAAAATGCCTTTGAAGAACTCCGCGAGCGCCACGCCCCGGGCATAATCCGCATAGCCCAGGCCATCATGCGCGCCGTCGACCGCAAGAAAAGATAAGTTACAAGCTGAGTCCTTAGAAAAGAATGAACCTTTGATGCGAAACGTGAATGTTCCTACCAAAGAGTGACACGTCCGAGGGCTCCAAGGTCGAGGGCAGCTGTCTTTACGCCCAAAGCTTGAAACAACTTGCTGATAGTGGGAAGGGTTATGACACTTTTCCCATTTTCAAGTTTTGAAATCTGTGATTTTTGGACTCCGACACGCTCGCCCAACTCCTCCTGTGTTAGATTTTGGGCTTGCCGTGCTTTTTTAATGGTCTCGCCTAAAAGGTAAGCGTTAAGATCTTCCTTCAGTTGTGTTTCCATTTTGTCTCGTTCGGGAGAACCAATAGGACCCCAGATTTGGTCGTTTAATTCGTCAAGTGTTGTAAGCTTCATATTAATTGTATTTTTCATTAAAATATAACTTTTTCAGTGTTTTGGCGCGGTCTATCTCTTTTAGAGGAGTCTTTTGAGTTTTCTTTACAAAGCCATTGCATGCAACGACTAAAGTTTGTTGTTCTGTATCCCAAAAGGCTAATAATCTATATTTAATGCCATTGAATAAGGTGCGAAATTCCCATATGTCAGAATCTCCAAGCTTGGCAAAAAGTTCCTTGTCCATTTCTCCGTTTCTTACACGGTTAATATTATAAACAACTTTCTTTTGAACCTTTTCCGGTAAAGACCTGATAAAATCATTCGCCGCATCCATAAAGACAACATCGAATTTCATCTCTTTAAGTATAATAATAAACACTGCAAAGATAAGGAAAGTTTCCATGAATAGCAACTTTTTGGGAGATATTCTGACTGCGCTGACGATATTTTCGTCACTCGGCAAAATTGGACTTTTGATTATTTGCAATCTCTAATTTGCATAACTGTTTGTTGGAATGAAATAAATTATATAAATTTGCGTTATTATTGCAATATGAAGCATTTGGAAAACAGCATATTACTAAATTCAAGATTGGTTGTTCTAATCAGTCTTATAGCGTTATGCTCTTGCCTTTTGTCTGCACAAAATAAACGAGCTTTCTTGGTTGGTATATCTGACTATCAATTGGCCGACATTGATGCTCGCAGCACTTGGGATAATATTCATGGAGCTAATGATGTTGCTCTATTAACACCGACACTACAAAAACATGGCTTTAAGATTACTTATATAGTTAATAAAAAAGCTACAGCTTCAAACATCCGTAAACAACTTTGCAAATTCAGCTCTTTTTGTAAGTCCGGGGACATTGTATACTTGCATTTCTCATGTCATGGCCAACCGATTGAAGACATTGATGGAGATGAGGCCGATGGCTGGGACGAAGCCATTATTCCGGTGGATGCACAAAAAATTTATGTAAAAGAGATATACAAAGGAGAAAATCATATCACAGACGATGAACTTAACTATTTCTTCCGAACTATACGCACCGCAATTGGACGAAAGGGATATTTGACTGTAGTTGTTGACGCATGCCACGCTGGAACAACATATCGTGGCGAAGAAAACGAAGATTCTGTATTTGTGCGAGGAACTAACTGTGGATTTTCTGAAAGAGGCCTAAAATTTGTACCCAAGATTGATAAGAGAGGAAGAATTAATATCGAAAAGTCCAACAATATGAGCGATATATGTGTAATCGAGGCATGTCGCTCATATCAGGTGAACAATGAAATCAAATGTGATGGCGTATATTATGGCTCTCTTTCGTATTATACCAATAAAGTACTGCAATCCAACAATGATATTGCATGGCGAGGAAAATGGTATGAAGAAGTCATAGCACTTATGTCAAAGGACACACGACTGATCAGACAAAATCCTGTCGTAGAAATCAGTGAATAGCACATTCGAACAGACATGATGGGTAAGTATTCTAATACCGCATTGGATGCATTCATTAAATCTCAGAGAGGTAGGACTATAGCCTATCTCCAACGTAACTTTTCTGTGTCAAAAGATGAATGTGAAGATATATTTCAAGATTCCTTTATTATACTCTACCAAAATGCGAAAGAAGGGAAGCTTGATAATTTAACGTCCTCTGTCTCTACATATTTTATGGCTGTATGTAGAAATAGGACAATGGAATTATTACGCACAAAAGGTAAATATATCCATTCGCCTGAGGGAGACGAGATCCAAAATGCTACCCCATTTTTTGAAAGCAAGATAAATAGGGTGCTGTCGTTTGATAACGATGAAGCCACTATTGAGCAAAAGGAGGCTCTTGTTAGGGAAATTGTTAAGAATTTACCATCTCCATGCAATGAACTACTATGGGGATTCTATCGGGACGGACTTTCTTTGAAGGACTTGGCAGAACGATATGGATATTCTAACGAGAATACGGTAAAGGTAACCAAACATCGCTGCTGTGACAAATTCAAAAAACGATTCTCGGAGATGCTTCATAAACTTTTTTAAGATTGATCGTATGGAAAACAATCTGCAATTCGATTTAGACCGTAACGAGCGTATTGCGCAATATCTAAAAGGACAGATGAATCCTCAGGAAGAGACAAAGTTTCTTGCTGACATGGAATCTGATGAGCAATTAAAGCAAGACGGGATTGCTCAGGCCAGATTAGTCAAAGGGATGGCTCAGGTCGATTACGAGCTTATTCAAGAGTTGAAAAACGCACCGAAAGCAAAAATAACATCTTCACTTCGACCTTCGAGAATGATATTTAGAAAGTCTATTACATGGCTTTCAGTAGCAGCTTCTGTAACTGTGTTACTATTTTTCGGTTACAAAGGGTATGATTATTATGATACAACACGGCTTGGTATGAAGTATGCGACGGTCTTCCCAATGGAAACAATAGTTCGTGGTGATACAGGCACTGCAGTTGAGACAGAACTACAGACATTATTTGAGAACGTGATTGAACGTAAAGATTTGTCATCCACAACAAAACGCCTGTCCGAATTATGGGACATATCCAATCAAGAAACTTATAATGATTATACCGATTATTCCCCATACATCGGTTGGTATCTTGCTATTGGTTATCTTGAAGACTATGAGAAAGAAAAAGCCAAATCTATTTTAACCACAATATTGAAGCAGAAAGATGGGAAATCAAATGCATTTCTTAATGAAGCGTCAAACTTACTTAATAAGATATAGCAGATAAATGAGGCGTGTTTTTATAATACTCTATTGTTTGATAAGTTTGCAATTTGTATATTCAAAATCTACAAATACATTTTTAAATCATGCAGACAGTTTGGTATATGAAGGTAAATTTGCGGAGATTGTTAAATATTTATTACCTCTAGAGGGTGAATTTGAAGGTGAAACAGATATAAATAAATACCACTATTACGGATTAATCAGTGGATGGTACCTACGTCAGAATGACTATTATTCCGCCATTCCTTTTTTAGAAAAACAAGCGCACTGCAATCAAGCTCGAGTTAATGACTTCCTATTTTTGGCAAATATCTTTTCTTGCGATAAGAAATTTATAGATAGAAACAAAGCCGAATATTATGCTCGTAAAGGATTACTTATAGATGATGAAGCTAATAGATTGTCTTTTTCTAAGGACTATACAGATAAACCTATTGGCAGACTTCACTATATTTTAGGAGGATTAGCGGCTAGTTATGGCAATAAGGTCATATCAGCAGAACATCTTAATTGGATTAATAAAAACACGGGAACCGTTGATATAGATTTAATCAAGCATTTACAGACATTAATTGATAGTATTCCTAATCAAAATAGCATCATAGCATATGATACTATTCGTCCAAATAGTCATAAACTTATTAAAGAATCGTTAGTTAATAATGGTGTGTTAGCATCTTTAGCAAAAGATTTATTCAAACAGGACAATGAGGTAGATGAAGAGGATTTGGATTCTATTCTAGCAACATCAAATATCGCTCACTATCTTCGAAATGTATTCTATATAGAAGACAAATATGTGTTAGCTGATATAGAGAAATCCGTTTTACTGCTACGGAAAGCTCATGAAATATCAAACATACCTGAATTTTACAAAACTCCTTCTTTAGAGTTATGTGAATTGTATATGCGATTAGGTCGTTGCGATTTTTTTTTAAAACAATATGATTCGGCAATAATATGGTTTTTGCTTTCATACTCTACTAGTCGTAAATTAAGTGATGGAATTTTTTATAACGTTCAGGCACTCGGTGAAATTTCAGACATATATTTAGAAAAAGGAGAAAAGCATAATTCAATTTTATATGCGGATGAGATGTTAGAAAATATAGTTGCTTTAGCGTTACGAGGAGGGATTAA
Source organism: uncultured Muribaculaceae bacterium (assembly GCA_910584495.1). GTDB lineage: Bacteria > Bacteroidota > Bacteroidia > Bacteroidales > Muribaculaceae > CAG-873. Next base: position 20,861 of record CAJUAR010000041.1, read on the forward strand.
TCAAGATATATTGTTATATTTAAGTAGATACGCAAATGTATTGTCTAATACCGGGTACGACACCATTGCTGAAGATTTCTATAAATTAATTATAGAATTTGCTCCTAATCAATCAAATGCATATTCTATGGCATGTAACAATTATGCGACCCATTTATTTCTTCATAATAAAAGAGATGAGGCTTACCACTACTATTTATTGATTAAAGACACTATGCCCAATCCAGCAACTATTTCAAATCTTTCTATTGCATATCTTTCGTCTGATAAGAAATTGGATGCGGAAAAAGCATTTAATGAATATTATGAGAAAAATCTATCTACATTAGAAAATGTACTCAGACGTTTCACGGAAAGTGAGTGGGATAACTATTGGGAAAAGGATGGATATCAGTTCTATATTTGTTCAAATTATTTAGCTTCCAATATTAGTACCAAGGAAAGCTTAATTAAGGGTTACAATGCTTGCGTTCTTTCTAAATCGTTACCTTTAATATATAAAAAAACATTAAATCGAATTCTTTCGTCATCGATTGACACAGAGATAAAGAAAGATTATGCTAAGTATACCATGTGCCTGAGGAAATTATCATCCTCTGTGAATACTCTTTCTGAAAAAGGAGATATTATACGTGATTTAACTAAAATAGAGCAATCACTTATCCAGAAGGTCAATTTTAATGATAAATTACGACATTTAATTAATGATTATAGCTCAGTGGCAAACTCGCTAAATCAAGATGAAATAGCCATCGAGTTTTGTCAATACTTAGACATATTAAATGCTAAAAGCTATTATGGAGCTTACATAATCAGTCCAGAATATAAATGCCCGGTATTTGTTGTTATTGGTGATGAGATTGAATTATCAAACACAATCTTCAATGCTCAAAAAGATGATTTAACCATAAATGAGCTTTATAAGCAATCTGATATATGTGATTTTATATGGGGACCCATAATGCCATATCTCAAAAATAAACATACTGTATATTTTTCACCGGTCGGGGAATTATCACTATTAAATCACCAGTTATTGCGAATCAAGGATTCTATGCTTGGAGAATTGTTTGACATGAGACGTGTTTATTCTACCCATTCTATTGGTGAATACATGCATAATAATGGTTGTAAATATAATGACATTGCACTATTTGGAGACATTAATTATAATTCCACTTACGAAGACATGTCAAAAGCAAATAAACAAAGTAATGATGTCTCTTATCATCCCCGACTTAATAAAAATAAAGATGTCCGAGACGGATGGTCTAACCTTAAACATACAAGGCAAGAAGTAGATTCAATTCAATCGATTATTAAAAAACATGATTTATACAGCATTTCATATTTAGGGATGAATGCCACTGAAGAGGCTTTTAAAGCATTCGATTTTAATTCGCCCTCAATTATTCATGTTGCTACTCATGGTTTCACATACTTTAATAACGATGATGACGAAAAAAGAAATAAAATCACATCAGTTTCACCGCATACATCTGAAAGTGTATTAATGTCATGGAGCGGATTGTTATTTGCAGGTGCGAATAGTGACTTAATAAAACAAACTTCTATACAAAATATCCAAAATGTCGATGATGGAATTTTGACAGCAAACGAAATATCTCGGCTCCACTTAGACGGATCAAATCTTGTTGTATTGTCAGCGTGTAATACAGGATTGGGAATTAATGATACCTTTGGTCTTACTGTAGGTCTGCAAAAAGCGTTCAAAATGGCAGGAGCAAAGTCGATCCTAATGAGTCTATGGCAAGTCCCTGATGAGTCTACTGCATTACTTATGATAAAATTTTATGAAGCTTTATTCAATGGACATAATCGACACGAAGCTCTAAAGATAGCGATGCAAGAAGTTCGAAAAACATACCCTGACCCATATTATTGGGGCGCGTTTGTAATTTTAGACTGATTTATTTGGAAGTTTCATACAAAATACATTTATTTGCAATGAACTCCTACCTTGGTGTAAATCATTGTATTAAGCCCTGTTGTGGTATTGTTAAACTTAATTATATTGGAAATATGGATGATTTTTCATCATCAACCGGCTTTGATCCAAATGGTAATCCATGTGATTATGTTGATGAAGATGGTACTATTTGGAGATATCTTGGTAAGAGGCATGGTTTTGATGAATGGGGAGGAATTCCCAAAGAAGATTAGGCCCATTCATTGTGTAAGGTGCATTGGAACGAGTGTACCTTATGTTTTTTTGCTTGTCATTGTTAACCTTTATATGGTTTGTATCATAAAGAGACAAACAATTGCAAAGGAACAGAGATATGAACAATACAAATACTATACCTGTTGACAATGACAATTATGAACAACAGTTGGCTTACGACCTTGTAGCGAACACTAATCGTTGTCTTTTTATCACCGGGAAGGCCGGGACCGGAAAGACTACATTTATTCAGCGAATACAAAAGGAGATTCAAAAGAGCTTCATAGTGTTAGCTCCTACAGGAATAGCTGCAATTGCTGCCGGAGGTCAAACGTTACATTCCTTTTTCGGATTTCCAATGGAGATTATTGGACCTCATACCAAAATACAGGTTTCATTTACTAATCGGGAATTACTCAAGCACGTTGATACGATTATCGTGGATGAGGCATCTATGTTGCGAAGTGATATGGTAGATGGTATGGATCGTTATCTGCGTATAGCATTTCATAATAATATGCCATTTGGAGGCAAACAAATTATTTTTGTGGGAGATTTGTTTCAGCTGCCTCCCGTTGTTAGAAAAGGTTCTGTTGACGATGAGATGCTTTGTGATTTATATGGAGTGGGAACGCCTTTCTTTTACAAAGCCAACGTTCTTAAACGAATGAATCTGCCAAAAATAGAATTTAGGAAGGTATATCGTCAGACTGACAAAACTTTTATCGAAATACTGAATAAAATGCGAATAGGAGAAGTTGGACATGCGGAGCTTGATATCCTCAATGAGCATGTATCCACAGATGACACCATGGATGATTATTCAGTTATCCTGACAGGATTTAATAAAAAAGCTGAGCGCATAAACGAGGTAAAACTTAACGCATTGGAAGGTGATGAAGTTGTATATGATGGCATCAAAACCGATAAGTTTAAAACAAGTGATTGCCCTGCACCCGAACATTTGAGATTAAAAATTGGTGCTCAGGTCATTTTCTGTAGGAACGACTATTCTGCTAAGTGTGCTAATGGCACAATTGCTAAGGTTATAAGTCTTGAAGATGATGAGATTCAAGTCCAGTTAGAAAATGGAAATAAGGTACGAGTAGTCCGTGTAACATGGGAAAGCTATGAAAGAATATATAACCGGGACACTCATCGCATTGAGTCTAAAGTAGTGGGTGCTTATAGCCAATTTCCTCTTAAATTAGCATGGGCAATAACAATTCATCGCTCACAAGGCATGACTTTTGACCGCATGCATTTTGATCTTTCATGGGGTACATTTGCAGCCGGTCAGGCTTATGTTGCGATTAGCAGAATGCGTTCTCTTGACGGCCTAACCTTGAGCAACCCTTTGATGGCCCATCACGTAACAGTCAATCCTGAAATTAAAGCCTTTTCTAATTCCTTCAATGATGTTGTAATGATTAAAGATGAGTTGGAGACCGGGAAGGAGATTTATAAACATATTGTAAGAAAACAGTATGACCAAGCTTCTATGGCTCTATTAAAACTCACTCTACCTCAAATTCGCAGCCAATCCGTTTGCTCGAACCGATTTAATTGTTACGCGTG
>CAJUAR010000042.1 GCA_910584495.1 uncultured Muribaculaceae bacterium
ATGTCGATGCGGCCGGCCGAGGTGGCATATTCGGCTTTCACCTTGATGCCCAACAACATGACGAGCATCAGCATAACATTATGGAAATTGCGCTCGCTGTCAAGCTCCATCTGATAGGGTACCGACGCAAACAAACTCTGCATGCGCCGCATGAAACCTTCAACGTTGCCCTGCCTAAGCTCATCCACAAATTTCAGAATGAAAAATTCGGTGCTGTTTGGTTGGAGATTGGCATAGTGAGGCAACAGGTAGCCAAGGAAACCTTCGCGGACTTCTTCATTGGGCAAACCAAGGGTAAAAATGCCACCTTTATAATCCTTGATGGTAAGGTATCCCGTCTGGTAGAGCAAGGCAACCGGGTCGGGATTGTCGAAATCAAGGCCTTCGAGCTGCTGCTGCACACACTCTGTGTGCAGAAGGTCTTCGAGGTCAACATCAAACCGCTTTAGCTGTTGTTCAAGCAATGTTGGCGTGCCCGACTTTATCCAATAGTTCTGCATATCGCGGCTCTGCATCACGTTGAGCAGTGAATAGGGATTGTAGATGTCGGGGCAGCGTTTTGAGAAATGGTAACCGTCGTAGCGTTGTTTCAGCCGGTCGTGCACTTGCTCGGGCGTCGTGCCTTCTTCTTCAGCAATAACCCCCATGCCTTGCCGGAAATTGTCGGAAAGCTCTTGTTCCGTTATGCCGCAGATGGCTGCAAAGTCGTCGAGGAAAGAGATGTCGGTGATATTATTGAGACCGGAGAATACAGACAGGTGCGCAAAACGGCTCACACCGGTGAGGAACACCATGCGTATATAGTCGGCACTGCTCTTGAAATTGGAGTAAATAGACGTAAGCTGCTGACGAAAATGGACAAACAATTCATTGTTATGCAGATTGTTGACCAACGGTTTGTCGTATTCGTCGACAAGAATAATCACCTGACGGCTAGTTTTTTTGTAGGCAGCCAGAATAATGTCGCTAAATCTTGATGCTAAATTGTCAGTAATTGGTGTGATGTCATATTCTTTTTCCCATAACGACAAGTTATGGTCGAGCATTTGAGATAATGAATCTTTTTCGCCATAAGATTCTTTGTTGATGTCGAGATACAGCACCGGGCATGGCTGCCAGTCCCAATCCATCGTGTCGGCATAAAGACCTTTGAACAACTCGCGCTTTCCCTGGAAAAAGCACTTCATCATGGACAGGAAAAGGCTCTTGCCAAAGCGCCGGGGGCGGGCAAGGAAAAAGTATTGGCTGCCGTAATTGAGCAGTTTATCTACATACTGCGTCTTGTCGACATAGAGACAGCCCCTTTTTCGAAGAACTTCAAACGACTGCTGTCCCACGGGATATATAATGCGTTTTGCCATAACTGTCCGAATTTTTCTACAAATCTATAAAAAAATAACAAGTTACGCAAACTATAACATGTTAACAAGCAAGGACGTTCATCGCGAACGTCCTTGCGGAATTATAAAATAAGAGGGATGAAATTATTTTATTATCTTTATCGACGCATTGCCATGACGACGGATATATATACCTTTGCCCTGCAGCTCGTTTACTTTTCTACCCATCAAATCGAAATATTCAACTGGAAGACAGGAATCGGCAGTATCAATGGTTTCAACCCCGGCATCGGGTGTCAAATATAAAAGAATATGCTCTTCGGAATTGCCAAAGCATATTACATCTTCAAGAACAACAAGCAGACTCTCGGCAGGGAAAGATACCGCACCCGTTTCCAAATCATATCGGCCATACAATTCAGATTTAGTATCATAAGCCGGGTAATTCATAATGCTGACTTCTTTATTATTGTCAACGATTACACCGGTAAAACTCTTCTGCAGAAGCACTTTTTCAGGATTACGCATGTCAAGAGTTACATAATTGTCTTTCTCATCCACATAGTCAAAATAAGGATCCTCTATGTAGAAAATACTTTTGTTCCGCCAGGCATTTGAGCCGTTTGTCAGAACAGCCGGCGGTGCTTGGCGTAGAAATAGAGAAGCCCGGCAATGTGTCGGCGGCCGGCCGGCGAGAGCACACGCCTGGTGGTGGCACGCTGCCAGTCGTGGACAATGGTGAGCGAGGGCAGATAGACTATTCTTTTCCACACCGAACGCACCGACATACAGAAATCGGCATCCTCAGGCCCATAGAAAATGTTTTCGTCCAGCGGTCCTGCCATCTGATAGACATCGCGCGGGAACATCTGTGCAGCCCCTATGAGATAGAAAGGCTCCATTTCGCGCATGGGAATTTTGCGGCTTACAGAGGTATGCCTGGCTCCGCGCATAATGTTGCCAATCTTCACACCCAGGCCCGGAAAGCGTTTGTAGCTTGTCTGCACCTCGCCTTGCGGGTTGACTAACTTGGGGGCCACAAGGCCCACTTCGGGGTGTCGGCGCAGATAGTCGGCAAGAGCAAAGATGGTGTGACGGTCGGCTACGGTGTCGTTGTCCAGAATCATCAGGTATTCGCCCGAAGCTGCCCCGAGACCGACATTTCGCCCGGCAGCCACACCCCTGTTTTCGGGCAAAGCTATGGTTTTCACCTTGGGAAAGCGGAGGTGCACCATGTCGATAGTGCCATCGGTGGAACCATTATCGACCAATATCACCTCGCACTCGTCGTCGGCAATGAGGCTTGCCAGCGATCCTAAGCAGCGCATGGTGAGAGCCTGCTGATTGCACGTGAGAATGACAACGGAAATATACATCAACCAAAAAGCTTGATTTTGAGAGCTTTCAAAGCCTGGATAAATTCCTTTGGCGAACGGAAGCGACGAATCTGGCGGCTGATGAAACGCCAGTCGAGGAAAAAGCTCAAATTATTGTGATAGAGAAGTTTTTCCATTTCTTCGGCACTGAGATGCGGCAGATTGAGAATGGACTGACGTTGCACGTCGGTGGGCACATACTCGCCGCCGGCAATCCACCCGTTTTCCTTGCAGATGCGGTACCACTCGGTGGCCGGGAAAGGCGACACAATATTGAACATCACCTGGTCGACATCGAGCTTCTTGGCCTCGCTGAGGGTGTGGAGCACAGTTTCGCGTGTCTCGAGCGGGCTGCTGCCAATGAGCACGTTGAGCTTCACCGGCACGCCATATTTCTTGAGAAGCCCTATGGCGCGATAAATATCGGCCACAGTTATTCCTTTTTTGATATAAGCCAGAATCTCGTCGTTGAACGATTCAATGCCCAAGTCTATGTAACGACACCCCGACTCGCCAAGCATCTGTGCTATAGGCTCGGTAATTGCATCAACGCGGGCTTCGCAGCCCCACACCATTCCGTAGTGCTTCATAATATCGCACAGGCGGCGCGTGCGCTCCTCGTTCCATATAAAGTTATCGTCCATAAAACCTATGGCCTTATATCCCTGCGAAGCAAGGAGAGCCACCTCGGCCTCGACATTTTCGGGCGAACGGAAGGCTATTGTGGGTTTGCGGCCATGCTCGCGGCGAAACTCAATCTCGCGGGCAAAGCTGAGCGACGACGGCACACAGTAGAGACACTGATAGGGACAGTTGCGCGACGTTATCATCGTGGTATAGGGCCCGGTCTTAAGCTTGGGATTATGATAGACAGCATCGCCAAGCAGATGCCGCGCAGCAAAAGGCAGCGAATCTATATCCTTGAGCAGAGGCCTCGGACGATTGTTGACCACGCGCCCTTCATCGTTGCGCCACGACACACCGTCGATACCCTCGGGGCTGCGCCCGCAGGCTAAAGCCGCCATTAGTTCGACGAGTGTCTGTTCAGGCTCACCGCGAACAATGTAAACGTTCTTGTCCGGCAGACAGCGGTCGATGAAATGAGTGGGACCGGGACCGAGAAGCACAATCTTAACCTCCGGACGGTGGCGGCGGATGGTCTCGATGGCCGAAAGGTCGGTGGCTATCGACAAGTTGACTGTCCAGAAGACATAAACATCGGCCTTGTCTCCGACAAAGAAAGCATCGAATTTCTCACGGCTTGCAGGGTGATAGACAAAGTCGTGATACTCCACTTCATAACCCTCGAGTTCGAGCACGGCAGCCGATGTCAGTTCATAGATGTTTGGAGCCAGGTAGACCACGCGGGTGCAGCCGGCAGTGCGTTCGGCCGCTTGCTTATGGTCGAAACATGGCGGGACAATGAAGCTTACTTTCATATTTTCATTTTTCTTATCTAACGCAGCGAAGAGGAAAAATATTGTAAACGACAAAATTACAGCCGAAAAATTTGGCCAAATGAAAAAAAAGTCGTTACTTTGCACGCTGAATTGCGCACGAGCCCAACAAAGCATGCGGAAAAGATGCAGCCGCGTGTGATATGAGAATGGGCGAAGGCGGCTTTTCGTCTTGCATAATAATGAAATAAAAATATAACGATAAACCATTAACAGCCATGTCAAAGATTTGTCAAATCACCGGCAAGAAAGCAATGGTGGGCAACAACGTTTCTCACTCGAAACGTCGTACCAAACGCAAATTTAACGTCAACCTGTTCAACAAGAAATTCTACTGGGTAGAACAGGACATGTGGATCAGCCTCACCATCTCCGCCGCCGGCCTCCGCACCATCAACAAGCTCGGTCTCAACGCCGCTCTCACCCAAGCTGCCGAAAAGGGATTCATCAATGGCGAAGATATCAAAATCATCGGCTTCTAATAGTTTCACCTCTTTAAATCCCAAAACATCATGGCAAAGAAAGCAAAAGGCAACCGCGTACAGGTGATACTTGAATGTACCGAACACAAGGCTTCCGGCATGCCCGGCACAAGCCGTTATATCACCACAAAAAACCGCAAAAACACCACCGAGCGTCTCGAACTTAAGAAATACAACCCCATTCTTAAGCGAGTAACCGTACACAAAGAAATCAAATAATAACTCCGAGATATGGCAAAGAAAACCGTCGCAACCCTTCAGAAAGGCGAAGGCCGCACCTATAGCAAGGTCATCAAGATGGTGAAGTCGCCCAAAACCGGCGCTTACACCTTCAAAGAGGAAATGGTTCCCAACGACGCTGTAAAAGAAGCCCTCAAATAAGGCTCGCTACCAGCATACAACATACAAAGCCGGACTTCGTCCGGCTTTTTTCATACCCTCCCGGCTCAATACAACGAAGCGGCGTGGCCATCCCCCCTACTCTTCCTTGCGGCATTTGAGAAAGACCTTGATACGTTTCAGACCTTCAGCTCCCAAAATGAGCAACGCAGAATATTGGAGAGTTTTGGCAAGCCCGAAAAACACAGTCCAAAACACACCTTTCATTGTTGCCGAGATTGGAAGTAACATCTGGGCAAACGAAACAATATAGCATAACGCACAAAGCACGGCGACAATTATGCCCGTACGAAACGACAAACTGCCGAGCCATCGTTTGAAATGCACAAAAGCCTGTTGCACAATCTTATTCAAACCGGTTTATGCTTCAGTTTGCTCCATCGCCTTCATGGGGCAATTTCGCACGCATTTGCCACACTCAATGCAAAGTTTGTGATCTATCACCGGAAATCCTTCGGCATCCTGCGAAATTGCTCCTACCGGACATGCCTTAATCAAGGGACATATATGGTCGTGAGGGCATATACTTCTGTTGACTTGTATCATGATTCTGTTTTTTTCTGCAAAGTTAAACTAAATTTTTCCATTCTAAAAATAGCACCTTCGAAAACATTGCGCATGCTACTAAACATAGGATTTTCGTCCTGAAGTTTGCATCGATGATACTAATAGCGTAAATTTGCAGCTGAAAAAAAACATTGTAAACAACAAAGAAACACTATGGCCCAAAAACAATTTTTCCGTTCACTACCCAAAAAAGGATTTCCGCTATACTGGATACTATTGGTATATCTTGTTGTCGCTTACTTTTATCCGGTAATCGGCTTTCTCGCACTTATCTGCATGATAGCGCCTGTTGCGTTTGCCGTCAGCAAAGGACGCTGGTGGTGCGGGAATGCCTGCCCTCGTGGTAATTTCTACGACCGGGTACTGGCCAAATATTCGCCGCACAAACCAATTCCTTCGTTTGTCCGCACCAAAGGATTCCGCATTTTCATGGTGATGTTCATCTTTGCCATGTTCGGAATACAGATGTACCGCGCATGGGGCGACTGGAACGCCATGGGGCGAGTATTCTGGACAATCATACTCATTACCACAATAGTGGGCATCACCCTTTCTTTCATATATGCTCCGCGCACATGGTGCTCGTTTTGCCCTATGGGAACGCTTTCCTCATGGGTTACACCCCGCAGAGGCAAACTGCCCCGGAACTACCAACGTATATTTGTCGGAGAAAAATGCACCACCAAATGCAAACTGTGTTCCGCAGTCTGCCCCATGCAGCTGAAACCTTATGAGAGCAGAAACGACGAAGATGGCCTCCTCCATCCCGACTGTCTCAAATGCGGACGATGCATCAACGGATGCCCGTTAAAAGTCCCCTGCATGAAGCCATAAGAAACGGTTAAAGGCCTTATAAAACAAAGCCGGACTTTCATCCGGCTTTGTTTTATACCCTCTCCACATTATTTCAATTTCACACTCTAAAAGCGGCGAATACAATTGTGTTTAGTCCGTCTTCTGTTTCAGGCTGTTGACAAGAGCCGTGTTGATTGCCCGCACACGGTCTTCCTCCATCTTGCTCACCTTTCGGTCGTAGGTGAGGAACCCGTTCACTTCCACCTCGACATCGGTGGTCTGGGTGTAGACAGCACCTGTAAAGCCACGTTCCACAAGTTTAAGCAGCTCTTTGGCATACTTCACATATTGGTCCGTCACTTCTTTAGGCGAATTGAACTGGATATATCCCCAGTTGCGGTCGGGAACCCAGATGTGGTCCTTGACCACGAAACCTATGCCGCCATATTCGCCAAGGACATTGGCACGTTCGGCATCATAGAGGTACATGGCCGGTCCGGGATAGTTGTGCAAGTCGAGGATGTCGCCGCAGGTATAGAAATTGCCGCCACTGGCCGGGTTGACAAGGCGCGAAGGGTCGTAAGCCTTGGTCCATTCGGTAATTTCAGGGGTTTTGAACTGTCCCCATGCCTCGTTGAAGGGTATCCATGTGCTGATGCAGGGGTAGCTGTAAAGATGGTCCATGATTTCGGCCCATTCTTTGCGGTATGTAGCCTCGCTTTCGGCTGTGCGGTGCTTTTCAGTACCGTCGAAGTAGCGGTGATTCTGCCACTCGGGGTTAGTGTCGCCCGAAGGCATATCCTGCCACACAATGATGCCCTTGCGGTCGCAATAAGTGTACCATGTTGCCGGCTCGACTTTGATGTGCTTGCGTATCATATTGAACCCAAGGTCCTTGGTTTTGTCCACATCGAAAATCATGGCTTCGTAGCTCGGAGGAGTGAGCAAGCCGTCGGGCCACCAGCCCTGGTCGAGCGGACCGAACTGGAAAAGGTCTTTGTTGTTGAGCTGCAGACGGACAATGCCGTTATTGTCGCGTTTCTTCGAGAATTTGCGCATGGCGGCGTAGGATTTCACCTTGTCCACCTGACGGCCGTCCTTGATTAATGCCACTTCGAGGTCGTAAAGATTAGGCTCGTCGGGGCTCCACAGTTTGAAATCCTTCGGCATCTGCACTTCCACGGGGAAACCGTTGACACTGCTGCCGCTTGCCACCGGCTTACCGTTTTCCAGCACTGTCACCGACGCTTTGAGCCCCTTGGCATTGTCGGCATTATTGAGAACATCGATGCTTAGTGTGCCGGCATCAATGTCGGGCAAAGTACGCAAGGCTGTGATGTGCGTGTCGGGCACAGGCTCGAGCCACACCGTCTGCCAAATGCCTGTTACCGGGGTGTACCAGATGCCATGCGGCTTCGACACCTGTTTGCCACGCGGCTGGGGACCTTTGTCGGTAGGGTCCCACACACGCACGCTCAGCGAGTTGTCGCCTTTGACCAGGGCATCGGTGATGTCGAGGCCGAAAGGAGTGAAACCGCCTGTATGTCCTCCCACAAGAGTGCCGTTGACCCACACATCGCACTTCCAGTCCACAGCGCCGAAATTGAGCATCACACGCTGGCCCTTCCATGCAGCCGGGATGGTAAATGAGCGCTTGTACCACAGTTCGTTCTTGTCGCCGACTTCTTTGCCGACACCGGAAAGAGCCGATTCGGCGCAGAAAGGCACAAGAATCTCGCCCTGAAATGTCTCTGGTTCGGCCTGGCCCACGGGCACAATCGCATACTGCCACAGACCATTGAGATTCTGCCACTGAGGACGTTCCATAATGGGGCGAGGATATTCCTGCCACACCTTGTCAGGGTCGAGGTTCTCGCCCCACGAAGTCATAATCTTGTCGCCGGCGGGTTGCCAGGCAAACGCGGCCGAGGCTGTAGCAAGCATGGCAGCCGCAAGAATTACTTTTGTCATTGGTATTATTTTGGGTTAATTTTTCAATCTTTTCATTTGAGGGCTGTTGTGGGACCGGCAACGGTGAGTATGCCCTCCGGCGAAATTTCGAGACGGTCGATGAACACTACACGTTCGCCGGGATTATCGGTCATGCGGCCATGGTACACAGTGTAGTAGTTGCCGTCCGCCATTTTAAGCACCATGTTATGCCCTGTGCCCAGCACACGGCCGCCTTTCGAGGCATTTTCCTGAAGCACAGGGTTGTTGGCTGCCTTTACAAATGGCCCGAGAGGGTTCTTCGAGGTGGCATAGCCCACGGCATAATTGCCGCCGCCGTAGAAATTGGCCGAATACATAATGTAATATGTGTCGCCATGCCGAAAAATATATGAACCTTCTGTCCAGCGCCGGTTCACCTCATGTCGTGCTGCCGAACGACTTTCCCATTCGGCCTGAGGGTCGTCGAGCTTGGCCGGGGGTGTGAGCAGGGCCACAGGCTCGCCGAGTATGCCCGAGAAATCCGGTTTGAGCTCCACGCCGTAGACCCAGCTTTCCTCTATGTTGTCGTAGACACCTTCCTTGCGCAGCTTCTGAGCAATCTCACTTTCTACGGGGTGCTTGTAGCAGCAACGCGAAAAATATATGTAGGCTCGCCCCGAAGCGTCATCGAAAAAGACATTGGCATCTATCACCGGATAGTCGATTTCGAAGATGGGACGGTTGTAGAGATCGACAAACGGCCCGGCAGGACTGTCGGCCACGGCAACGCCGAGCTTGAAATTCTCTTCTTCGGCAGTGGGATTGTTGCGCGAATTGGCACTGAAAAAGAGATAGTACTTGCCGCCACGCTCGTAGACCTCAGGGGCCCAGAAGCAGCTTTCATTCCACTGTCCAGGCTGCGCCCCTTTGTAGACTTGGCCCACCGGTTTCCATGTCTGCAGGTTGTCGTCCGACACAAAGGCTTCGAAACCGTCGGCAAGCGACGTGCCGTACATATAATATTTTCCGTCGGAGGCATGAAGAAGAAACGGGTCGCCGAATTTCAGCGGTATCGGATTGGCTATGCAGGGAGATGCGGCTATGGCTGTTGTTGCAATGAGCAGAACGCATAACGAGATGAGATATTTCTTCATGGTGTCTGTTGTGGTTTTCTGCTGCAAAGTTCACAATTTTTGCCAAAACAGACGAGTAATATCGTCTCTTTTTTCTGTAATTTTGTTTATCGACAATGTGAACGCGGTGCGTTCACTATTTGCAGTTGCGTCTTATTGCGAGTTATTCAGGAGCCTTCAGTACGCAATGATTTTGCATTTGCAGTGAATGAGGAAGCTGGCATAGAATCCATAGCTTGCGTTGTCGATTGTTGCTTTGCCCGATTCAACGATGTCCTTCGGCAGATAGAGCTTCTCTATGGTGCTGTCTTTAAATTGACGGTTATATTTTGAAGTGTTGGCTCTATTCACAGACAGCTTCCTGATGTAGGAGTGGCCGAAAGCAAAGCGGCCTATCTCTTTGACTGACTGGGGCAGGATGATTTCCGGCAGGAAGCATCGGGAGAAAACATTGTGAACTTCATCGGTGCCTATGGCAGTGAGCGTGTCCGGAAAAGTCACTTGTTCCGTTACGGCCCAGCCCATAAGGAACTCCGCAGCAAAACCTTTCACATCCTCGGGCACGATGAGTGTCCTTATTGCATGGTCGTAATGCCGCATTTCGTCGGTATGTCCGTCGGAAGCATCTATCCCGCCCTCAATCACATTGCCGGCAGAGGGAGTGAAGCTGTGCACAATTCCGCCAATATGGCAGAATTTGCCCGATTTCGAAGTGAAGGTTCCAAAAAGCATCGAATAAGTTCTTTTCGACAAAGTCACACATTTTTCATCGATATCTGTTCCTGATTTTGCCAATTTTATCTACCTTTGTAACCCAAAGTGCGGCGTGGACTTTGTCTCTTCACCACAAACTATCAATTATACCTGCTAACTGCATATGGCAAAGGGAAATAACGAATTCTCGAAAATTCTAAATATCAAGGTTATATCATTAATATTCCTGTTAGCGTTATCATCGCATGTAGCTCATTCGCAAATACCTGTCAATCAGGATGATTGTGAATTTCTGGGCACCCCTGTTGTTCCAAACGACAACCGAATGGTTTGTAAACAAACAAATATACGATATCGGCATATTGTTTCGCCTCCTGTATTGCCCGACAGTGCGGATATCCGTCGCCACGAACAAAAAGCTTTTTGGCGAGCCGGAGCCGAGACTGTGGGGGTCAACATAGGTCTTTGGGCTTTCGACAGATATGTGCTTAAAGGGCATTATGCCTATATTTCATGGAATACCATCAAGGAAAATTTCAAACACGGTTTTGAATGGGATGATGACCATCTGCATACCAATATGTTTGACCATCCTTACAATGGCTCTATATTTTTTAATGCCGGACGAAGCAACGGCTTCAATTTCTGGCAATCCGAATTATTTGCAATCGGAGGCAGCGCCATGTGGGAGATGTTCATGGAAAAAGAATATCCCTCGACCAACGACATTATAGCCACCCCGATAGGCGGAGCCGCACTTGGAGAAGTGCTTTACCGCACCTCCGACCTTATCCTTGATGAGCGCAGCGGCGGAAGCGAGCGTTTTGGACGCGAGTTGGCCGCGTTCCTTGTTGACCCCATGAAGGGAATCAACCGAATAATCACCGGCACGGCATGGAGAAAACGCAACACTTCCGGGCGAAGGTTCGGAATACCGCCAATCAGCGTGGAGCTTTCATTAGGCTGCAGGTATCTGTCTCTTATTGAGGGGAAAAATAGTAGCCGAACAGGGGCAGTCGCTGAAATCAATATCGAATATGGCGATAGATTTGCGGAAACTACAAAAGCACCATACGATTACTTTTCATTTCTTATGGAACTTCAGTGCATAAAGTCGCAACCGCTTCTAAGCCGAGTCGAAATCATAGGCCGCCTTCTTTCAAAAGAAATTGTCGAAAAAAAAGATATGGCCTTGAATATCGGCTTATATCAGCACTTTGATTTTTTTGACTCCGACACTATACGCCCGGAAAGAAATGCTGCAGATTTTCCATGTTCTGTGCCTTATAAGATGGGGGCTCCAGCTTCTATCGGAGGTGGTGCTATGTTGAGATACACGCCTTCGAAGTCTATGTGGCTTGACGGATATTTGCATCTTAATGGTATTATCCTTGCCGGAGTACTGACCGACTTCTACAGGGATTATCACCGCAATTACAACTGGGGGTCGGGATTCTCAATCAAGACCGGTCTGAGCTGGGCTTTATCAGACGACAGAATATCCGTCAGGATTGCAAACCAGTTTTACAAGATATTTACATGGAACGGTTATGATGTCGGCTATGACTGGTCGTTGACACCCGAAGGAAAGCCTGTGGATGTTCAGGGCGATGCTTCTCATTCATCGTTCAACCATATGGAAGCATCTGTAAACTACAGATTGTGGAAGCGCCTTTTTCTGAGCGGAGGCATCGATTTTTATTCGAGAAGAACAGAGTATTCCGACATGTCGATACGGACGAATAATTATGTAATAAGCAGTCCTATCGTTTGCAGCAAGCAATTAGGCTTTCATTTGGTAATGACATATAAATTATAAGAGTTGGTTCAACATGCAGGTATTGTCCGAACATAGAAACACAGGCAGCCGCCCCTTTTGGAGCGGCTGCCGAGTTTAGCAAATATTTTAATTAGCGGATGTATTCTTTGGTCACTTTGTTGCCGCGGCGCACAATGTAGATGCCGCTTTCGGGGTTGGCCACGCGTATGCCCTGGAGGTTGTAATATAGCGGGGCAGCAATTGTTTGGCCGTCGGCCACGATGTGGTCAACGCCAGAGCCGCCGACTGGATATGTCCACCCCATGTGTCGACGACCGAGGAGCGTGGCGGAGGCTTCGTCAGTGCCAAGGTCGGTGAACTTCACTTCCTTGATTAAGAAACTTGTATTTTTATTTATGAAGTTGAACTGTACGCTCACAGTTTCTGCCGAAGGATTGTCGATGTATGTGTCAAATTCATAGATATGGAACCGCTGGTCGTTGAGAATGTAGGCCGGATAGCCGTTGGGGTCGCTTGCCGCAGTGCCATGGGCAGCATTCCAGGCGTCGACTTCGCAGGCATCCGGTTTGCGCACTTCAGGCGAAGCAGGTATGTCCTCGACATTGCACTTCTCGCCCACCCACCGGGCGAAATTGATGCCTGTTTCGGGATAGCGTGCGCCAAGGTCGTCGTCACCTGCCGGACCGTAGTAGTCGTTAACACCGTTGATAACGCCGTCGAGCTTAGGCAGTTTGTATTTCGGTGTCACATTGCCTTTGTTGTCGATTTCGGCTATAGACATAGTCATCATGTCGAGTACATAGAAGCGGCCGTTGCGGGCAGTGGCAAAGCGCACACAGGGCTTTGCCTTGATTGAGCCGGCAGAATCCCAGTCAGGAGCCGTGCCGTCCCAACGGTCGTTGTAGTTGGCGTTGAGAAAGCGCCAACGCCCGGTCAGATAGCTTGGTTACTTGTCGATGCCCATGGGCTCGTCGGCATTATAGGCAGCTTTCACCATAAGAGGAGCATCGTCGTCACCACTGGTCACATATGTGCCGCCGCCGTTAGCAATGATGCTCACTCCGGCCTTCAGATTACCCAGAGCTACAACGCCGCGTGTGCTTTCGGCAGCATCACCGGCAGTGAAAGCCGTGCCGTCAACGGCGCCCATCGAGGGAGCTACACTAAATGTAAAATCTTTCACATCGTTGTCGACAAGAACGCCATATTTATTGAAACCATAGACACGAGGTGTGAAGCTTTCGCCCACGGCAAGCCTTACGTTTTTCTGCACCACTTCTATGGCAGCGATTTCGTTGTCGAAAGGCGTTGTCGAAACGGCAAATATGCCGTTGGCAACAGGCCTGAGATAACTGTTGCCATAGGGAACGTTGCGGATGCCAAGCTCTTTGTTGTAGAGCTGCGAGGAACCTCCGCCGTCGCAAGCCATAGCTGTATAACAGTCGAGGTTGAGCATGAGATGTGCCATGCGGTACATAAAGAAGCCTGTCGATTTGCCGTATGCAAGTTTATCGGGGTCGGTCACTTTGGTATTGCCATTGCTGTCGGTGGCATATTTGGCATATTTGTCGGCAACAAGCATGATTAGCTTGCTGCGGTCTTTGTTATAACCGATTGCCGTACGTGCCTGGCTCGACGGGAAATGGTCGATAACATCGGCCGAGAAATATTGGTCGGGGGCTTCTTTGCCGTTGATAACCAGCATTGAGCTGCCTCCAATAGCCTGACGAGGCTTAACAGGCTTACCGTTGAGAGTAACAGACATACCCATGCTCACTTTGTCGCCCGGCTTGAGTTGTTCCACAAATGAGCGTCCGCCGCCATGGCCCGACAACACGAAACCATCGGCCGGTACTGCCATGTTGCCGCCTACACCATAGACCGATGGCTCTCCTGTAACTTCAAAAACGCCGGAATTGTCGGCCAGCGAGCCGGAGATGAGTTTGGCGGTACATTCCGCCCCCCATATGTTTGCATTGGTAGAGGAAAGCTCGGGTGTATAGATTACAAGCTCGTCGACTCCACGCTCGCCATTGACATGGAAAGCATAATGTGTGCCTCCGGGCGACACAAGGTCCTTGACAACCTTGAAACCTTGGTCGATACGTATGTCTTTTTCACCATAGACCATGACATAGCTGGCCCATTTCATCCAGCCTGCACCGCCGATGCCAATGTTGTTGAGCTTGCCGTCGACAATAGAATGGCCCAAAGTGCGCGTAGGGCTCTCACCCATGTTGAAGAAGTCGCCGTTTATGCCCGAAATGTACTGTCCGTTTCCTTGTTGGTTTTTGCGATTGCCCATGGAAAGGACACTTTCGGCTGCATCGGGGTTGTCCTTGGCCTGCACTCCTCGTATTTCGAGCGAGGGATTGGTGAGGTCGACAGTAGAATAGAATACATTTGTCGAGTAGTTGCCGTCGCTTTGCCACGACAGTTTGAGCCCTGTAGTGGTGACTCCGGGGCCGGTTGTGGCGTGGAACAAAGTGTCGACATTGAATTCGGTGCCTCCCATGTCCCATTTCCCGGCGGCATACGCCCCGAAAAATGTGGTGACAGTTGCTAATAATAGGAATATTTTTTTCATGGACAGCATCTAAGATAATTGGTATAAATGAATTAATGTGCTAAATAAGCGAATATATTTGAATTTTCCAACCCCACTGCTCAAATTTTTTTGAGATTGCCGGAAACAACAACACCCCGCAAGTATGCGGGGTGCCGTAAACAAAAAGGTGCTATTGTTTATTTGTCTTGAGCGGGCTGCTCGGCAGTTTCGGCGGGAAGCACGTGTTTGGCGTAGTTATAGCCCTGGTTTTTGTACTGCTCTACAAGCTGTGGCAGGCGGGTCAGGAAGCCTTCGTAGTCCTTGGGTGCGCTGCTCCACTGCACTTCGGAGAGAGCCGCCATGCGCGGCAAGGTCATATACTGCACGTGGCTGAATGTGGGAATATACTCAGCCCAGGTATTGGCCTGAACGCCGATGATGTGGGCAGCTTCTTCGGGTGTGAAGGTTTCGGGAATGGGTTCGTAGCTATAAACTTTCTCCACGGTGAGAGGTTTGCCCCAACTGGCTCCAAGGGGTTCTTTGTCGCGATCTTCGTTCTGGACAAAGTCAAAATACATATATTTGCTGGGGGTCATAATAGCATCGTGCCCCATCTTTGCAGCGGCAATACCGCCTTCTTCACCGCGCCACGACATTACAACGGCACCGGGATTTACACCACCTTCGAGAATTTCGTCCCAGCCGATTGTTTTACGTCCATGTTCTGCAAGGAAGTCCTGGGCATGTTTCATGAAATAGGACTGCAGTTTCTGTTCCTTTGTGCCGCCTTTGTCGGATTTGAGACCGAGCTGACGAATCTTGGCCTGGCACTTGGTGCATTTTTCCCAGCGTACTTTGGGACATTCGTCACCGCCGATGTGGATATATTCGCTCGGGAAGAGGTCGCACACTTCGGCAAGAACATCGTCGACAAGTTTATAAACACTGTCGTTGCCGGCACACAGCACTTCATCTGTCACACCCCAGCGGCGCCACACTTCATAGGGGCCTCCGGTGCAACCCATCGAGGGATATGCGGCGAGGGCTGCCTGCATATGGCCGGGCATGTCGATTTCTGGAATAACTGTGATATGGCGGTCGGCGGCATATTTCACAATGTCGCGCACTTCGTCCTGAGTGTAGAAACCACCGTAAGGTATGCTGTCATATTCCTGTGTGTTGGCACCAAGCACTGTGCCCGAGCGTTTGCTGCCCACTTCGGTGAGAAGCGGATGGCTTTTGATTTCCAGACGCCAGCCCTGGTCCTCGGTCAGGTGCCAGTGGAAGCGGTTGATATTGTGGAGGGCGAGCATGTCGATGAAAATCTTCACCGAATCAGGGCCGAAGAAATGACGGGCAACGTCGAGATGTGCGCCGCGATAGCCAAAGCGGGGCTGGTCGACAATTTCGCCGGCGGGGAAAACCACATTGTTCTCACCAGCTTCGGGCACAGACTTGCGGAGGGTCTGTATGCCGTAGAAAGTACCGGCGGGGGTAGCGCCGTTAATGCAGATGTTGTCGCTGTTTACAGCCAGGGCGTATGCATCGGGGTTCTCCACGCCAAGGGTGTTTTCCAGGCTGATGAAGTTGCTGCCGGGAGCTTTGTCCACGACCTTCAGGTTGAGGCCTGTTAGATCGGCGATGTAGCCTGCAAGGAGCTCGGCATTCTTCTGCTGGTCGGCATCAGAGGCCACAATGCAGGTGTTCTTATTCATAGTGAAGCCGGGAGCATTCTCAGCGAGAACGATCGAAGCCGGCAGGGGCACAACGTCGTAGTCGGCGGTGATGGCCGGGCGGTTGTCGCACGATGCGGCGAGAACAGCAAGGGCCGGAAGCATTAAATAGAAAGGTTTCATTAAAAATATTGGTGATAATAAATGGTTTTACTGTCAAGGAATAAAAAGAAAAATAGTCGCAGAGGAGGTATTATCGGCAAAGATAGCGATAATTCCTCAAACCACAAAAATAACTTTTCAGCTCAGCTCCTGAGCGAGGAATGCGGCGGTCGGCGATGTGCCTCGTGCAATTTCCTCGGGTGTGCCCTGGGCAAGTATGCGTCCACCTCCGCTGCCTCCTTCGGGCCCCATGTCGATTACGCGGTCGGCAAGGCGCAGCACATCGAGGTTGTGCTCAATCACTACCACCGTATTGCCGCGGTCCACCAGGCGGTTGAGCAGGGCCATAAGGGTGCGTATGTCGTCGAAGTGGAGACCCGTGGTGGGTTCGTCGAGAATGAAGAATGTGCGTCCGGTGTCGCGTTTTGCCAACTCGGTAGCGAGTTTCACACGCTGATTCTCACCTCCGGAAAGAGTCGACGATGGCTGGCCAAGTTTGATATATCCAAGACCTATTTCCTGCAGCACCTTCACTTTCTTGAGAATAGCGGGTATACCTGCAAAAAACTCCACAGCCTGGTTTATGGTCATATCGAGACAGTCGGCAATCGACTTACCTTTGTAGCGTACTTCGAGGGTCTCGCGGTTGTAACGTTTGCCGTGGCACTCCTCGCAAGGCACGAGCACATCGGGCAGGAAGTTCATTTCAATAGTCTTGTAACCGTTGCCTTTGCAAGCCTCGCAGCGTCCGCCAGCAACGTTAAAGGAGAATCGTCCCGGCTTGTAAGCGCGTATTTTTGCTTCGGGAAGAGCCACAAAAAGGTTGCGGATGTCGGTGAAGAGGCCCGTGTAGGTGGCAGGATTGGAGCGTGGGGAGCGTCCCAGCGGCGACTGATCGACTGTCACCACCTTGTCAATGTTCTCCAGCCCTTCAATTGCCGTATAGGGCAGCGGCTCTGTTTCGGAACGGTAGAAATGCTTGCTCAGTATTGGTTGGAGGGTGCCGTTGATGAGCGACGATTTGCCGCTGCCCGACACACCGGCTATGGCTGTGAGTGTGCCAAGTTCGAGTGTCAGGTCCACATTCTTGAGGTTGTGGCCCGTGGCTCCGCGCAGAACAAGAGTCTTGCCGTTGCCCGGACGGCGCCCGGGGGTGGGAAGGGTCATGGTGCCGTTGAGATATTGGGCAGTGACGGTGTCGGTTTTGAGCATCTCGGCCGGCGTGCCTTGGAATACCACCTTGCCACCTTTGCGCCCTGCACCGGGACCAATGTCGACAATATAATCGCTCTGGAGCATTATGTCTTTGTCGTGCTCCACAACAACAATTGTATTCGAGGCATCGCGCAGACTTTTGAGCGAATCGATGAGGCGTTCATTGTCTCGCTGGTGCAAGCCTATGCTGGGCTCGTCCAGAATATATAGCACATTGACCAATTCGGAGCCCAACTGGGTGGCCAGACGTATGCGCTGGCTTTCGCCACCCGAGAGCGTGGCCGAGTTGCGGTTGAGCTGAAGATAGCCAAGGCCCACCTCCACAAGAAAATGCAGACGCGATGATATTTCTTTGATAATTTCCGAGCCTATCGCGGCATCGCGATTGTCCAGACGGCTGAGCACGCTATCGGCCCAGTCCGAAAGTTTGTCGATGTCGAAGGCCGAGAGTTCGGCAATGTTGTATCCATCAACAAAAAAGTGCAAGGCCTCGCGATTGAGGCGCGCACCCTTACATTCGGGACACGTGCAGCGGCTCACAAACTGACCGCTCCATTTTTTTGCCTGATAGCCGGCATCCTCGTCGTTCTGCTGCATCTCGATGTACTTGACAATGCCGTCGTAAGTGCGGAAATAGTCGAGCGTGGTGCTCGACGAACCTTGCAGATGAGGCACCGAGGCTGTGCCGTTGAAGATATCGTCCACCACTTCATCCGACAATTCGTTGAAAGGTGTGTTGATGGTATAGCCCTGGCTTTCGAGGATAGCCCGGATTTGCAGGAAGATGAAGGTGTCGCGATATTTGCCAAGGGGAGCGAGCGCACCTTTGGCAATGGAGAGGCTTTCGTCGGGCACCATTTTTGCGCGGTCGATAATGTTGACATATCCCAGACCTTTGCATCGCTGACATGCCCCTTGCGGCGAGTTGAACGAGAAATTGTGAGGAGCCGGGTCGTGGTAGGAAATGCCCGACACGGGGTCCATCAATTCCTGGCTAAAATAGGCAGTCTGCTCGGTAGCAGGAACATAGACCATCAGCTCTTTGTCGCCCTGCTGCAGGGCACTCGTCACCGAGGCATGGATGCGCTCGCGGTCCTTGGCGGCCACAGCGAGGCGGTCGACAACGAGCTCCACACTGTGGTTGCGGTAGCGGTCGAGCTTCATGCCGGGGCGAATCTCGCGCAGCTCGCCGTCGACACGCACGTTGAGAAAGCCCTTTTTGGTGAGAGTTTCGAAAAGTTCCTTATAGTGTCCCTTGCGGTTTTTAACAAGAGGGGCGAGGATATAGATTTTCTGACCGTCGTATTTTTCGACAATGAGTTCGGTGATTTTTTCGTCGTTATATTTCACCATCTCCGCTCCGGAAACATAGCTCCGGGCGTGGCCGATGCGGGCATAGAGCAGGCGCAGAAAGTCGTAGACTTCTGTTGTGGTGCCTATGGTGCTTCGGGGATTGCGGTTGACGGTTTTCTGCTCTATTGCAATGACAGGGCACAGGCCGGTGATGTAGTCCACATCGGGACGTTCGAGCTTGCCCAGCATGTTGCGCGAGTAGGCCGAAAAGGTTTCGATGTACCTTCGTTGTCCTTCGGCAAAAATTGTGTCGAAAGCCAGCGACGACTTTCCGCTGCCGCTCAGGCCGGTAATCACAGTCAATGCGTTGTGGGGAATGGTAACATCCACATTGCGGAGATTGTTTACCCTTGCGCCAACCACGCAAATTTTGCCCTGCGTTCCGTCGTCGGCAACGCGAGAAGCTTCCTTCGGCTGCTCCATGCTCATTTATTAACGGTCCAGGCGGGATTGTAGGTTGTGGTTCCGGCAGTGCTGCGCCGCAGCGATTCGTCAGTAGGTATGCGCACCTTATAAGTCTTGCAAGCTCTGTTGGTCAGTTTTTTAGCCCTTATCCATGGATTTTCTTCGCGAAGGGTGCGATAGTCTATACCCCGTGCTTTTGCCCAGTCGGGCCAACTTTCCACCGGTCCGTTCACCTCCACAGTTTTGTATTTCCGAGGCTGGTAGAGCTGGTCTTCGCGCAGCTTGAAGCCGTATGCTGCAGGATTTTCCATAATCACCTTCATAGCCATGACGCGGAATGGGTAGCGTGTTGTCTCCTCCGTAAGATAGAGGTCGATTGAGCAGTCCACGCCCTGAGCTTCGAGCTCGCGGCTTATACGTGCGTTGCCGCCGTTGTAAGCAGCCATAGCCGATGCCCAGTCGCCATATTTATTATACGACTTTTTAAGATAGCGAGCGGCAGCAGCAGTGGCTTTTTCAAGGTTATAGCGCTCGTCCACTTCGTCGTTCACCTCAAGACCATATTCTTTTGCGGCCGAGGCAATGAACTGCCACAGACCGCAGGCTTTAGCCGGCGAGTAGGCCCGAGGATTGAGCGAACTCTCCACACAAGCAAGGTAGAGAACATCTTCGGGCACGCCGTTTGCCTTTAGAATCGGGGCCATTTCGGGAAAAAGACGGTTTGCTCGCTTGATAATGAGCATTGTGGTGCCATGGGTATATGCCAACGAGCTTAGTTCGCGGTCGAAACGCTCGTAGTTGTCGGCACGGTCCATGTCTATTGTCTTTCCGCAAAGTGTGACTTTTGCGGGCACATCGGGCGAGAAAACATTAGAAAAACGTTGGCTGCTTGTGGTTTGCGCCTCCATGGGCACTGTGCCCGCAAATAGCGCGGCAACGAGGAGAGTAGCAAGTATATGTTTCATTGTCAATCGGTTGTAGTGCCGCCTATGCGGTCTTTCGAGTTGATGATGTTAATGTCGCCGGCACGTTCATATTTGATGCCGTCGGCCCCTCGGGCCTTGATTACATAGAAATAAACGCCTGCATCGACAATCTTTCCCCCGTTGCGGCCGTCCCACCCCTGCGCAGGGTCGGTGCTGTGGAATAGTTCTTTGCCCCAGCGGTTGAAAATGTGGCACTCGTAGTCGACAATCGATTTGTAGCTCACCTTCCACTCGTCGTTGACACCGGGCGACGAGCCGGGCGTAAACGCATTGGGAATGTCGAGCTTCGATTCTCCGATAAATATTGTGTAGGTTTCGCCCTCGAAGGGGCATGTGCCGCCGGCGTTGTCGGCAATAAAGCGAACATAGGTCTGGCCCTGTTGTGTGAAGGTATAAGTGAACGAGAGGTCGCTATATGAATTTTCAAGAATATCGAACTCAGGCGAACGCGAAATCTGCCATTGGCGGAAGACAACAGCATCGCTCACTGCAGCCTCAAATTCTATTTCGCAGGGAGCCGAGCCGCCAAGGCCCTCGGCTGCTGCATTTTGCTCGTTATCAGCGGTGTGGGCTGTCTGCGTTGCGCGTGTATGGGCATCGGTTGCGACAGCTGCAAAGTTTGTGCTCTGCACACTCTGCTCTTCTCCCCAGGCCCTGAGGAAACGGTCGCCCGTCAGAGAGAACTGCGTGTCGCACAGCGGCGCAGACACATAGATTGCACCGGAAGTGCCGTCGACGGTTTCTTCGGCCATTTTCTGACTGTAGGCAAAGCTTTCATCGTTCCACTCCAAAGTGTAGAAGCTGAGTGTCATTTGACGCGAGAGGGTGAGGCGCCGGCCGTTGATGCTGTAGTAGGCAATTTCTTCGGCGTTGCCGTCGAGCTGCAATGCCACATTCTGGCAGTCCTGCTCAGGCGCAAGGGAAAGGCTGTTGAGTTCAAGAGCATGGGCGGCATAGTCCGTCACCCAGAAGCAGTGACGAGCACTCCCGTCCTCGATGATATAGCCCATGTCGCCGGGAGAGAGAGCAAAGGTGATTGCCCCGTCGGCAACGGTGGCAGCGATTTCCTCGGCATAGGCACCTCCGAGATTACTGAAACGGTAGCACTTAGCCGTCGACGTAGTTGTCCAGCGTGCCGAGACTCCGGCACTTGTTGGCAGCACATACACAGCCTCCAGCCCCGAACTTGCCGGAGCTTCGCAAACAACGGCTTCGTGTGTCAGTCCAACGAAGTTCAACGAAGCTTCCGCACTTGCTTGGCTTGCCAAAGCCAAGCCAAGCATCAGATATTTTGCATTGCAAGTCATTTCGTTCAATACCGGACATTTGGATTGTGTATGCAGGGGCGCGATAATCGCGCCCGCCACAACACGTCGAATTTAACAAGTCAAAATTATCAAAGATATTTGTTCACTGCCGCCGCGAGTTTTTCGGGGTCGGCGACGCGCTCAACCAGTTCGCCGTTCTTGATGATGTAGGTCAGGGGCAGAACGCCTACATTATACTGCACCACCACCGAACTTCCATCGGTTGGTGCGTTCCAAACCGTTGTCCAGGGCAGATTACGGGCAGCTTCTTTCCATGTCACCTCGTTGCCGTCGAAAGCCAGCTGATAGATTTCGAGACCTTTGCCCGAGTTCTTTTGGTAGACATTGTAAAGAATGGCGTTATAGGCCGGAGAAACCTCGAGGGCATAGTTGGTGAAGCTCAGCAAAACCACATTGTTCTGCTTGGCAATGTCGGCCAGCGAGTGGCTCTGTCCCTTGTCGTCGTAGCGCAAAATGTCGATAAGACCGGCTTCGGGAAGCTCTATCACCTGCTCGGTAGGCGTAGCTTTTCCAAGGGCGATACGACCGTTGAAAAAGGCCTGGCGCAGAGCAGCTCCGCGAGGATCGTCGGGGCGACGGTTGGCAAACACCTGGGCGGCAGCACCGTACACACGATTGCCCAAAGCTTCGTTGGGATTATAGAGAGGCTCCGACCCGACAGACTTGCCAATGATATAGTACGACACAATGGCCGTGGTGTCGGAAGTGATATAGTCAACGAGCTGGCGGCGGAGCACATCGACATCGGTCGAGGCCGACACAAGGCTGTCGATTGCCCCTATTGTTGCGGCAAGAGCGGTGCCGCCCAATGTCTGTTTCTTGCCATAGCTTGCCGCATCGGCTGTGAGAGTGACTGCATCTACCGAATCGACAGGGAAATAAACGCTGCCTTTGCCGGGCAGTGTGATGCGCAGAATTTCAGGGAAGTGAGCCGGTTCGGGGGCCATATACGAAAACTTGCCGTTGTTGTCGGTGGCAACGCTGTCGAGCACATACCAGTGGCCGGCATTATTAGCCTCGATAGCAAGCTTGGTGTCCTTGTCGACACCGCCCACGGTGCCGTCGATGCTCCAGCCGGTGCGCTGCGAGCATGCCGTGCCCATAAGAAGAAGGGTTCCGGCAGCAAGAAGTGTGGTAGATTTCATAATCATTCGAATTTAGCGGCAATGTCGGCAGCAATCTGCGCCATGCGTGCGGGTTCGTAGCTGTGTTTGTTGGCAAAGTTCATGTCGCTCTCCTTGTTGATTGGCACAAGGTGGATGTGGGCATGAGGAACTTCAAGCCCTATGACAGCCGTTGCTATACGCTTGCATGGCATGGCCTTGAGCTGTGCGGCTGCCACGCGTTTGGCAAACAGCTGCAAGGCGGCATACTCCTCGTCGCTGAGGTCGAAAATATAGTCTACCTCGCGTTTGGGTACCACGAGTGTGTGGCCCGGTGCAAGAGGGTTGATGTCGAGAAAGGCATAATGGGCTTCATCCTCGGCCACTTTATACGATGGAATCTCGCCCGCGATGATTTTTGAAAAGATCGATGCCATCAGAGTTCGATTGAAAGGATTTCAAACTTCATAACGCCGGCGGGCACTGCGATTTCGACTGTCTCGCCAAGTTTGTGGCCCAGCAGGCCGTGGGCTATAGGGGTGCTGATCCCAATTTTCTTAGCCTTCATGTCGGCTTCGGAATCGGCAACGATGGTATATTCCATTTCGCGACCGTTGTCAACGTTGCGGATTTTAACGCGGTTGAGAAGCTGCACTTCGTCGGTGCTCAGCTTCGAAGCATCGATGATGCGGGCGTTGGCCACAAGGTCTTTAATCTGGGCTATCTGCATCTCGAGCATGCCCTGGGCCTCCTTGGCGGCATCGTACTCCGAGTTCTCCGAGAGGTCGCCTTTGTCGCGTGCCTCGGCAATGGCGCGGCTGATTTCGGGGCGTTTCACTGTTTCAAGATAGGTCAGTTCCTCCATCTTGCGGTCGTAGCCCTCTTTGGTCATATAAGTTATTGCCATGATATTCGTCTTTGGGTTTTAAAGTTATACAAAAAAAATACAAACTCAACACTGCGCCGTTGCGCCGTCGAGTTCACAATCTTACATTCAGTCTTGTTTTACACTGCAAAGGTAGGCAATTTTTCCGACACCCGCCAAATACGATTGTTAATATACCTTAACACAACTACCGCTGCTGGAGGTTGTGTTAAGGCACCGGACAAACAACATCTTTATCTTAAACCGAACACCGTTCCTTTGCCTTGACACTGGCTGCATTTGCCGGCACCACAAGGGACTGCCGGGCGACATATCCGTCCCTAAATCTACGGCACTCATATCAGTAGGAATCATTAAGCGTGCCATTGCTGCCTTTACAGGCATCCTAACGTCATCAGGTATGAGATTTACTCCGGGAAGAATCGAAAAATTGCCTCCCGACGAAATATCCGTGTTCGGGAGCAACCTTGCCGGCGCGCTAATCGTTTTCAACCGCCCAGTCGGTGATGGTGCGGGATTGGGTGGAGAAGTTGACACCGATTT
>CAJUAR010000043.1 GCA_910584495.1 uncultured Muribaculaceae bacterium
ACGCGTAACAATTAAATCGGTTCGAGCAAACGGATTGGCTGCGAATTTGAGGTTTTTACAAATCAATCATGTTCTATGAATAAACTTTTAGTCAGTATTCTCGGAGTGGGAGTGGTATTGCTTTCGACAGCAGCAGCCTCGGCAACCGACTTCCAAAGCCGTCGTTCAGCTCCCGGTACCGAACGCAACACCGTTGGGCGCCGTTTGGGCGAGGAACCGGCCAAAAACACTTATTTTGCGCCCGTTCGCACAGTTGCAACAGCTCAACAGAGCAGCTTTGTGACAAAAGCGCTGAGCTTCAAACTCCCGACAAAAGCATCAGCCAAAGCCCCCGTGAGCCGCAGCGCGGCCAAGCTGCCCAAGCTGCAAGGCAACGTCACCTACTCCGATGCCTGGACACCCACAACCTACCCTACTGTTGGTGTCTATACCGTACCCACTTCGGCCGATGACACTTTCGAGATGCTGATTGACAGCCCCAACGGAAATCGAGGCGGCGTGGTGAAAGACGGCATCTACTTCTGCCACACTTATGAAAACTTCATGGGCATGTTCAACTACTACGACATATTCGGTTATGACCTGTCCAGTGGAGCAAAAGTGTTTGAATATAACGGCCCCAACGTGGGATGTATGACCCAAGGCCTTGCTGTCGATCCTACCGACAATACGGTCTACGGCCTTTTCTACCGTGAAGATGGCGAAGGTATCCGCCTGGCAACCATCGACTATAAAACAGCCGAAAACGATGTTGCCATCACTGCCATTGCCGATCTTGAAGGCCGCTGGAATGCCCTCGCTTGCAGCAGCAAAGGCCAGCTCTATGGCATACGGGTCGAGCAGGATGCCACAACCAACGAAGTGAAGAGCTCCAGCCTGTGCAAAATAGACAAAGTCTCCGGTGCTGTTGAAAATGTGGGCATCACCGGCCAGCTGCCGTTCTATTACACCGGGGCCACCATCGACACCAAGACCGACCGCATGTTCTGGACCGTGGCTCCGGCCAATCAGACAGGCGCCCTCTGCGAAGTGAGCCTCTCCACCGGCCTCGCTACGGTTGTCTATAATTTCCCGGCAAACGAAGAAGTTACCGCTCTCTGGGTCCCCGCACCTGAAGCTGAGGATGGAGCTCCTGCCGTGGCCACCGATCTGCTTGCCGACTTTGCTGAAGGTTCGCTTTCGGGCACTGTCAGCTTCACCGCACCCTCAACAACCTTCGACGGCACAGCAGCTGTGGGCGAAATTTCCTACACCGTTCTTCTCAACGGCGAAATCGCCGCTCAGGGCACAACAAACTATGGTGCCAAGACAACAGCCACAGTCACGGCTCCGGCTGCCGCCGACTACGAAATTTCAGTGACCACCGCAAACGCAGCCGGCACCAGCCCCGTTGCCAAAATGAGCACCTTCATAGGCAAGGGTGTGCCTACATCGCCTGCTCCCATGCTGAGCTACGAAAACGGTACCATGTCCCTCTCATGGCCGGCAGTCACAACTTCGGCCAATGGCGGTTATATCGACCCGGCTTCTGTAACTTATGTCGTTACCCGCTATCCCGAAGCTGCTGTCGTGGCCGAAAACCTTGCCGCAACCACCTTCAGCGAACCATATCCTATGCCCGCCGAGCTCACACAGGTGCGCTACTCAGTGGCTGCGTGCTACGGCGAGAATGTTTCAGAACCGGCAATGTCGAACGGCATTGTGCTCGGCAGTGTGTCGCTGCCTTATTCGCAGGACTTTGCCGATGAAAGCGCTCTCGATGTCTATACCATTGTCGACGGCAACAACGACGGTTTGCTTTGGGGCATCGACAATGGAGCTGCCTATCTGCGTTTCAACATGTCTCTGCAGCTCGACGACTGGATGATTCTTCCGCCGGTAGAACTGAAAAAAGGACAGAGCTACCGTCTGAGTTTCGACGCTTACGCTCAGAACCAGTACGCCGCCGAGACTATAGAGGTGAAATATGGCACTTCTAACACAGCAGCTGCCATGACCACAACTGTAATGGAGCCCACCGACCTTACAACGGTTGAGCCAACCCGCTATGAATTTGACCTTACACCCGAAGCCGACGGCCGCTATTATATTGGTTTCCACGGCATTTCACAGCCTGACACTTACGGCCTGTTTGTCGACAACATCCACATTGCCGAAGGTTTTGCTGTAGAAGGTCCGGCGGCTGTTGCCGACTTCCGTGCAGTGCCCGACCCCGATGGCCTTGCAAAGATTGAACTGAGCTTCACCACCCCGACAAAGACCTTCTCCGGCAAGAATCTTACCGAAATAAGCAAGGTTGAACTCTATGGTGGCGACGAACTTCTCAACACCTTCACAGCTCCTGCCGCCGGCAGCAAGCTGAGCTATACCGATACCCGCGAAGGCAAAGGCCCGCGTACCTACACCGCCGTATGCTACAATGCCGCCGGACGTGGCGTGCCTGCAAGCATCAACTCTTACTGCGGTGTCGACATACCGGGCATCACCGAAAGTGTTTCATTTGTCGAAACTGCTAACGAAGGCGAAGTGACAGTGAGCTGGACAGCCATTGCTGCCGACCAAAACGGTAATGCCGTCAACCCCGACAAGCTGAAGTATAATCTGTATGTTGTTGAAAGCGGACAGCTTGTGCCTGTGGCTTCGGAGATTGCCGCAACAAGCTATACCGTTCAGGCTGTTGAAAAAGGTCAGCAGCGTTTTGCCCAGTATGCCGTCACTGGCGTGAGCGAAGCCGGCGAAGGCCAGCCCAACGGCTCCGACATGCGTGCCGTAGGTACTCCCTATGCTTCTGTTCACGAATCGTTTGCCAACAAAGAGCTTGGCGATTACATCTGGGGCATGGCTCGTCTTGCCGGACAGCCTAACTTCGGTATCTACGGCCCCGCCGATTTCAAAATTGACGGTGTGGACCTCGACGGTGGTTTCTTCGTTTTCCAGGCCGGAGGCAACCAGGCCGGAGAGAGCGGCGCGTTGATGTCCGGCAAGGTCGCTATTCCGGCCGACGGCACCGTGGGCCTATCGCTCAGTGCCTTCTGCAACGATGCCGACGATGCCAACGAGCTTGAAGTACGCGTGGCCGAGGTCAACGGCGAATTCAAGAGCCTTGGCGTTAAAGCCGTCAACGCTAGAGATAAGGCCGCAGGCTGGCACAAACTGTGGTGGGATATGAGCGAGTATGCCGGCAAGAACGTTTCTATCCAGATTGTGGGCACAATCCGCGTCTACAGCACTCTGCTCATCGACAACATCCGCATCGGTCAGCTCTATAAACACGACCTTTCCGTTCTGTCCTTCTCCGTGCCTGAAAAAGCAAAATATGGCGAAAGATATGTGGCTGATGCAATTATCTTCAATGATGGTCTTGAAGAAGCTCCGGCTTTCGGTCTCTCAATCTCTACCAACCAGTATTATTCGGTTGAAAAGACTGAGGAGAACTTGGCACCCGGCACTTGGCGCAATGTCGAATTTGAATGTCTCGTTCTGCCGCCTAACGATGAAAGTTCCGAACTGCAAGATATAGAGCACGACCTGCTTGTTACCTATGCGCAAGATGAATATCTCTTCAACAATAAGGGTTTGGCAAAAATGCACTTGGTTGAATCGTCGCTGCCCGGTGTCACCGACCTTCATTTTGAAGAAGGAGCCTCCGGTGTGGTTTTGTCATGGAGCGAACCCGATATGACCAATGTTCTGCCCGAAGCTACAGAAGAATCGTTTGAAAGCGGTGAATCTTTTGCTAAGGAATTTGAAGGCTGGACTTTTGTCGATGTCGACAAACAGGCCGTCGGCGGGTCCTATGCTTTTGAAATTCCGGGCATTGTCACCGGTTCAACTCCGGCTTCTTTCGTTGTCTTCGACACCACAGACCCCAAATATAACCTGACGGCTCACAGCGGCAACAAGATGCTCGCTTCGTTCTTTGTTTACGACGGTGGCCAGACCGACGACTGGGCTATTTCGCCCGAACTGAGCGGAAATGCGCAGACTGTAAGCTTCTATGCCCGCAGCTATATGTCGTTCATGCCCGAGACCATCGAGGTCTACTATTCTACCGGAAGCACCGACCCCGCCGACTTCGTACTCGCCAAGAATGCAACTGTCGTTCCCGAAGCTTGGACCAAGTATACCGCCGAGCTTCCTGCAGGGGCCAAGCATTTCGCAGTCCGCTCATGTGCTACTGACGGTTATTTCCTCTTCCTCGATGATTTCGAGTTTGAAGCTGCGCCATTGACCGGCCTGGTTCTTCTTGGATATGATGCCTATTGTTCCTATGGAAAAATAAATGAGGAACTTATAACAGATACCACACTGGATGTAACGTCGTTCCTCAATTCGCGTCATGAGGTTGTTCCATTTGTAGTAATGACCATATATAAACAAGGCATATCCCGTCCTTCGAATATCTGTGATTTAATTTTAAGTGTGGGTGGCATTGACGACAACGACATCCAAGTTGCTGCTGTCGGCCAAAAGATTGTAATTACCGGAGCCGAAGGCAGGACAGTCAGCGTCCACTCTGTCGACGGCAAGTGCATGTTCAGCGGTGTAGGCATGAATCGCACCACTGTCGAACTCAGTGCCGGTGTTTTCATTGTCCGCGCCGGCTCTAAAATAGTGAAACTGATACTCCAATAAAAAAACCATTCCTAACCTGATGCAGCGGAGGCGCCTCGAGGCACCTCCGCTGACGTGTATTTGCATTTTGAACTTTATTTATTGACAGTTGTTAATATAGAAGTTAACCTTTTTAATAAGTACGATATGAAAAGTCTTTTGAAAATTCTACTGCTTTCATTCGCAGGTCTTGCCGCAGCTACATTCGTCGTCTCCTGCTCCGACGATGACAACGAAACCATCATCGACCAGACACAGCTTCCCGCAAACGCCAAAACGTTTATCGACCTCTATTTTGCCGGCGACGAAGTGGCAAAGGTAGAACAGGAACACAACCCTACAAGCTACGATGTTTATTTTGTCAGCGGAGCCGAAGTGGAATTCGATGCAGCCGGCGAATGGTCCGATGTCAAGGCAGCCTTTGGCAGCAGTGTCCCAACCGGAATTGTGCCTGATTTTATTCTCAGTTATCTTGAGACAAATTTACCTGATGCTCAAATTACAGAAATCAGCAAAACAATTTCCGGTGGTTACGAAGTTGACCTCAATAATGATACCGACCTCGTTTTTGATTCGATGGGTAATCTTGTCGAGGTCGATTGATATTTATTGTGTTAAACATGGTTAAATTTCATACTCTCCCATAGCACGGTTTTGAAAAATGACTAATTTTGCGATTGAAAAGAGAAATAAATGAGTTTAAAAAACAAACAACCCAAAAATAAGTGAATCATAGGTTAGGATGCAATTGCCTGCGAAGGTAGTTGCATTATTTTTTTTCGCTGTTTTCGAGGCTAAACTCTTTGTGCTGCGGAAATTATTTGCTAAATTTGCAGTTTGAAACATGAGGACGGCATCACACGAGCCTCAAAAGATTGTTAACATGGTAATTATCAAACGTCTATATTCCTATATGCTGCAACGCTTCATTCCGTTGTTGGCTATGACGTTTTTTATCTGCCTGTTCATTGTCATGATGCAGTTCTTGTGGCGTTTCATCGATGATATAGTAGGCAAGGGCCTGTCGGTGAGCATCATTGCCGAGCTGTTCTTCTACGCTTCGCTCACCATGGTTCCGACAGCGCTTCCGCTGGCTGTCCTCCTTGCATCCCTGATGGTATTCGGCAATCTTGGCGAAAATTTCGAGCTTACAGCCATGAAAGCATCGGGCATTTCGCTTTTCCGCATCATGAAGCCCCTCACAGTGCTTATGATTCTCATAGCCATCGGAGCTTTCTTTTTCCAAAATAACGTGTTGCCTATTGCCCAGACAAAGATGTGGACGCTCATGTTCTCTGTGCGGCAGAAATCGCCCGAGGTTGAAATTCCCGAACGCTCGTTCTACGACCAGATACCGAACATGAACCTCTATGTGGAGCGGAAAAACCCCGATACGGGTATGCTCTACGGCATGATTATCTACGACTTGTCGCGCGGATTGGACAACACACGAGTAATTCTTGCCGATTCCGGCCAGTTTAATTTCACCGAAGATAAAACACGTCTTTTCCTTCACCTCTATACCGGCGAAATGTTTGAAAACATGCGCGACAACTCCCTTGGCTCGGGCAATTCGCGCTATCTGCCATTCCGCCGCGAGCATTTCACGGAAAAAGAAGTCTATTTTCCCTTCGATGCCAATTTCAACCGCATGGACGAAGGCGGTGTGCGCGCCCTCTACGTGGGACAGAACATTGCCCAGTTGCGTCATTCCATCGATTCGATAGGCGCAGAAGTCGACTCGATAGGCAATTCCTATGCCGCACAGATTGTCAACACGCCCTATTTCGGCCTCTCTCCGCGAGTGGGCAAATATGTCGACGGCGAATGGCGTGAGGAACCGAGGGCCGAAGTGGCAATGACCGAGCCTCTGCCGGTAGATTCCATCTTCCGCAAGCCCTCGCCTTCTATGGCAAAAACCTATCTCACCCAGGCTTTGTCGAGAGCCAAGAGACAAAAACAGGAGTATCTCTACCGCAGCCTTGCTCTTGGCGAACAAGCCAAGCTTATGCGTCGCCACGACATTGAGATGCAGAAAAAATTCACCCTTTCGTTTGCTTGCATCATCTTCTTCTTTATCGGGGCTCCTCTGGGGGCTATCATCAAGAAAGGCGGCATAGGCACACCGCTTATCATTTCGGTGCTCCTATTTATTGTATACTTTATCATAGACAACGCCGGCTATAAGATGGCCCGCGACGGAAAAGTGCCCGTGTGGGAAGGCATCTGGCTCAGTTCGGCAGTGCTTCTGCCCTTGGGCGTGTTCCTAACCTATAAGGCAGTGGGCGATTCGCAGGTGTTCAACATCGATGCCTACGCAAATTTCTTCCGCCGAATTGCAGGACGTGCCCAGGGTCGGTCTCTCACTCTCAAAGAAGTGCGAATGACCGAGGTGGAGCGTCCCCGAGCCCTCGAAATGCTGCATGCCTTCGAAACCGAGTGCCGTGCCGCACAGGATCGCCGACGCAAAGGCGGCCTGTTGAAACGTCTGCCATGGTGCACCGATGCTGCTCTGCAGGCCCCGCTCACCGAACTGGTGGACTATCTGTCGAACAGCTCCGACATTTATGTAATCAACCTTCTCAATCAATATCCCTTTAATACCTTCTATCGCCAACTCGACAGCATGGAGGCTACAACAAAAGCCTTGCTCGACCGCATTGGCGAGGGCAAACGATAATTGACTATGGACGAAAAAATACATCTCGATGATATTCAGTCGGCAATCGACGATTTCCGTCAAGGTAAGATGGTGATTGTTGTTGACGATGAAGACCGTGAAAATGAAGGCGACATCATTGTTGCCGCCGAAAAAATCACGCCCGAAATTGTCAACTTCATGCTCAAGAACGCTCGTGGTGTTCTGTGTGCGCCAATCACCATTTCGCGCTGCAAGGAGCTGAAACTTCCCCACCAGGTGGAGGATAACACGTCGATGCTCGGCACGCCATTTACCATCACCGTTGACAAGCTCGAAGGATGCTCCACCGGCGTAAGTGCCGAGGACCGTTGCGCCACCATACGCGCTCTTGCCGATCCGGCATCGACTCCCGACACCTTCGGCCGTCCCGGCCATATCAATCCGCTATATGCCCAGGATGCAGGCGTGCTGCGCCGAAGCGGCCACACCGAAGCGGCTGTGGACCTTGCACGCCTTGCCGGTCTCCAGCCGGCAGCTGCTCTGATGGAAATTATGAGCGACGACGGATCCATGGCCCGTCTGCCCGAGCTTCGCAAGCTTGCCGACAAGTGGGGTATGAAACTGATTTCTATCCGCGACCTCATTGCATTCCGCCTCGCTTCGGAACAGCTCGTGGAACAGGGCGTCGAGGTAGACCTGCCCACAGCCTACGGGCATTTCCACCTCATACCATTCCGTCAGAAGAGCAACGGGCTGGAACATATTGCCATCATCAAAGGCAATGTTCACACCGACGAACCTGTGCTTGTGCGTGTTCATTCGTCGTGTGCCACCGGCGACATTTTCGCATCCAAACGCTGCGACTGCGGCGAGCAGCTCCACCGTGCCATGCAGAAAATCGAAGCCGAAGGATGCGGATGTGTGCTCTATCTCAATCAGGAAGGACGAGGCATAGGATTGATGGACAAAATCCGTGCTTACAAACTTCAGGAAGAGGGGCTCGATACTGTTGAAGCCAATATTCACCTGGGACATGATGCCGACGAACGCGACTATGGCGTAGGAGCCCAGATCCTGAGCATGTTAGGTATCAAAAAAATGCGACTGATGACCAATAACCCAGTGAAGCGCATCGGTCTCGAAGGATATGGCCTTCAAGTGGTGGAAAACGTGCCCATCGAAGTGGATCCCAATCCCTACAACCTCCGCTACATGCACACCAAGAAAGCTCGAATGGGTCACACACTTCACAATGTGGAATAATACAACAAACTACATAATTTACTAACCAATTAATTATCAAACAAAATGAAAATGAAAATGCTTGTGGCAGCTGTTGCTGTCGTAGCTGCTTTCTTCACAGCTTGCACTTCGAAAACCGCCGACACCAAGGCTGAAGCCATGACTGTTGATTCGCTCGAACGCGTTCTTCCCTCCAGCGTTGGCGACACCGTAGAAGTTGAAGGCCTCCTCGCTCGCGTATGCGCTAAGACCGGCAAAAAAGCCTGCATGGTAAACCCTGACTCTTCCTTCACTCTTCGCCTCACTGCAGCTCCTGAATTTACTTTTGCTCCCGAACTCGCCGGCAAGAACGTAACTGTTAAGGGTATTGTTCGCGAAGACAGCCTCACCAACGAAGTTCTCGCTGCCATGGTTGCCAGCTATGTTGAAGCTCCCGACAGCCTCAAAACAGGTGCTTGCCCCAACGGTTCTTGCTGCTCTGCCGCATGCGAAGATACCGCTGCTTTTGCTGCCCGCATCCAGGAACTCTACAACCGTCTCGACGCTCGCAAACTTGCCGACGGCAAAGAATATGTTTCGGTCTATACAATCGAAACTGTTGCTTGCGACGCTAAATAAGCAACTTTAACCATAGCGTCAAACCTTTGACGCAGATTCTTTGTTATGAGATTGTCTGCATATGAACAACAGACAATCTTTTTATTATTTTTCCGATTATGAAACCATCACTCATCGTCTCATCGGCCATCGTTGCTCTCGGTATTGTCATTTTAGGCTTCGCCCTCAAAAGCGGAATCGACCGTTTCTCCGACCGCGACCGCGTGGTCACTGTCCGCGGTCTTTGCGAGAAAGAAGTGAAGGCAAACAAGGTTACCTGGCCCATCGTTACCAAAGAAATAGGCAACGACCTGGTTACGATTTACAACCAAATTGAAAATTCCAACAAAGCAATTGTCAGCTTTTTGACAGCCAATGGATTGGGCAAAGATGAAATATCGGTCAACCCTCCTCAGATTTATGATGCTGCAGCCGATCGCTATGGCAACCAGAACGTGCGCTACCGATATCAGGCAACAAATGTTGTTGTGGTGACATCAGAAAAAGTGGAACATGTACGCGAGCTTATTAAAAAGCAGACCGAGTTGCTTCGCGACGGTATTGCCGTAGTTGCCGGAGACTATAACTACCAGACAACTTACGAATATACTGAGTTAAACTCCATCAAGCCCGAAATGATTGCCGAGGCAACGGCAAACGCCCGTCAGGCTGCCGACAAATTTGCCGAGGACTCCAACAGCGAGCTGGGGAAAATCAAAACCGCATCGCAAGGCCAATTTTCTATCTCCGACCGCGATCAATACACCCCCAACATCAAAACCGTCCGCGTAGTCACCTCCATCACCTATTACCTCGAAGACTGACTCAGGCCCTCGAAGCATCTGTTGCGACCGGCAAGATTACCTCTGCCGGTCGTTTTGTTTGGGAGAGGCAAGATGAATATGCGAGGTGTCCTCACCTCGCCGGTAGGCTGCTTGCCAGGCTACACAGAGGCGTACATTTAGAGCCGGTTCTTAAATCGTTAATTTATAGTTGCTTTAATCAAGCTCTCGGTAGCGGGATTAGAAGAATCTTTTTCATATAAAGGAGAGTACTTGCCAGCTGGCATGTCAGACAAAACGTAAGCGTTGCACTTTCTACCGGCAACAACCTTGTCGGTAACTGCAGTGTTCACGGCTGTAGCAACCATGCCCACAAGCGCACCTATTATGCCCCCGTCGCCACCGCTGATACTGGTGTCTACTTTGATGTTTCCTTCTTTTTGATATAAAATCTGCCCTGTCTTGGTTGAACGTAGACGATACTCTACATCTACTGCCAGCACTCCGCCCACATTATTTCTGCTCCAATCTTTTATGATGGTAAACATAGCGGCATCGGCACCCAATACATTTTTAAATATGCTTAGGTCTGCATCAATGAAGTATTCGGCATCGTATGCACTCTCTTGCTGAAACATCTCCATAGTAAGATAGGGAGAGAATACGTAGTAGCCCTTCTCGCAAAGCGGCATATACATTGTGGTATAAAAGTAATCTTTGGCTTCGACGTGTGTCGTTTGGTTGACCGGAGGCATAATGGCTATTGTCAAAGGTTTTTCTTCGTACATTCCCGGATACTTATTTCCCAAGGTCTGTGATGTAGAGCAGGAACTCAAGACAGACACCATCAATAAAGCCGACAATATGATTTTTTTCATTTTTCCAATTGTTTAATGATGCGTGAAATATATTTTTCCGATTCGGGATATAGTTCAATCTCCTTCTTCAGAAAGCTCAGTCCCTCCTCCTTTTTGCCGCTTTTGTAGAGCTGATAGCCATATTCGGCATATAGCCCGGGGGGAACTACGCCACGAGTTCCTTTCTGTTTGTCTGTTAGTTTCTTATACTCCTCCAGCATCTTTACATGAAGCTCATCAGTAGACTTTTTAGTATATTGATAAGTAGCATCTTCGTAGTCATGCCATGAATACATAGTCTTGGTAGTGGCACAGGACGACAAGGCCAGCACCACTATAGTTGTGACAAGGAACTTTTCCATTATGGTAATGCGATTTGTTTTACGTCCTGTGTAGATACAAAAATCTTCTTTTCATAGATGATTTTGCCTTCGCAGCTCACTTTCAACGTGTGTGTGCCTGTTGCAATGCCATATTGCGTGCCAAAACGACTTGCATCCTTAGCTTTCACCACCTTGGCCTTGAACGGCTGTGCATTGTCAACCGAAACCATCACCTCCTCATCAGCATATTGGTCACTGCTGACAAACAGCAAATAGGCCATATCTTCTTTCCCGGACTGCTGGGCAACCGGAAGGTTCGACTTGCAACTGAACAGTAGAAAAGGCAAGGACAATAATATCAGTAGCGTTTTCATTTTATTTGTTCAATGATATAGTTAGACATATTCGACGCATCGATATTTTCTTGGGTAGCAACCTCCACAAACGAGTACTCTGTTTCTGGAGTATCCCCTCCGGTCATAAGCACCTTAGCATGTCCCACGTTTTTTCCGGGAAGCGTAATCATGATACCTGTCTGCGGGTTCTTCACTTTCTTACCTTTTGTCATTATTGCGAATGTCATACCCTCCTTGACACCTTGGCTTTCGCCGCCGGCAATCAGAACACCATCTTTATCATAAGAGAGGAAGAATGTCTTCCATGGTTTATTTGTGCATTTGTTGATGATATTCTCAACCAGTTGGCCGATGGCTTCCGAAATTGCTTTGTCGCTCAAGGTGGCATCGAAACTTGCCTGTCCTCCAATGCCCATCGTTGTTTTTGTAGTAATCTCTGCAGCCCCCTTTGCTTCATCCGAGTAAATGATAAGGCCGGTAGAAACATCGACCAGACGAATGGCCACTGCGGCTTCTACGGTCTGTGTCTTTTGCGAAGTAAACACACCGTTTTTGCCCGTGTTTTTTCGGCCAAACTCAGTGATAGATCCTATTATCATGTAGTCTGCGCCGATGGAAGCTGCGGCATTCTCATTCTTTTGGCTTTCTTCCAGCAAGGTTGACAAGTCGCTTCTTTCCAACAGCAAGAACTTGCCGGAGGCTGCCAACTTGGCCGAAAGTATGTCCAGAGCTTGTTTTCCCATCGGGTCATTCTCTTTGTCATAGAAAATGCCTTTTGCATACTGTGTTTCATTAGAGAATCGGCCTATGGCCACTTTTCTCTTCAGCACCATTCCATCATCTTGTACTGCGGTCGGTGCTTCTACGATTTCGGTCTTGCGCTGAGCCATTGATGGCAGGACAAGAGCCATAAACATAGCAATAAAGATAAGCTTTTTCATGGGAATATCTAAAATTAAAATATTCAACGCAAGGGCGTTTAATCGCTATAAATTTAAAAACTCGAAAAATAAAGCAAATGGCATCTCAGAGGGACAATAAAATCTACAGAATACCTTTTGGACAACATTTCTCGATTCGATTACAAAAATACAAAATATTACCGATAGTATGCCTTAAAAAAAACGTTAATAAAATTCAAAGCCTTTAGTAGGATCTCAATTTTTCATATTCTTGATCATTTTTTTTGATAGCCAGAAACGTCGTCGAGGGCATTTCTGACTATCTTCGCTCATAATTTGCGAGGATTGTTAACAAAAAGCAATATTGCCGAAATATTCTTAAATTGATGATGCCGTTTGCTTTTTGTTCCTAACTTTGTAAAAATAACCTTAAAACCAAAATGAAACAAACACTTATCACATTATGCCTCGGAATGGGTATATTCCTCGGGACATCGGCTCAGACCTTCAAGGAATGGACCGACCCGAATGTAAATGCGGTGAACAGGGCCCCAATGCGTGCCGTTCATTTTGCATATAAAAACGGAGAAGACACAGAATCTTTGTCGGCTAAAAAGAACTCATCCAATTATCTGTCGCTCAACGGTACATGGAAATTCAACTGGGTGAACGATGCCTCGCAGCGTCCTACCGACTTCTGGCGCACCGACTTCAACGACAAGGGCTGGGACAACATGTCCGTGCCCGGTGTTTGGGAGCTTAACGGGTATGGCGACCCTATCTATGTAAACATCGGTTATGCCTGGAGAAACCAGTATGAAAATAATCCTCCGCAGCCACCCACGCAGAACAACCATGTGGGCACCTATCGGCGCACCATCGAAGTGCCCGCTTCGTGGACCGGAAAGGATATTTTTGCTCGCTTCGGCTCGGTGACTTCAAACATCTACCTGTGGGTCAACGGAAAATATGTGGGATATAGCGAGGACAGCAAGCTTGAAGCAGTGTTCGACATCACCCGCTATCTCAAACCGGGGCAGAAAAACCTTATATGCTTCCAGGTGTTCCGCTGGTGCGACGGCACATATCTTGAAGACCAAGATTTTTTCCGTTTTTCGGGAGTGGCTCGCGATTCCTACCTCTATGCCCGCGACAAAAAGCGCATTGAGGACATTCGCATCACCACCGATTTAGACAATAACTTCAACGACGGCATCCTCAACATCGACCTCACCACAACTGCTTCCAAACCCGTCGAACTCGTTCTTGTCGATGCCGACGGCAAAGAAGTAGCACGCGCCAAGACAAAAGGCAGCGGTCGTACAACAATGCGTCTGTCGGACATTAACAAATGGACTGCCGAAACTCCCTATCTGTATACGCTGACGGCGCGAATGGAA
The DNA here is from genome assembly GCA_910584495.1 of uncultured Muribaculaceae bacterium. Classification (GTDB taxonomy): domain Bacteria; phylum Bacteroidota; class Bacteroidia; order Bacteroidales; family Muribaculaceae; genus CAG-873. The sequence continues at coordinate 13,715 of CAJUAR010000043.1, forward strand.
GGTTCAGACGAAGTTGTGCCCGTAAATGTCGGTTTCCGCAAGGTGGAAATTGTCGGCAGCCAGGTGCTTGTCAACGGCAAGCCCGTCCTTTTCAAGGGTGTGAACCGTCATGAGCTCGACCCCGACGGCGGTTATGTTGTCTCGCCCGAACGCATGCTGCAGGATATCAAGCTGATGAAAGAACTCAATGTCAATGGTGTGCGCACTTGTCACTATCCCGACGATGAGCTGTGGTATGACCTTTGCGACAAATACGGACTCTATGTAGTGTCGGAGGCAAATCTCGAAAGCCATGGTATGGGTTACAAAGAAAAAACTCTCGCCAAAGACCCGCAGTATGCCAAGGCGCACATGGAACGCAATCAGCGACATGTGCAGCGCAATTTCAACCATCCTTCCATTATATTTTGGAGCCTCGGCAACGAAGGAGGCTACGGGCCTAACTTCGAAGAAGCTTATAGATGGGTGAAAGCTGAAGACCCTTCGCGGCCGGTGCAGTACGAACGTGCCGAAACGTATGGCATGACCGATGTGTTCTGCCCTATGTACTACGACTACGCCAGCATGGAACAATATGGGAAAGCCCCAAGCCTCGACAAGCCTCTCATTCAATGCGAATATGCTCATGCAATGGGTAATTCGATGGGCGGTTTCGACCGTTATTGGGAGCAAATCCGAAAATATCCCAATCTGCAGGGAGGTTTCATCTGGGACTTCGTCGACCAGGCTGTACGCACCAAGGGCAAAAACGGTGTCGAAATTCTTGCCTACGGCGGCGATTTCAACCGTTTCGATGCCAGCGACGGCAATTTCTGTGTCAACGGCGTGGTGAGCCCCGACCGTATTCCCAATCCCCATGCTGCCGAGGTGGCATATTACTATCAGAACGTGTGGCCAAAGCTTGTCGATGCTTCGACAGGCCGTGTGAGCATCTACAATGAGAATTTCTTCCGCGACCTCTCCAACCTCACTCTTGGGTGGGTGCTCCTCAACAACGGTGTGCCCGTGCGCGAAGGTAATGTGCAGTCTATTAATGTCGAAGCCGGTAAAACTGCCGAAATAACTGTTCCCTATGGGGCTGTTTCCGACCATGGCGAATGGACGCTCAATCTGTCGTTCTCGCTCAAAGAGGCCGAAGGTTTGTTGCCGGCCGGATTTGTGGTTGCCCGCGAGCAGTTTGTGCTCACCCCCGGCCGCGAAAGTCAGTTTGCTCAGGCAATCGCGGCAGACCGCACCGCGCCTGATGTTGTGGACAACGATCATAACTTCCTCATTGTCAAGAACGATGTCTTTGAAATTGAATTCAACCGCGCCAACGGCCTGATGACACGCTACGATGTGCGCGGCACCAACTTTATCAACGATGGCGGCGAGCTGCGGCCCAACTTCTGGCGTGCACCCACCGACAACGACTATGGTGCCAACCTTCAACGCGAGTTTGCCGCATGGCGAAACCCGGCCATGAACTTGAAAAAGCTGGAATGGCGTGCTGCCGACGGAAAAGTGATTGTCGATGCCAGATATGAACTGCCAACCGTTAAGTCGACACTTGACATGTGCTATGAAATAGCTGCCGACGGCACTGTGAAAGCCACCGAATCGTTGACCACTACCCCAGGCGCACAGGTGGCCGGCATGTTCCGTTTCGGCATGGAAATGCCCATGCCGGCGGCTTTCGACAAAATCGAGTACTACGGACGCGGACCAGGAGAGAACTATTCCGACCGCAAAGGTTCGGCTTTCCTTGGACTTTATCGCCAGACGGTCGATGAACAATTTTATAGCTATATACGCCCGCAGGAAACAGGCACAAAGAGCGACATACGTTTCTGGCGACAGCTCGACAGCGCCGGTAACGGCCTTGAAATTACAGCAGCAAAGCCTTTCTCGGCCTCAGCTCTCGACTATACCGTTGAAAGCCTCGACGGAGGATGGTCCAAACCGCAGACCCACTCGCCCGAAGTGGCCAAGGCTGGGTTCACTAATCTTTGTTTTGACGAAGTGCAGCAGGGCCTCGGATGTGTAGACAGCTGGGGAGCTCGTCCGCAGCCACAGTATATGGTTCCATACGCCGACCGGACATTCACATTCACACTTCGCCCCGTTTTCAATCAGTATTGAACTGCGAAGACATAAAAAATAAAGAGGCACCTCGGTCTGGGGTGCCTCTTTTGATGTCGAATTACAGGACTGATACTTTGATTGGACGCGGGTGCTGGTCGGTGACGATTATATATACACCTCGGCTCATCTCTATTTCCATATTTTGCTCTATTTTGTCGAGAGTGAGGATTTCGCGGCCCGACAGGTCGAAGATACGGCAACCGGTCTGGGGAGCAGAGCAGATGAAGCGTATCAGGCCGTCGAAGGTGCGGACAACGAGAGGCTCTTCCACATCTATTCCGCTGATGCCCGAGTGGTCGACAAAAACAATGTTAGACATTGGTGAGCGTACGCCCAAGCGCGAAGATTGCACAGAGTAGGCCTCGCGGTCGCTTTGGTCGAAGTCGGTGATTTCGAGGAATGTATTTTCCGACACCAATTCTTCGGTGTGTACATTGTTGCCGGAATAGCAGGTGCGTGTAACAACAAAAAAATCAATCACTTCGTTGTCTGGAGCAGACCAGTTGGCCGTGTATCGGTCGGGCTGCACATCGCTTGGGTCGGTTGCAGTGCACGCAGACAGCACCGGTACCGGCAGGCACGAGCCGCGCAATGTGACGGCGCGCGAGCCGAAACCGCCTGAGAAGAGAATTTTGCTTGTGTGTTCGCCAAGCTCGCCGGGGGTGTATGTGACAGGCAGCCAGTAGCCGTTCTCGGTGCATACGAGCGAAGTGGGTATGGTGCTCTGGGCAGCCTTGAATTTGTCGGAGTCGCCGCTATAGATTGTAACATCGAGCGAGCCGTCGAGGTTGGCGGCACGCACAAAGACTTGCGAGGTTACGCTTTGCCCCAGGGCCACTTCGCCAAAGTCGATACTCATGCCCTTGACGGGTGCAATGAGTTCGGGGTCGCCGACAGGTCCGGGGTCGACAGTGCCTGGAGTGAATTTCTCGCCCTTTTTAGCCCCCCAGAGGTAGTCGGCAAGCTCGGGCATGTCGATAAATGGATTGCGGTTGTTCTGTATGCTATAGACAGTGTTGTTGCGGTCCACTTCTTTTTGGCTCACCGGGTCGGCATGGTGCCAGCGCATCAGCAGGTCGGTGGACCATTGGTTAAGCGTGGGATAGGTGTTGTTGTTCACCATAAAGGTATATTTCCACGTCAGATCCTGGTAGCAGCACACCATGTAGAAATAAGTGCGGGCAAAGTCGCCTTTATATTCATCGTCGGGCTCGAATACAAAGCGCGCGCCACCACCCTGGTTTGCCAAGGGAAGCCCCACGGCAGAGATGCCGTTGTCGAAATTCAAACTGCCGTTGCGGTCTACTTCGCCAAGAGGATAGTTGCTCTTGGCTGTGTTGGCCTTCATTTCAGATGGATAGAGGTGGTTGAGGTCGACATATGCGCCTACCGATGTAGAGCCTCCCCACCAGCTTTTGGGAAACGAATGTTCGCGGTTAAGACCGCTGAACGATGGGGCGTAGAAAGGTATGTCGGAGTACATATCCCACCATCGGTTGCTGTTGGGGTAGACATCTGTCCGCTCAAAATAGGACGGCAGTGCCTGATACGATGATATGCGTGTGAAATTATGAACAAGGTTGAAAACTGCTGTTTTAAGTTCTCCTTCGGCTTTGTTGTTGAGTGAGTTGTAGTATCCTGCCGGTGCTTGGGCCTTGACACTCGGGCTCAACATCAACGCAACAAATGCAATTGTAGCAAGGTAGTTTTTTATCATGGTATGGCCGTTTGTATGTGATGAATGTTTTTAGGCAACGCGGCAGCCAGTCCGCAAGGGATTGCCTGCCGGCGTTGGTTGTTATGAGCGGATGGGGTGTGGCTTATTCCACTGTTCGGCGCGAGGGATTCATGGCAGCCCAGCATAGAACAGCAAGCACGGCACCAATAACGGGACCAACCACCATAATCCAGAAATCACCCCAAGCTTCGGGGCAGAACACTGCAGGACCGAACGAACGGGCGGGATTGACCGAACAGTTGTCCACCGGTATTCCGACAATGTTCACCAGTCCCAGAGCAAGACCGATTGCCAGACCGGCAAATTTGCCGAAGCCTTTGTTGGGGTCGGTCGCACCGAGAACAATCAGAACGAAGAAAAACGTGAGCAGACCTTCGGACATTAGCGCCATTCCGCTCGTGGCTCCCGGCTGGAGCACGTTGGTGGCAAGATATTTGTCGGGGGCCGTTATGCCGCCAAAATTAAATCCTGGGGCCATGTTCATGAACCAATAGAGAAGGCCGGCACCGACCGTTGCTCCGAGAAGCTGGAAAATAATATAGCCTATGCACTCTTTGCCGCTCATGCGACCTGCAAGATAGACGGCCAGCGACACTGCCGGGTTGACATGGCATCCCGAAATGTTGCCGAGACAATAGCAAAGGCAAACAAGAACAAGACCGAAGCAGAGACCAATGCCAAGGCCGCCAATCGACGGGCCTGCCAAAACGGCACTTCCACATGCAAGAAGGACCAGAAACATAGTCCCGATACCTTCGGCGAATAATTTCTTCATAATATGTTAAGTTTTGGTGTTGTTTATTTGTGAATAAAAACGTAGGAGAGTGAACGAATGTTCACAAAAGTCGCAAAAGCATGTCGAAGGCTGTGGCAGAAGCTCTGTCGATGACGGCCTGACGATCGCCGCCAAATTGCCAAAGGCGAACATCGGTGCCTTGAGGTGTAGATGCTCCAATCCATACTGTGCCCACCGGTTTGCCAGGTACTGCGCCTCCGGGGCCGGCAATGCCCGATGTGGCCACGGCACACTGAGCCCGGCATGCAGCTTTGGCTCCGGAGAGCATTTTGAGCACCGTGGCCTCGCTCACTGCGCCTTCGGTGGCAAGTGTTTGCGAATCAACGCCTAATATATTTGTTTTAACCTCATTGGCATACGACACCACACCACCGTTGAACACATCGGAACTGCCAGGAACAAGAGTGAGCAGATGGGCGATGTTGCCTCCTGTGCAGCTTTCGGCAGTGGCAAGGGTGAGTTTGTTTTTTCTCAGCCGCTCGAGTACGATGGCGGCAGTAGGCACATCGCCCTGAGCCGACATGTATTCGCCCAAAGCTTCTACAAGTTTGCGGCACTGGTCTTCGAAAAGCTCAGTCGAAGCTCCCGGCGTGCCCTCAAGACGCAAAAGAATGCGCTTTGCCGATGGAAGATAGGCAAGCTTGAAGCCTTTCGGCATCGAATCCTCAAACCGCGAGAGACGTTCGGCAAGTGCCGATTCGATGATGCCTGTCACGGTAAACTCTTGCCGTGGTGTAAGCTCTTGACTTCCAAAATGCTCTGCAATAACTTTTGCCACAGACGGAAGCATGCCGCGTGTTTCGGCAGGTACTCCGGGCATGGCTACAAGCATGCGGCCTTGGCGTTCAAACACCATGATTGGTGCCGTTCCCACAAGGTTTTCGATGATTTTTGCCGATGAGGGCACCATAGCTTGCGAGGCTGTGAGCTCGTTCATTTTCAATTGCCGGCGTGCAAAGACGGCTTCCACATTTGCAGCCACCTCGGCATTGTGCACCAGCGAGCCTCCGAAAATGTCCATCATCACGCTCTTAGTAATATCGTCGCGTGTGGGTCCGAGTCCGCCGGTGGTAATCACCAGTTCGCTCTCGGCGAGCGATTCGTTGATGGCGGAGGCTATGTCGACACCGTTGTCGCCAACGGTGCGTATGCGTTTGATGTTCCACCCCAATGGAGTGAAAGTGCGGGCTATGAGGCCCGAATTAGTGTCGGTGACGCGGCCCAGCAGGATTTCGTCGCCTATAATGATGATTGAAAGATTCATATTTCAACACGTGCGTAGGGCACGGCATCATAAGGGCAGAAAATGCCGTCGAGATATTTGAAATATCCGGCAACGGCCACCATGGCGGCATTGTCGGTGGTGAATTTGCGCTCGGGAATGAAAGCTTCCACGCCCATGCGGCGGCACAGTTCGGCCACGGCGGCACGCACACCGCTGTTTGCCGACACACCGCCTCCTATAGCCACGGTTTTCACTCCTGTATGGCGTATGGCTTTTTCGAGCTTGTCGGTGAGTATGGCTATGATTGTGGCTTGCAGAGAGGCAGCAAGATCGGCACGGTTTTTCTCGATAAAGTCGGGGTCGTTGCGAAGATTGTCGCGAAGGGTGTAGAGAAACGATGTCTTAAGGCCGCTGAAGCTGTAGTCGAAGCCCGGCAGGTGAGGCTTGGCAAACTTGAAACGTGCAGCATCGCCCTCGGCGGCAAGTCGGTCGATGTGTGGGCCGCCGGGGTAGGACAGCCCCATCACTTTGGCACATTTGTCGAAAGCCTCGCCGGCGGCATCGTCGATGGTGCGGCCCAGAATTTCCATGTCGTTATATCCTCGCACAAGGATAATCTGCGAGTTGCCGCCCGAAATGAGCAGACAGAGGTAAGGAAACTCAGGAACACGGTCGTCGGCTTCCTGACGGATGAACTGGGCAAGCACGTGGCCATGAAGATGGTTGACATCCACAAGTGGAATGCGCAGCCCCAGCGACATGCCTTTGGCAAAGCTGGCTCCCACAAGGAGCGAGCCTATAAGCCCCGGACCTCGGGTGAAAGCTATGGCCGACAGGTCGCTGCTGCTCACGCCTGCTCGCTTGAGAGCGGCATCGACAACCGGCACTATGTTCTGTTGATGTGCGCGTGAGGCCAGCTCGGGCACCACGCCGCCATATTCCTCGTGCACTTGTTGGCTGGCAATTACATTGCTGCGCAGCAAGCCGTCGATAACAACGGCTGCCGAAGTGTCGTCGCACGACGATTCAATTCCTAATATTACTGTTGGTTTAGAAGACATAGGCTATGAAAACGGAAAATTGTCCGTTGGGGTTATGCTTGATGAGCGTATATTTGCACTCCAGCCCGAGTTTGAGTGTAGAGGTGCAATCAAATTCAATGCCGGCACCGGCATTGAGGCCAAGGCTGTTGGTGTGGTGTGTCACGTCTTTGTCGCAGCTTGTGTTTTCGTTTGAAAAATCCAATACTTCGGTTTCGTGGCGGTTCCACGAATTGAACGCCACACCCACAAGGGGATAGACGCTGAATCTGGGGGCGGTGGCAAAGGGAAAATGGACATCGGCATCGGCAATAAGTGCATCGCGGTCGCTGTTGCGCATCACAACGCCTATCTGAGGTGCCAGGCGGAGATGTTTGCCCAGTGTCTGCCTGAATACCAGACCCGCGAGGGCCGAGTTGTTGCGTGTCATATATCCGGCTTTGATGCCGAAACTGCTCTCGGCCCTTGCCGTTATTGCGCCTGTCGCCAGAGTAGCGACAAGCAGGAGGATGATGCCGCGCAAGCGGCGGCCTGTCATGCTTGTGTTCATGCCGTTGTATGCCTTGGTTATAGTAGGACAAAGTTAGCGATTTTTTTTCTCTTTATCCTCTATTTGTCAAATTTTCCATCCCCCTTCGCGTTGTGTAGAGTCAATTTTAATTATGTATAGTTCCGACAAGGCGTATAGGCAACACTGAATGACGAGGGTCGTTGGTAATGAGCATCACACGCACATTGACCATATTGCCACTTGTGGCATCAGTGGCGATGACCACATGGATTTCACCGGTTTTTCCTGGTTTTATTTCGAGGCTGTTCACCGTTGCCGACACTCCCGTGTCGGCCGAGTAAACACGCCGCACCTTGAGCACGTTCTTGCCCACATTTTTGAGTTTGACTGTTTGAGACAGCTGCCTGCCCTGCTCCACGATGCCGAGGTCGACGTTTTGATTCACTTCAACTACCGGTGCGTCTGCAATCTGCTCGTCGTCGAGGGCTGAAAAGTCTTCTTCTACCATGGCAACCATGGGTATGGAGTGAGGACCATCGCCAAAATCTACAGCCACACTGTCGCTTACCAGACCATATGCCGGCTGTTCGTCGGCACGGAAATAGAGCACCATGGCAAATTGCTCGCCGGGAGCAGGACGAGCCGGAGCAATGTCAACATCTACATACGGAGGGACTGCCACAACATTAGGCCGCAGCGTATCGATTGAGCTATTATAGGCTTCGAGCTTGGCTATACGCATGCCATTTTTCTTCACCTGGCCGAACATCACCGCCGGTCGAGAAAGGCTTACATATTCTCCCAGCTTGACAGGGAAACGTTTGCCCACCGAAAGAGGAGCACCGACAACAGTGCCTTTTACTATCAAACGAGTTTTTTTTGCATCCGCATCAGTGGTTTCGATCTGCACATATTTGGAGAATGTACCGGGGCGTCCTTGCGGATTATATGTAACAGTGACAGATGCGGTGTCGCCCGGGGCTATTTCGCCATGTGTATATTCCGGCTTGGTACAGCCGCACGAGGCACGCGCCGCAAGGATACTCACCGGTTCACTTCCGATGTTGACAAATCTGAAGACAGTGCTCACCGGACCCATTTCCTCGCTAAAAGCACCGAAGTTGTGTGTGGTGGGACACGTCCATCTAATAGTTGCGGCGGCCACAAAAGTGCTTGCTGCGGCAGCACATATCAGAAGATTGCGTAAAACGTCCATCGTTGTTCAAAGCATAAGGTTATTAGTAAGTTATCAACGTATCTGAGGCGCATAAAGTTCGCAAAAGGCCGCAGGCCCTGATCAGGGCAGCGGCCTTTTGTTGTGCTTTTGGCGTTAATTTAGAATGCGCGGAAGTTGAGACGGAAAGTAAGAGTGGGATACACTTTCAAGTATTTCTGAATGTCATGGAAAGTGTTGTCGACAATGTCGGCCGAATCTTTGATTTCGCCATAGTCGGTGTAGATTTCGGGCTTACCCTGGAACTGACAGCCTAATTCCATGGAGAAATTGAGGAACTTGCCTGGATTGACACGCCCGAAGCCGATGCCCAGATAGGGACGGAAGTTTTTCACACGCATGCCACCCTTCACATTACCGTTACCGTCGGTTGGTATTTCGTAGTCGCCGATAATAACGCCTGCATCGGAGGCATTTTTGAGTTCTTCGCTATAGCCGCTGATTTTGATGAGTTTGTCCCCGCCAAAGTAAGCACCGGCAGCAACATAGAAGCTCGATGTCGGGAAAGGATAGACATTGACAATCACTTCGCCCTGCACACGTTTTAGCGCACCTTCAAGTTCTATATTGCCATTTCCCGGCTGCCCGTCGGGAGCTGTATATTGTATGTCGGTATCGGCATTGAATGTTATTCCGGGCATAAACGACACACCGGCACGGAGGCCTATGAATTTGGTAATAGGTGTTGCAGCTTCGACAGTTATACCGTTAGTACCCACGCCTACACCTAAGCCAAGGTGATTGGCAATATCGAATGGAAGAGCCTGCGCTGCAAAAACAGTCACTGCGGCAGCAAGAGAAACAAGTAGTTTTTTCATATTACCTTAAATTCGCAGCTTAATTACTTGTTATAAATGCAAGTCCTTGACAA
>CAJUAR010000044.1 GCA_910584495.1 uncultured Muribaculaceae bacterium
AATTCTACCGTTCCAAAGCCCCCAAAACTGGGTGGTCATGCTCCGGAGCATCCACAGAAACGGAGAGGAAATCTATCAGAGCTTATCTCATTCAAAAAAAAACACATCCAGAACCTATTTCCCAACATCGCGCCAATAGGTAATACCATTTTGTCAAGCAGTTGACCCATCTCATCAACAATAGGCATATCCTTGCGAGAATAGCTTATAAATGCATCGTGCTCATAATATTCTCGATTTATATTTTACATTCATAAAAAAACTCCTGACCATCAAAATAGTAAAAGATTCGAGACCCATCATCGTTGATAAGACAACTATCAATAGCACCCATGCGTTTATATGATTCTATTTGAAAAGGTAGTTCGATGAGAGCAATCTGACGCAATTTATCAATGTCATATACCCGAATAATCGCACCAGAACTAACAACATAGAGATTTCGATTGATAACTTTAGAATAAACTATATAACTCTCGGCATGGCTTAATTCCTGTTCATGACCATAAGATTCATTGCCATCCCACACATAATTGGTCAAAGTACCTATCAGCTGCCCGGTGTTCGCATTATACACCCGGTGTTTACCTTGACCTACAATGGCAACAATTTTATTTGGTTTGACGAAATGAGCATCTGACAGAAATTCCTGCCCATTACCGTTTGAATAAGGTTTTATGACTTCGATAACTTTATGCCTTGTTCCTATATCGTATTCAATCTCATCTGCTTCATTAATTCTAACAGACCTTTCTTCTACAGCATGGGGAAATTGTGCAACAGGCCGAGTTGTGTAAGACTCAACGGTTATCGTGTCAATTCTAATGTTTCTTTCAAACAGATCTTTTCCTATCTTTAGACAATCTCCATTTGGCGAAAAACAAAATTTTGAACCGTAGCCTTTGAAAAACTGGATGAAATCGTTGGCATTTTCATCATAAAGAGCCGCTCGATGCTCACCAACAAACAGAAGTTCGTCATAAACAGGATTTTTCAGAACAGTGATTCTATCAGACCAGACATCGGGATACAACTCCGTAAACAGAGAGGTATCGCCCGAACGTATGATAAGTTGATTCTTGGCATATTCAAACTTTTCCCCATCCAAAGAATCAAAACTTATTTTTTGTGAGTAATAATCCACGGCTGAAAAATCCGGTTCTATTTCAGAGTTTAACAATTCTGAAATAGGAATATGTTTTTGAAGAGTATTGCTTTCGACATTCCACACAAACAAGCCACCCCACGAACTGGAGGTTAATAGCATGCCATCCTCTGAAAACTCTAAACCTTCAACATTCATAGTTGAGTATGGCTCATCACTACCGGGCAACAATACTTCTGTGTTTGTTTTGAGATAATGAATCCAAAATCCCCAATCATCAGAAAAGGCGATTATTGGCTCTGTCGGATGATAGGCTATGTACATCAAATCGTCATCAGAATCGTTTCCACGAAGAGCACCAATATAGGAATAACGCTCAGTCGCGTTGCGCAATTGGGTATATGTTTTATTTTCTTCCTTTAGATTAGCTACCAGAATGTTCAATTGGCTGTTCTGTCTCTCAATCTCTGAATTTTTTCTCCAAAGGACTACAGCGAAGACAATTGTCATTAGTAAAATTGCCAAAAGGCCAGCAGCAATGTATATTTTTCTCTTCCTTGCATTTCTCCTAAACCTTTGCCACAGTACATCAAAGCGGAGACCGAACATGCTGGCAATAACTTTGATAGCGGCGGCATCTCGGCCCATCTCGTTGATATTTATACCAAGAAGTTCTTTCTCGCCTTTAAGCTTTCGGAGACCCTCGGGGAAACACTCCTCTTCGGATTGGATTGCATTAGGAACGCCTCCAATAATGAAAGGAATGATAAATTCGCCTCTGCCATGTTGGATAAAATATTCAACTTCTTTCGAGACCCACGGACTTTTTGCGGCACGAGGCGAACAGATGACAATCAGAAATTTTGAGCCTTCCAATCCCTTTTCGATTTCCTCTTTAAGGTTGCCGCCGGCTAAATCGGACTGGTCGCGGAATATGGGCCGAATCTTTTTAGGCAGTTCAGGGTTTGTCTTCCTAACTGCCGTTGGCAGGCTATATGATTCCAGCTTGTGCTGCAACCATTTAGCCCACTTTTCATCTTCGCGCTTATAGCTGATGAAAGCGAAATATTCATATTGCCGGTATTGAGTCTCCATCCTACATTCGTTGATTAGTAATATTCAATATCCGAAGTAGTTTTGAAGATATTTCCGAAACATTCTCGTGTAACCGAAATGGGATTGCCTTCGTAATCCGTCTCGACTATGTTAATTATGAACTTCATCATTTGATTCCCGATAGATTGCTCAAACTCAGAGGGAAACATATCATTAGGCGAGCTATAAAAATATCGTGTGAAGTTTGTCGACTGTGGATTTACTGCTGTGATGGATTGTAGAGTTCCATTCGAATTGAACAACATGCTCACATCCACAGCTCCGCCAAGAACAAACTGATGTTTTTCTTCTGAGAATTCTTCTATTTCTATAGTAGCAGAGGAGCAAAATGTATCGTCCTTATAATGAAGAAGTGTCACCTTTGTACTGTCGGTATTCCATTTATATTGAATATGATAATTTCCTTTAGAGACCTCGGTAACGAACCCACGCTTATCAAATTGTGTGATAATCGGTGTGCCACCATTGTCTTGGCAACTCAATGTCTTAGGGGTTCCAAAATACAAACAGTATTCAGATTTATGGAGATAATAATCGAAATTATCATTTGCTTGCCCCTCCTCTTCAGCACCAAGCCCCAATGCAGTCATTCCAAAAAGAGCGGGCATTAAATACCATAACGAATATGTCCTTTTCGTAAATAAGATAAGCTTAGGATTTGACAGACCGACAATCATTGCAACCAAACACATGAATGAGAATAGCATGAAGCACAAGTTTAGTGAATCGGAGACTGCATTCTCATGGAGGGCTGCATAAACAACACATCCTATCGAAGTCATTAAGATGGTGCATAGCAGCACGATTCCCTTTTTGTTTTTGATCCGTTTACCGGATGACAGAAACCTTTGCTTCAAGATTTTATAAAAATCGTTGAAGTAATAGCGATTATATTCAGGTCCATTTTTTGTTGACACATCCTTGATGTCTCCGGGGAGATTATCGGGAAAGCCTTGGTTACCGCCTAAAAATACGGGTATAATATTCTTCCCCTGCTTAAGTGCATATGCAAGTTCTTGGCGCAACCAGTCTTTTTTAGGGTCAAAGTCCTGATCAAGAGTCCTGTCGAAGGCATGGGAATCCAATATCAGAATGAAATCCTTACACTCATCAACTCGATTAAGCAATGCAGTGTCAAAATCGCCGTTGCGTAGAGTGTCAATGTCGAAGCTGACACTATAACCATCACGTGTCAGTAGGTCGTAGAGATGTTTGGCCGTATCGTAACCGCCATCTCTTCTGTAGCTGATGAATATGTCGTATTTGGGTTGTTTCATGGTGCTTGGTCCAATTTTTGCATTGAGATGGTGAGGGATTTGACATATTTGCGAATCCAGCTGAAGCCCAGAATGAAGGCCGCAAGGAGGATGAAGCTCAGATTTTCGTTGATACCGACGGAGAAGCACAAGGTATCATATAGGCCATGTACCACAATGGGAAGCACAAGGGCAGCTGTCATGTAGAAACGACGGTTGCGCTCGTCGAACCAGCCGAGGGCGAAAAACGAGCCCATGATTATGGCAAAGAAATAATGCATTGGCACTGAGAGAAATGCCCTTGACAGTCCGACCGAAATCCATTCGTCAGCACTGAAAAGATAGAGCACGTTCTCGAGTGCAGCAAAGCCCATGCCTATGCACACGGCATAGATTACGCCGTCGAACAATTCATCGAAGTATCTGCAACGTGTCGCAAGCAAATAGAGAGCAACGAACTTGAGGCCTTCTTCGGGAATGGCGGCATTGACGAACGATGTAAGAAAAGCCCCGACAAAAGTATCGGCATAAAAATCGGGCAACACAAAAATGCCGAGCACTATCACGCTCAATGCCACGCCTACGCCCATTGCCGTAGCCCCCAAGAGCCAGCCAAGCGGCTCCCGCTGTTTGTCGCGCTTAATCATTATGACCGCCAGCACAATTGCCGGAGCCACAGCCGCCAATATCTTGAAATATAGTTCTGTCATGGTTTTAGTTAATTGTCAGAAACAGGTCTGATGTATCTTCCTGCAGGTCTCATGTCATATCCGATTTCATGCATCCCATCTCCAAATATAAATCCCCCGCCTCCCCCAAAAGAAAGTTCTTCAGCAGTATCGGATTCTTTTGATGTACCTGTCCAATATCCACCAAAAAGACCGGGCAAGGAAATATCAGATAAATCATCACCCACCATTCCTGTAGCAGGTAAGAAAATCCAATTTCCATTAGGACCTACAATTTTATACCCATTTGTGTCGTTAATATTTGTCCAAATCCAATCACATTTATTAAGTAATTCTTCACATTCTTTTGTAGTTGGAATCCTCCATGCATTTCCCCATTCATTCATGGCCACATCTCGATCTTTATGTCCAGATATAATGTTATACATTTGATGATATGACGATTTTGATTGCTCATAATTCTTAAATTTTTCGAGACTTCCCCAGCCATAGCAATCTCCAGTTTCATAATTCGCTTGAGCTCCTAAATTTGTTGCTGCCCATTTTACGCTAAGGCCTAAATCTACATATTCATGATCATTAATTACATTTTCAATGATTGTGTTTGATGCGCTCCTTTGGAAATTAAGGATTTGATATGCTGAGAATATTCCTACGATTATGATTACGAAAAACAAAGTGGCGAATAATAAAGTCCTAACCGTTTTTCTCTTTTTACTTTGAATGAAATCTTTCTTTAATTTGTTATAGAAATCATTGAAGTAATAACGATTATATTCAGGCCCATTTTTGGTGCGTACGGCAGAAATGTCCTTAGGAAGATGATTTGGGAACTCAGTTATACCATTTAAGAATATGGGTATGATATTCTTATTTTTTTTCAATGCATAGGCAAGTTCTTGGCGCAACCAGTCATTTTGTGGATTATAATTAGGGTCTAAAGTTCTGTCAAAAGCATGAGCATCTATGATAAGGATGAAGTCGTTGCATTCATCTATTCTATTTAGCAACGACTTGTCAAAGTCGCCATTGCGAAGAGTGTCAATATCGAAGCTAACTCGATAACCATCTCTTGAAAGCAGGTCATACAGATGCTTGGCTGTATCATATCCACCTTTTCGCCTGTAGCTAATAAATATATCGTATTTAGCCATAATGTTATTTGACTTCAAGGTTAATTATGTCAAACCCCAGTCGGCGGACGAGGCGGAGGGTGTTCATGGCCATGAGGCGGTCGTATTCCTTCTCTCTGTCGGGAAGTTGGGCATAGGGGACGAGGTCGGGGTGCTGTTTGAGCTTATCGTTGCGGACGGGGCCGTAGGTCCAGCCTTCATCCATGCGCGCCCGAGCCCATATGTCGTGAGCATTCTCTGCAATGGCCTCGGTGAGTTCTTCGAGACCGGCATCGAGACTGATGTTCTCCACATTGATTGGTTGCGGGTTGTAGCCCTTGACATCCTGCGAAGCAATGACCACATAATGACCGCTTTGTTTCCATGCCTGCAAAAATTCCGCTCCATCGACATAACGCTGTTGTCCGGTGGCCATGTTGATATATTTTATATCGCAGCCCTCGTCTGGGTATATATCGGTAATGTATATGGCATGGAAAGTTTGGTCTGTGCCCGGTTCATGCCCACGGAATTTGTCGTAATCCACCACAGCAATCACATGTTTGCCCTCGTTCAAGGCTTTCTCGATAATTCCGGCATGGGCATCGTAGATTCGCTCCACCTGCAAGCCCTTTAGTTCCAGCAGACGACCGACATGATGCAAAGGAGTGCCGCCATCTCTGAGCCAACTGTTGGCCTTGGCCGTCTCAAGCAAAGACCAATGGTCGATATCAAACCCAAGACTTCTCAAAATATATGTTTCACAATTGAATGAACAAAGATTTTGAGGATTTGCGGCAGCGAGCGACAGCATGGGCAGAATGGTGTTGTCCCTTGCCATGGCCTCATCTTCAATTCTTCGCGCAATGTCCAATATTTGAGCAGTCTCGCCATCAGCGGACAAGGCTTCCATCACCGAGACAAATTCGTCGTTGCAGACGTTGCCATCGAGAAAAGCAGCAAGTTCTTCGTCTGAGATAAAGTCATGGTCATTTTCCATAGCCGTAGTATTTAATGGCGACAGCCGAGAATGCTGCCATTGCACGTTTTTTAATGTTATAGAGATTGTCGACAGTAACGCCTATCCGGGCAGCATATTGTTCTGGCTCGACATCGCCAAGAACGAGATTTCGAATAGCATCGGCATATCGTTTGTTTTCCATCATCCCGAGCATGCACTCCACATCGATGCGGTCGCTGATTATGGCTGCCGAATCTACCGTTGCGTTGCAGCCGCTATCATAAGGAGTTTCTTGAGAGTTTTCATCTATCATATTGTTTTTGTGATGGATGAAAAACCTAATAGCAACAACTTTGAGCCATTGGCAGAAAGTGCTTCGATATTTGAACTGTCTCAGTTTTGCACCATCATCGGCCATGATGTATTGATAGAGTTCGTTTATCAGTTCGTCGTATTCGACGGGATAATTGAACACGAGCCGCATAATAGACAGCATCAAAGGCCTGCAGTCTTCAAAGAAGAACTGTCGTGTTATCTTGTTGTCGCGAGCCAACAAACCTTCTACTATCTCTCTATCGGTAAGTTTAGCCATGTTTTCCGTTGATTAGCACGTTGCGCCACAGCGATATGGAGGTGTCCACCACGCAGTAGTCATATTTTTTATAGTCATAGCCTGTAGCCTTGCTTTCTTCATCAAGCATCTTCCACGAACAAAGGCAGTTGTGCTTCATCGTACGTTCGTCGCACTCATGTTTTTCATCGTTGTAGACATATCCCATCAGCTCGTGAGCGCAGTTCCACCGCAAATGTTCCAGCATCGACAGGCGCCTTATGGCCAGATTTTCTTTCTCTGTCAAACGAGGGTAGACAATGCTGTTATGGCTGCCTTCCACAATTGGCGTGCCATCAGCGTTCATATAGCGAGAGCAGAAAGAGAACCAATCGTAGTTTTCGCCCAGTGCTTTGCGCAGCAGATAGAGCTTTGTCCCCACATGGAGAGCATTGGCAATGTCTTGCGATTCCTGCCTTCGCAGTTTGCGCAGTTTGTTGATGTCCGGCGGCACAGTCTCGGCGAACTGATTGTGGCGTTCGTCCCAGCTTTTGCCTTCGCCATTAATCATAACATACTGTCTGTGGTACTCCTTGCCGAGATTTACCAGGCGGTTGCTTATCACCAAGTCGTAGGTATATGTCTTCTGCGGCTGGCCAAAGATTCTTATCACAGGCTCATTATCCATGCCTTGGCCATAACCGTAGTTATAATGGTCAGCAATTCGTTGTATGCCCTCAACCAGTTTATCGTCGGTACAGCGCACAAAGATACGCAGATTATCCAACTTTTCACGCTGTTTGCGCAGCAGCCCGAAAATCCTTGCGGCAAGCGCTATGGCTTCATCATTGTCACCAATAGATATAACTACATAGTTCAGCCGACGGGCAAAATCATCGTTCAACACTTCACTGTAGAAATCTTCGCTGCGATAATCAATGTTTTTGAACGATATTTTTGTGTTGGCATCTCTCTTGCCGAAGATGCCGGGCATGTTGGTTTTCAATATTCCCTCTATGCAGTCGAGCTCTTTGTCAACCACCGTACATTCAAAGGGAGCATTCCGCAAGCACCCGGCAGCAGATGCATTGCCATCCTCCTCAAGAAAATGTCCGTATTCATAAAGGAAGCGGAAGGCATCGCGACCTACCTCTCCAAAACCAATTATAAGAGCCGTGAATTCCGATTGCACAACTACCGGATTGTCTTTGTCGAGCTTCATCACATTCACGGGGTGACACGTGCTGTCGAATTTCAAAATTTCAATGGCAATGTGCGACGAATCGATTATTTTTATGTTCATTTTCCGCTGCAAAGCCACATCCTCTATAATCCTGTTTGGCCCGTTATAGCGAGCATGGCAATAAATGCGGTGCTCTATGCCGGCATTATTGGCAACGGCTGCAACCGAAGCATCACGGACAAGAATCCTAATGTTGCGGATGTTGAGCTCTTCGTCTTCATCCATAAACAATATATGCAGCTGCGAACCTGTATAATTGCCTAACTGCTTTATACATTTCCTCACTTTGTTAAGTCCTAAATAGCCGAAAGCATCGAAATCGGGCCTGGAGTACACCTCCTCGCCGATGTCGTTGAGTTGCTCGCCCGCAATGGCCACATTTGCCCCATATTTCCCGGCCTCTTCAAACACTCTTCGTCGATGAGTGATATAGCTTATTATGCCCTCCCATTCGTCTTTGTTATCCTCTCTCAAATCGGCTTTGTCTATGATGACAGTCACTGCCTGGGGGTCGTTCTCCTTTATGCCCTTCAACAAATGATAGGTCGGCACATTACTCCCGAAAAATAAATATAGATGATTGTGAGCCTGATCAATCTTGGTGCGGTAAGTCAAACGGCAGTATGCCTTTAGACGGTAATAGACAAGTCCTGTCAACAATGCCAAAGTGCACGACGACGAGAGGACTGTACACACCGACAGGCACCCTTTCAGAAACGGGAAATCATCTAAGCGGTCGAGCACATTGCTGTCCAGATTGAACATAAACAGATTGAGCGCGCTCACCATCGAGCGAAACAAATATTCCGCGTTAGTAAACTTAGGAATGCTTACACGAGCTTGCTCTTCGGCCGGCAACACCGATACATCGATACTGGCTATCGAATGGAACACGACTAAAAAGAGCAAGGTGCCAACCATCAAAAAAAAGCACATGAGTGTAGCAACCAACTTCAGCGAAAAATCGCGCGCATACAGCCTGTGAGTGGCCTCATTGCGGGCGTTGTGCAGCTGGAGAACTATCGAACATAGCAGCCCTGCCGCACTTGCAGAAACTACTCCTACTATAATGCCATAGCCAACCCCGCCCTTGCTCGACAGCAAGAAGACAAGAAGAATGGATACAATAACGAATAGAGCGATTTTACCTTTCATTGCGCTATTGGTTTGGAGTTCTTATACTCATCCAAGGCAAATACGACACGACGTGCCCAGGCCACTATAAAGCAGAAAAGCACAGTCAGGCATATGAGAGCAACCTCGAATATATCATTTTTATTGATGGGTGCGAACACGTCTCCCTGGAATAATTGAGAATACTCAATACAAAGCATAAATGTGAAAAATTAAGCTGTATGCTGTAATTGGCATTAGATTGATATATAATTGACAAAATTATAAAAATTCAGCCAAACAGCAATACCTAAATTTAATTTTAACACATCTGTTTTTCGTGAATCATGGCTGCGCACCTTCTAAATTCAAGTTATAGACGAACGCACGCGGCAGGATGAGGTCGGGAGGGATGGTCGGCAAACCATGGATGCGGCCGTCGGGAGGCATGGGCATGATGGAGATGCTGTCGAGGCTGATGCCATGTGCTGCAAAATAGTGTTGGTAGAGTCCGAGTACGCGGTCGGCACTACGGTCGGTGTAGACGGAGCCGTGGCTACCTTTTGCGACGCATATCGTCGGGCCGTAGCGATGGAGGTCGACCAGGGCACGGGACGGTGACACTGGTGAGTTGGAGCATGTTCCGAACACGGCCAGCGCAACCATGGCCAGCGAGGCCTCGATTTTGTGCCTCCTGCATGGGAGCACAAGCACGGCAGCGAGGAGCATTATGGCAAAGACAAGAACCAGGAGCGTGGCAGGGGCAAGGTGTAGCTCGGTAATTTCGTAGCCGGAAAAGGACGCGCAAAGACGGCTGATGGTGTCGCTCATCCATTCTACGGCGTTGCCAAGAAGCGGTATGTGCAGTCCGACAGATGACAAAAGGACGTATACGCCCCCGGCAAACATGAACAGCGGAAAGAAGAGGGATGCAAAAGCATTGACGGGCACAGTGAGGAGTGGCAGCCGGTGGAAGAGGGCAAGCAGTATTGGCGCGGTGGCAATCGATGCCGCAAATGGTATGACGGCCAAGTCGGCCAAACGCCTTAGAGCAAGGTGTTTGACAGGCACAGGGTTGAATTTGCCGGCAAAGACGAGAATTCCTGCCACAGCGGCGACAGAAAGCTGGAAACCGGGTGCATATACCCACCATGGATTGACAAAGAGCATCACACCGACGGACACGGCAAGAGAATTGAAGGCCGAGGCATCGCGCTGCAGCAGTCGGGACTGTATGAAGCAGCTTATCATTATTGCCGCACGCAGAGCCGACGGTGCAAGGCCGGTGAGCGCGGCATAGAACCACACAGCCAAGAGAAGCAGAATGTTTTCGACCACGAGCCCGCGACGCAGCAGCCGCAAAGGGCGGAGCAAAAAGGCAATTATTCCACAGAGGACGGCCACATGGAAACCGCTGACACACAGCAGATGCGACAAACCCGTTGCGCGAAATTGCTCTTTTACTTCGGGCAGGGCATCGGACGTGCCGAGCAACGACGAAGTGAGCAGCGATGCCGTGCGTTGGTCAAGGCCCGAACCATAGACAGCGCGGACCATGGACTGTCTCATACCGTCGAAGAACGATGCAATACCGCCGACATGCCCCGTGCGTTCAATTTGCTCCGACGACACAATGGCGACTGCCGAAACACGGTCGGCGCGCTGTCCAATTTCTTGCATGTCCATCCCCGGCACGTCTTCGTAACGGTTGGGAGCGTCGAAAGCAGCACGCATGGAGAATTGGTCTCCGACAGCAAGCCCGGCAGCAATGTCAGTAACAATAAGACGCAGCCTCACCGTCTGCCCTACTCCTTCGATGTTCGCCGATGCAAGCACGCGCTGGCCATTGTCCATTTCCGATGTACCGAGCACCGTTCCTGAAACGGCAAATTCCGTGCCTGCAAAATAAGTATCCGGCAATTTTGCAGGTCTGAGATTCAACACAGCGGCAATCACGGCCCCCATGGCCACGAGACATAGAATGACCTTGTGGCGGCTTCGTGCAAAGAGGAGCATGAACAGCACAGCGGCACAGATGGTGACCATGGCCACCAGTGTGCCGCTGCATGTTGCCGCTACAGACCCGCAAAGAGCACCGACGGCAAGAGGCAGAGCCTGAAAATCAGCCTCGCCACATTTCATTTATTATTCTATAGTTTCGAGCACTACGAAGAGCGAGCTTATGCTGATGACAACCCAAAGGCATACGGCCTGAAGCAGGGGCTTAACGCCCACCTGCTTGATTGATTTGAGCGACATCGAAGCACCGATGAGGAAAAGAACCACCACCATGCCTCGCTTGGCAATCCACACCATGGAATTGACAAACCATGCCGGGAGTTCGACATAGGTATTGACAACCATAGCCAGCACAAAGATGAATATAAACCAGGGAATGCTGATTTTGCCGTCCTTCTGGCGGAAAATAAACATCGTTGCCAGGGCCAGGGGAATAATCCACAAAGCACGGGTGAGTTTGATGAGGGTTGCAATCTGGAGGGCTTCTTCACCGTAGCTTTCGCCGGCACCCACCACCGAAGAAGTGTCGTGGATGGCAATGGCGGCCCATGTGCCGAACTGATGCTGGGTCATGTCGAGCATGTGTCCCAATGGAGGGAAGATGAACAGTGCTATGCTGTTGAGAATGAAGATAACACCAAGCGACACAGCCATTTCGTTTTCATCAGCTTTAAGCACCGGTCCGACGGCGGCAATGGCACTTCCGCCACAGATGGCAGTGCCCGACGAAATGAGATAGGCCGTCTTGCGGTTGATGTGCATCCAATAGCCCAGCAGCACGCCAAAAGCCATAACACCCACCACCGAAACGACGGTGAAGAGCATACCCTCTGAGCCCGATTTGAGCGATTCGTTGAGGTTCATGTTGAAACCCAAGCACACCACAGCAACCTGGAGCAGGTATTTTGAAGTCTTTTTGTTGAATTTGGGATAAGGATTGGGGAAAATCAAAGCGAACACAAGGCCGCAAAGCAACGCTATGGGAGCGGAAATTTGTGGGAGTCCTAATTCCTTGAAAGGAAAGAGAATCAGGGCAATCACAGCAATGTAGATTATTTTTGCCGGAGTTTGCATGTTATTTTGAATGTGATTTATATGTTTGTCAATATTGATTCCTGACATACTCTGAGTTTTAGAACGTGATATGTATAATGTTTATTATCAATAGTATTGTTAAACAATGCTTATGGTGTCTCCCAAATTTTGAGCGAGGCAAGAGCCTGTTTGTGAAGCATCTCAAGACCGTTTTTCACTTCGGCTCCATTCCGGGCCGCACGGCGCATAAAGAGTGTTTCTTCGGGGTTGTAGACGAGATCATGGCAGCGGTTGGCCTCGCTGAGCAATTCATAGGGGAAAGGCGGGCAAGCATCGACATTGGGATAAGTTCCTAAGGGTGTAGCGTTGACAATCAGCTGATTGGAAGCAAGGATGCCGGCATCTATATCGGCATAAGTAATGCGACCTTCGCCTGTGCGGCGCGAAACAAACGTTGGTTCCACGCCAAGTGAACGCAAAGCCGCCGCCACTGCTTTCGAGGCTCCCCCTGTGCCCAAAATCAAAGCCCCTGAGCCGCAAGGCAGACTTTCTACCATGGGCCTCACACTCTCTCTGAATCCCTCAACATCGGTGTTGTAGCCCTTCAGGCCAAGAAAACGGCCGTCATCGGCACGGCGTATTTTAAGAGTGTTAACAGCACCCACCGCACGGGCCTCCGGCGAGATTTCATCGAGAAAACCAATAATCTGTTCTTTGTAGGGAGCGGTTACATTAAGACCTTTAAGCCTGGGATTGAGCAGTATAACCTGATAGAGCGACTGCGGAGTAAGCTCGGCAAGCTCAAAATTGTCGTAGCTGCGCTCGCTGCCGTCGGCGACAAAAAGATTGGTAAAAAATTGTTTAGAAAACGAATGTCCCAACGGTCGGCCAATCAGACCATAATCAGTGGAGCTTAAGCCTGGAAGTTTCATGGCTGTTTTTCTACGGACGTGTTCCCGCACTGTAGGTGCGCCATTTATCGATTAATAATTCCATATCTTCGGGCAGCGGAGCGCTGAAAAACATCTCCTCGCCGGTTTCGGGATGGACAAAGCCCAGAGTGCGTGCATGCAAGGCCTGACGGGGACAAATTTTGAAACAATTGGCTATAAAGGCCTGATAGGTCGAGGAGTTGACTCCTCGAAGCACCTTGTCGCCGCCATAGCGGGCATCATTGAACAGAGGATGTCCCAGCGAACGCATGTGCACCCTAATCTGATGTGTGCGGCCCGTTTCGAGCACACATTTCACCACGCTAACATGCGCCAGAGGCTCGGTTACACTGTAGTGCGTCACTGCCCGTTTTCCTTCGGGACCGTCGAGGGGGTAGGTGGTCATCTGCAGACGGTCGCGGACAGAGCGGCCGATATTTGTAGCCACCGTGCCGGCGAGAGGGTCGGGACACCCCCACACAACGGCCACATACTCGCGTTTTGTTGTTTTGTTGAAGAACTGTCGTCCCAAATTGGTTTTGGCATCGGGTGTTTTGGCAACAACAAGGAGGCCTGATGTGTCTTTGTCGATGCGGTGCACAAGGCCCAGGCGAGGGTCGTTCACGTCATAATCGGGCGTATCGCGGAAGTGCCAGGCCAGGGCGTTGACCAACGTTCCGTCGTAGTTGCCATGGCCGGGATGAACAACCATGCCCGCCGGTTTGTTGACAACGAGCACATAACGGTCCTCGTAGACAATATCCAGCGGAATATCCTGTGCCACAACCTCAAACTCGTAGCGCGGACGGTCCATCACCACCTGTACAACGTCAAGAGGCTTGACACGGTAGTTGCTCTTCACCGCTTTGCCGTTGACCCAGATGCATCCGGCTTCGGCAGCTTGCTGAATGCGGTTGCGCGAGGACTTCTGCAGCCTTAATGCCAGAAATTTGTCGACACGGAGCAGCTCCTGACCCTTGTCGGCCTCAAAGCGGAAATGCTCATAGAATGTACGACCTTCGGCATCGACAATAGCAGCGGCCTGACTTTGCGGCCTGCCATCGTCGAGGTCCTCTTCATCGATAACATCGAGAATATCTTCGTTCATAGGTCGGGGACGTTTTGAAGCTCAATTTCAGCCTCGTCGAGGGCCAAAGAATCGACAGGCTCGGCAGGTCCGCTGCCAACCATCAGTGTCACCGTGGCTGTAACGGGGATGAGGCTGCCTACGGTCAGCGGCTTGCCGTCGTAACGCGCCCCCATCACAAGGTCGGCATACTCCGATGGCACGCTTTCGAGCCTGATGTCACTGATTCCTATGCCACGGAGATAGGACATGGCTTGGCGCGACGACACATTGCCGCTCAGAGACATGGAGATTGCCACTTGTTTGGGCGAAAAAGCAGTGATGGTGACATATACCTGACGGCCGTCTTTGACCACGGCACCGGCTTTTGGCCACGACTCCACCACTGTACCGGGCGCAAGATTGCGGTCGTAGATAGAATCGGAAATTTCGATACTCAAATTGTTGACCTGCAAGGCCGTGCGGGCGGCATCGTAGCTCTTGCCCTTGATTTCAGGCACTATGGCAGTGTGACCATGAAAAGTCCAGCTGTCGAGAAATATCATCGCTCCCCACAGCACAATTATCGTGGCAAGAAAAACAAATATCACATTGCTCAAAAAAGGATGACGAGCATAGAAGTCCTTAAACGAGAATTTCATAAGTCTTTAGTTATAAAGCACCTGCAAAGATAAGGTAAATAACCGAGCCGACAGCGACAAAGAGCAGCGAATCGATACGGTCGAGGATACCCCCGTGTCCGGGAATAAGATTGCCGGAATCCTTGATATGGTGGTTGCGTTTGAGAAGCGATTCAAACAAGTCGCCCAGAGTGGAGAGTGCGCACACCATCAGCCCGAAGCCAAGCCATGACACGAGCGACATACCGCAGGTGTTTATGTACCATGCCGTGACAGAAGCAATAACACAGAAAACGAGACCGCCGAAAAAGCCTTCCCATGATTTTTTTGGCGACAGTCGCGGGAACATCTTGTTGCGCCCCATCGTTGAGCCTACGCAGTAGGCCCCCGTGTCGTTGAGCCAGATGAGAATAAACATGGTCAGCACAAGGAAAAAACCATGCGCCGACAGCGATCGCATAGCAGTGACTGCCATCATGGGCAAGCCTATATAGGCAGGAGCCATAACCGAAGCCACTGCCGACAAAAAGGCGTTTTCTCTCTTGTCGTAAAGTGCCAGCACAAATCGAAGCATGGGGAAGAGGAAGAGCACAACAGCAGCCGACACTCCCAACCATGCGGCATCGCCCGACAACAAGGGCAACAAGGCCATCAGCCCGACAGCAAGAATATCGAGCCCGAGAGAAGTGTAATATATCCCGGTATAAGGCGGACCTACCATGATTTTTTTCAACTCTATGGCAGCAAAGGCCCCGAATAGCGAAAAAAGCAGGGCTGTGGCAAACGAACCGGCCCACAAGCAGCTAACTATCAATGCTATATAAACAACACCGCTCAACGAGCGTGTTACAACATTTTTCATCCTTCGTGTTTTTGTGTGTTTTATTTGGCAAAGTTAGTGAAAAAAGTTGCAAACCACCATTTTTAAGACAAAAAACTAATTATTACGCAGCCGTTTGTGGCTCAAAGCATAGCGGTAGCCGCGCCATAGCCAGCGCAAAGCTCGGCCAAAAGGCACCGGCGAGCGTCGTGCCTCGATCGGCAACCTGATTATTCCACCGGCCACACCGCGACATGCGCAAAGCAATGCTCCTTTGGTAACAATAAACTCCTCGCTTGCGGCCAGTCGTTGGCCGGTGGTCTTTCCGGGATGGCGAGCGACAATCTTGTCAACAAAACACCCCCGCATGCCTGAGGCAAGCATATCGCGGAACAAAAGCTCCTCCTCGCCGCAAACCAACACCTCGGCCCCAATGCCGGCAAGTTCGTTCCATCGCAGTCCATATTTGCGGAACGATTCAGTGCGGAACGAAAATTCAACCGATATCGGGCAATAAAACCGCGGCCAGCCTGTCAGCAGGCTCCCCGAGGGAGGATAAATACGATTTTGGGAAGAATGGGCATGCCACAAGATATAGTCCGCATCGGGTCGGGATTCATATTCGGCAATTACAGCCTCAAGCCCCGACGGCTGATAGACCAAATCATCATCCGCCATAAGAACCAGCGGCGCACGGGCGTGTTCCAAAGCATGGTTGCGATTGCGGCATATTCCACGGTCGTTATGCTCATAATATTCCACATCGGGACGTTCGGTCATCCACCGGGGAACTTCAAAAACCGCTCCGTCCGGATTCTGGATTGAAAACAAATAGCCCGCGCCATTTGCCGGCGGGTAATTGGTTTGTTCTATGTGCGGCAGATTCGCCGCCATAGTCACCACTAACACCTGGAGCTTGAAATTCATTATTCAACCCACTTTATCATTTGGTGCCGAGCAAAGACATGTTCAATTTTGCTCATCAGCTCATTAACGTCGATGTCGTTGCGGTTCATAAAGATGATGTAAGAAATCTTTTCTGCCGGGAACCATGTCACGACCGAAGCATAGCCACCGCGATAACCACGCATGCACCGTTTCTTGGAAATTCCCGGCTTATCGATTATGATGACACCCAATCCATGATAGATGGAATCGAGACCGGCAACAGGAACACGGGGATAGTAGATACTGTCTACTGCCGACTTGCTGACAATGCTGCCGTCGAGCATATGTCGCCGCCACGATTTATACGATTTGGCACTCAAAAAAAGGCCGCTGTCGCCCTTCGAACGGAAGAAAGGCACTTCGCCGTCGTCGTATTCCTCCCATTTGCCATTGTTGCTTCGTTTGGCTTTTGTGTTGCCGGGCACTGTGCCGGCCGGCACATAGCCATGCGACATAGATTTTATATCTTCCACATCTTGAGCCGAATAGTAGGCACGGTCAACACCGCCGGGTTTGAGAATATTTTCAAACATCCATTGGCTATAGTCGGTGTGCGTCATATCCTCAATGAGCTGAGACATGAGCATAAAGGGAGGGTCGCTCGGAACAACGCCTTGCGGACAGCTTGTGCCCGGTTCATAGAGGAGCGTGTCCACGCCTTCCAGAAAACGCGTCAGCTCCATGTCGTTGCCATAGAGGTTGAAGTCCCTGTCCTTAAAAAATATACTTTCGTATTTATTTCGATAAGCCTCCCACTCGGCCGGATTCTTTGGCAACTGATTGGGAAGGCCGGACGAGCCGCTGAGCACGTCCGAAACCTTTACACGATTAAAAATGTCATTGGACAGTTTGGGGAAAAGCTTGGATAAAGGCGTGTTTAGCTCGACACAGCCTTCTTCCACAAGTTTCATCACTCCGACTGTCGTAAACAGCTTTGTTGCCGATGCCATGCTGAAAAGGGTGTTTTCGTCTATGGGTATCTTGGTGTCGAGCCGTGCGAGTCCATAACCTTTGCTGAACAAGGTGCTGTCATTATGGGTGATAATGACCATGGCACCGGGGCCATCGGAGGCAATAAGGCTGTTGAAAAGTGAATCTATTTCCGCTGTAAATGCTGTATCTACATAGTCGTTCGTGCCTCGGCATCCCATGAACATGGGCATGCAGCACACAAAAGCGCCCACAAGGCGCAAAATCCGGTTCTTCTGGGTATTTTTCATTGCACTGCAAACTTAACTGTTTTTTTTGGCCTTTACAAACGCGAGATGAAACTGTCAGAACATTTTAAATATTTTGTTGCACATTTGTAATGTTGCAGTTTCAAAATGTGCATGAAACTGCAAATCCTATCTGCCCGGGTCCAAACATGGGCATAAAGCTCGTCTCTACACATGACCGCTTGCCATCTCCATCATAGAGATGCCTGGTGCGACTGCCGCGAAACAGGTCGACAAACTCATTGACAGGGTCGACAAGGAATGCCACAAAACCGCCCAAGAAACGCGAACCCCACAGACGATAACCATTGGCAACGATGCTCCGTTTCACCTTATAAAAACACTCGCCCAGGAGCGAGCCCACAAGAGGAGTGATAAATATGTCCTGAATCGACGGTCTTTCCATGCATGCCTCGATGCCGAACTCCCACCCTACAGTAGACACGATGGCGCAATATAGCATCGAGCGATAAAAATTGAAGCCGCACGAACGCGCACTCATAAAATAGGCCGCTCCGGCATAGGGATGAAGAACATAGTTGAATATAGGGTTATCATGGTCCCATTCGGGTCCGCGCTTGAAAACATCGTTAAACCATCGCTTTTCGGGCGAGTCTTTCTGCAGCTCTGCCCGGTTCCACGATGTTGCATTTTCGGGCAGACATTCGAGCACAAACAATGTGCACGCATATGCTCCCGCCAGAACTGCCGTGTTCACCCACATTCTATGCCAGTCCTCTGTTTTTCGAGGTCCCGTCAGGCTATAAGGCAGCCAGTAAATGCTCACCGGCGCAACCTTGGCGGTGCGCCGTTTCATAAACCGTGTATATGCGGTATCGAGTTCGGTGTGCATCTTCGGGCGGCAATCCAAAGTCGGCACTGCACTGTCGGCGGCAAACACCGGGAGCACGGACATCAATATTAATAACAGTATAATATAGAAATTCTTCATTTTGAATCATCATTGAAACGTATCTGAATTATCAACAAACATCATCCGTTTTTTGCTCACCTATATGCACGAAATACTACAACAAACCCCGGGCCGGAAGCAGTAACTTTGCCAACAATAATGCGTTGCTGCAATGCGACACAAAATCAATTCTATCTTCAAAATGATTATCATCGACAACGGTCACGGCCGGCAGACACCGGGAAAATGCAGCCCCGACCGCCGGCTTCAAGAATGGAAATGGACACGGCAGGCAGCTGCAATGCTTGCCCGACGACTGAATGAAAACAACATTGCCTCCACCCTGCTGGTTCCGGGCGACGACGATGTATCTCTCGCCCAACGCTGTACAATGGCAAACAACATTGCTCGCCAACACCCGGGCAGCATCCTCATTTCGCTCCACACCAACGCCGCGGGCAATGGCTCTGCCTGGCACAAGGCCTCGGGATGGAGTGTATTCGTCCATCCCCGCGCATCGCCGGCTTCTCGTGCGCTCGCCGCCGCGCTCTTCGCCGAAGCCTCCGCGGCAGACATCCTCGGCAACCGCGCCACACCATCCTGCGGCTACCTGACTGCAAATCTTGCCATTCTCCGCAACACCATCTGCCCCGCCGTTCTCACCGAAAACATGTTCCACGACAACGCCGCCGATGCTGCTTTCCTTCTTTCACCCTCCGGGCTTAACACCATTGTCGAAATCCACCTCCGCGCCATTCTCGCTTTTGCCAAACATTCCGGGTAGACAGAAACAAGGAGCCTTCTCACGAGGACTCCTTGCCTTGTTTTAATTGACTTAAAACAATTACATAACTAACATAAAACACATTTTTTCCTTGATAGAACGATGTGGTCGACAGACAATAATGCCTTCGACTACATATAAAATTACCATGTTTCAAAGATTTGCATTAATTAAGTACTGTGTGCAGGGGATATGACCCAAAATAAGTTTATCGAGAAAAAGGTTGCGTTTTCTTTTTTCCGCTACAAAATTACAAACAAACTTTGAAACTTACAAATCTTAAATATGTTAATTCTATATTTTTCACATATTCACCCCCATTCACAGCAGAGCCGGTTCGACAACGTCTGTCACTGACGACGGCCCCTCGTCAGGACTGCCTCTCTCCGCTATCGCGGACAGTTGTATCATTGTCGAACCGGCTTAAAAGTAGTAATTTGGCATTTCCATGCAAAACTCATGGAAGCTCATAGAGAGTGTTTGATATAATTCTGAAAGTGTGTCATACTGCCGTTAAACACAACTTTTTGAGGTGTAAGAAGATTAACATGCAGATTCTTAACCTGAGGTTCGTCGGCAGTCACAAGGAGATTTTCTCCTTCTTTGACAACGCTACAGTTATATGCGCCGAACGAACCGTCGGGCCTCTCGACAAGAAATGCATTGCACAGCACAGCTTCGGCTATAAATTTGAAACATTCGTGAACATCGTTGTCGCTCGACACTATCGTCTGCCAGTCGGCAATCATCGGAACATACTGTTCTCCTACAACGATTTCCCGATTGGAATATAGTTCGGGATGTGGGTTCCCGTATGTATCGTCGTCTGCGGTGAAGCCGGCGTCGGGTTCGCACACCTGCAGGGCTCTTACGTAGGGGTCTACTACAAAGGCCCAGTTAAGGTCGCCCGTTTTATAGTCTATGAGGGCGGCAAAAGCGGATGCAGCATCGAAAGTCTCGAGCAACCACCGCTCTTCGCCGGTAAGAAGATAGGCGTAGTAGGTGGCATACGCTCTCCATGCACTCCAGCCGTGGGGCGACGAAATCATGTTGGGAAGCATAAACACATCATACTGAGCCTCCCAAAAGCGCAGTGTGCCTCCACGCCGCCGTCCGTCGGGCACACGCAGCTGGGCGAGGCAGTTGTGTCCGTCAAGTAGTCTGAGCATTGCCTCGGTATAGCGTTGACGGTCTCTGACATCTTTGCTCCGCAGGGCAAGTTCGCCGAGTTGCAGTGCAGAGCAGCTTATCATACCGTCTTCATAAGTTATTTGCCCTTCGGTCTCAAGGTCTCCGTCAGCCGTCGCCAGGTGGTCAATCGCACGTTTTGCCGAGGCTTCAAGTCGTGCCGCCTGTTTTTTTCGGCCTACTGTACGCTCGACATCGGCAAACTCAAGGAGACTCTTTGCCGGATAAATCACAGATGTGTAGTCGGTATGACCGTTCATATAAGCTCCGTCATCCCGCTGACACTTCATGAGATATGCGGCCATGCGTTCGCCTAAATCGAGGTCGGCAGGGTTGCCGAAGGCAAGATAGCGGTCAGCCAGCATACCTATCGTCGACGATACATTCTGTATGCGCCAGTGGTATTTATAGGGACTACCGTCTTTTCGGTCGAAGATTTTGTCGATAATCATATCAAACCTATCGTTCAGCACACTGTCGATGCCGGGTTCCGGCATGATGCGTGCAGCATCAAACGCCGTGTGAAAGCCATACCAGCTTTCTACGTGCGATGTCGGTTTCTGCTTGTATCGGGCCACGGCATTACGGGCTAACTTCATCGTCAGATTCCACGGATACCGCACGGCCAAAGTGCCATGTGCCTGTCGACAGCCGTCAGTGAGCCCTATATTTTTGATGCCCGGCTCTGTGGCGCGGTAAACTCCGCGCCACAGAGCTGTTTCAACCTTTTGCAAACAGAGTTCTTTTCCATCAACGGTCAGCCGGGGAGCCTTTCCCCAAGCTTTTATTTCAATCGACTCGCCTGGAGAACATGAAGTTCGTTCCATTACCAGTACGGGCGCATCGGTGTGACGGTACACTGTTTCCTCGAAACTGTCAGGACTGTCAAGGTCTATTATTTTGACAGTCCATGAGCGTTGCTCTCCCGGTTCGAGTTTCCATAGCCTCGGATTATGTTCGGGCAGCGGCCCCTGACAGAGCATATCAAGGTTGAGACATTCTATGCGGTGACCGTAGAACCAGCGGTTATCCTGGGTGTAATCAGGGTAGCCCATATTATAGTCAAGGCTCCACGATGCTATAGGGTCGGCAGACAGAACTGCTTTCATTTTACCGTCGGGCGACTGCATATAGCCGTAGAAATGGTCGGGCTCGCACATAGCAAGAGTCGGGAAAAACTTACCGTACCACTCCGGATAGGTATCCATGTATGTGTCCACACCCAGCTTCAGACCGGCCTTAACCGGCTGGAAAGGAGTATGCCTGGTGTTGTGAAGGGTCAGCGTTACAGTTTCGACATTACCTGTCTTATCTGTTAGCAGTGTCGATTCTATTCCTTCAGCAATGGTGTCACCCTCAGTCTCAACGGCATAAAAGCGATGTTCTGCAGCCGAAGCTGTCAATGCTGTGCACAATATGAAAAATATTAATTTTCTCACTATATCTATTTGTTGCTGTGTTTTTTATTTGTAATTTTTTATTCGGCGAGAAAAGTCAGTGTCTGAAGATTGTTTGAATCGGGTCCTACCATGACGCGGAATTCCCCCGGATCATAGCCATATACGAATTCGTTGTCAAAGTATTTGAGCATCTCACCATTTATCTCAAAGCTGACTCTTATGGTTTCTCCCTTCGGAATATATACCCGTTTATAAGATTTCAATTCTTTAACAGGGCGTGCAATCTTAGCAATAGGGTCATTGATATACAATTGCACAATTTCATAACCATCGAGGTCGCCTGTATTAGTGACATCTACCGATAGAGTTATCGAGCCGTTTTTCGACATGCTGCCGGAGCTTAATTCCGGTTGGGAATATACGAATGTAGTATAACTCAGACCATATCCAAAGGGATAAAGCGGTTCGTTGCTTATGTCGATATAGTTACTTCTGTAGGGATTGAATTGCGTGGGGTCGAAGTCGGGATGGCTTGACGGCAAGTGATTGTAGTACAAGGGTATTTGGCCGATTGAACGTGGCCATGTCGTTGTCAGTTTCCCTGAAGGGACCTTTTCTCCGAAAATAGTATCTATTATAGCATCGGCAGCTTCGCTACCGCCAAACCACACATTCAGTATAGCCGGGATGTGCTTGTCCTCCCAATCAAGGACGAGCGGTCGGCCGGTAAAGAGCAGCAGTATGACGGGTTTGCCGGTGGCATAGAGTTGTTTGAGAAGATCGCGCTGAGTATCTGGTATGGTAATTTCTGCACGACTTGACGATTCTCCGCTCATTTCGGCACTTTCGCCCAGTGCGCATACTATTATATCGGCGTTATTGGCTGCTTCAACAGCCTGACGGTGCAGTTCGACATCGTTTCCGCGAGCAATGGAGCGACCCCAGTCGCAATTACGTTGAGTTGCCTCATCATAGTAAATATTGCTCCCCTGTGCATAAATAAGTTCGGCATCGTTTCCCAATACTTCGGTTATTTTTGAGAGTTTGTTAACGGCTCCGAGGAGCCAAGTGTTT